>JAATGJ010000112.1 GCA_015654695.1 Chitinophagales bacterium | reverse complement strand
TTCATTGCCGTCATTCATGATTGATAACCACTTGTTGTTAAAAGCCTATCGGTTGATGAGCCAGGCAAAAGCTATGGCGGAAACCTATGAAGCCAATCGCCAGGTTTGCAAATACGTGCATTCTACTTCAAGGGGTCATGAAGCCATACAATTAGCCACAGCTTTTCAATTACAATTACAGGATTATGTCAGTCCTTATTATCGTGATGAAAGTTTATTACTTGGGCTGGGATTTACTCCTTATGAATTAATGCTTCAACTGCTGGCCAAAGGCAATGATATTTTTACCGGTGGCCGTGAATATTATTCCCATCCCAACTATAAGGAAAATGATAAGCCGGGTATCATTCATCAAAGCAGCGCTACGGGTATGCAGGCTATTCCTACTACGGGTATTGCACAGGGTATTCAATACCTGGAAAAAATAAACTCTCCCCTTCTTCGGAAAGGAGCCGGAGGAGAATCGCCGATTGTCATTTGTTCATTAGGTGATGCGAGTGTAACAGAAGGTGAAGTAAGTGAAGCGTTTCAATTCGCCGTATTAAAACAATTACCCATTGTTTACCTGGTACAGGATAATAACTGGGGCATCAGTGTAACCGCTGATGAAGCAAGAGCCATGGATGTATTTGAATTTGCTGCGGGTTTCAAGGGCATGGGCAGGATACAGGTAGATGGCAGTGATCTGGAGGCATCGTTTGATGTGATGAAATATGTTTGTGATGTAGTACGTAATGAAAGAAGACCTTATCTCGTACACGCACAGGTTCCTTTATTGGGACATCATACGAGCGGTGTGAGAAAAGAATTTTACAGATCCAATGATGACTGGACAAAACACCTGCAACATGACCCCCATCCAAAACTCCGGAAAAAATTAGCTGATAAGGGGATAAGCGAAGAAGAAATTTTACAAATAGAAAAAGAGGCTGTGGCATCAGTAGTTGATGACTTCGCCAAAGCTATGGCTTCTCCCGAACCGGATATTTCTACAGTGGAAGATCATGTATTTGTTCCAACACCTGTTACAGAAGAAAAAGGTGAACGTCACCCAAAAGGCGCAGCGAAAGTGATGATGGTGGATGCCGCCCTGTTTGCCATACGTGAATTAATGGAAGCGCATCCCGAAGCGGTTTTATATGGACAGGATATTGGTAAAAGACTGGGAGGTGTGTTTCGGGAAGCGGCGACTCTTGCAGATCAATTTGGAGATCAACGTGTATTTAATACGGCTATACAGGAAGCTTATATCGTTGGTTCAACTGTGGGTATGAGCGCGGTTGGATTGAAGCCAATTGTAGAAGTGCAGTTTGGCGATTATATCTATCCCGGCTTTAACCAACTGGTAACGGAAATATCAAAATCATCCTACCTGACCTGTGGTAAGTTCCCGGTATCAATGATATTACGTGTTCCTGTTGGAGCTTATGGCGGTGGCGGCCCTTATCACAGCGCTTGTGTTGAAACAACCCTGCTTTCCATTAAAGGTATTAAAGTGGTGTATCCATCCAATGCTGCAGATATGAAGGGATTGATGAAAGCGGCTTACTATGATCCCAATCCGGTAGTGATGCTGGAACACAAAGGACTGTACTGGAGTAAAGTGCCGGGAACAGAAGAAGCCAGATCACCGGAGCCTTCAAAAGATTATATATTACCCCTTGGAAAAGCAACTATCGTTTTGAAAGCGGATGCAGAGAGGACAGAAGCAGGTGAAACTTGCGTAGTTATCACCTATGGTATGGGAGTGTATTGGGCAAAGGCGGCTGCTAAAAAGTTTGACCAGCAGATAGAGATCATTGATCTGCGGACATTATATCCATTAGATGAAGACCTGGTATATGAACGGGTAAAGCTGCATGGTAAATGCCTGGTGCTGACAGAAGAACAACAAAATAATTCTTTTGCAGAGGCGCTGGCCGGAAGGATCTCTAAAAATTGTTTCCGGTTCCTTGATGCTGCCGTGGAAGTATTGGGCGCTTCGAATGTACCAGCTATACCCATGAATATAGTATTAGAAAAGGCGGTGCTTCCGGATGCTGAAAAGGTGGCACAAAGACTCGGATACCTGCTTAAATCTTAGCGCCAAAAAAGCTGAAATCTCATATCTTTGCCGCCCCAAGGTCGAAAGACTTGGTAAGCATTTGCCGGGGTAGCTCAGCTGGTTAGAGCATCGGATTCATAACCCGAAGGTCGGCAGTTCAAGTCTGCTCTCCGGTACTAAGCTGGAAGTCTTTTCTATTAAGGCTTTCGGCTTTTTTATTGCCCATCAATCGGTTGTAGTATTTAATAATAGCTAACAAAAAAGCTAACAAAAAATGCTACATCATGGTTAATCTTCCTAATGGTTGCTCGTGCAGCAATCTTTCAGTTTATCCAAAAAACTGGCAATCAAAAACTGCAAAAGTTTCATTCGATTGGTACATAATGTACCGATTTTACGATCCAAAATTTCAGAAACCCAAGCAGGTTATGGTAAAGGGTATGAACCAATTTAAAATCCTTCCAGAACGTCAGAAAGCCACTAAAAACGCCCTGTCTTCCGAAATGGATAAGCTTCTTAAAGATGGCTACAATCCATTAATAAAGTCTCAAATTGCCTCTGATGAAAAGGCCATTATTAATCCTCAAACACCAATTATGGAGGCTCTATTTTCGGTTTATGAGAAAGTGGAAGTTTCAGCCCGTACGAAGAAAGATTTAAAGTTTATGCTTTCAACAGTTGGAAGTGCAATCAAATCTTTGGGGCTAATCAAATATCCCATTTCACAGGTAAGCAGGAAGACAATTAAAATGATTTTGGAAGCTGCGAGTAATAGCCCGGACAGATTTAATAAGAATAGAAGCTACCTGATGATTCTATTTTCAGAAATATGCGAATTGGAGTTAGTAGAGACTAACCCGGTGAGAGATATTAAAAAGAAAAAGGTAGTTAAGCATATTAGGCAGGTGCTGACAGATGAAGAAAGAAATCTGGTTAATGAGCATTTAAAGAATAATTACCCGGAGTTTCATAGGTTTTTGCACATATTTTTCCACTCAGGAGCGAGGATTTCTGAATTACTCAGGGTAAATGAAGGAGATGTTGATTTGCCAAACCAGCGATATAAAGTCATTATTCTAAAGGGCAGAGAGTATCGGGAAGTTTGGAAAACAATTAAGGATATTGTTCTTCCCTTATGGACGGAAATTATGGAACATGCAAATAGCGGGGACGTTATTTTTAGTAAAGGTCTGAAGCCGGGAACTAGCCAAATACAGCCCTATCAGGTTGGTAAAAGGTGGTACAGGCTTGTTAAAAATAAACTCAATATAGAAGCTGATTTTTACTCTCTTAAGCACCTGCACACTACGGAGGTCGTTGATCTTCTTAATGAAAATGAAGCTGCCAAGCACAATGAGCATACTTCAACTGCTATGGTAGTGGGGATTTATGATGTGAAAAGAAATACCCGGCAACATTCCAGGGTAAAAGCGCTGAATAACAAGTTTGCGTGATAGGGTTTTGAATTTTCCAATCAAGTACTGTATATTTAATTGTTATGCTTCATTCTATTCAGCAGTAAAATAAGGATAGTATATGACTGACTTTATCCAAAAGTTCAAATCCGGACAATGCGTATTCCTTGCGTCTAACCCTGAAACCAAAATGACTATTTCAGGTATTCAGACAGTATTAGATAAGTTTAATGGGATTTACTATTGTGTTTGGCTACATAACGGAAATAAAAAAGAGGACAAATTCCATCAAGATTCACTATCAGCTTGCTCTGAAAATAATGATACAAGCTCATCATAAATAATCTTGATACTTGTTGGAAAGAAGCTTAATTGAATAAACTTGTCTTCTTTTTTATCAAGATGTGTATATGGTTCATTTCTCGCCAATTCAAGGGCTGTTTTGTATAATTCTATTTTAAATTGCTCTGACATTCATTATAAATTTTTAAATATGAATTCGAAACTCACATGCGAAATAGCCCTTGATAACGAAATATTAGTATTCGATGAATACCACTCCTCCGAATTTCAAGTATCAACACCTACAATTTTATTGTTTAGCAACAAGGACACAAATGAATTTCCAGACAAACAGTATGAACATTGCTACATTAAGTATTTTGAAAGTGGAGGAGATTATCGTTCGTTCATTTTGAGCAATTCTTCCAAGTTGGACACTGAGTATACCTTGCAGCTCCGGGACACCCCAAATGGCAATTTTGATGGCTTAAAATTGGAAAAGAAATTAAGAGACTTCCTGAAGCTTAGCACTCTGTAGAATTATCAAGAATAAATCTTTTAAACTAATAGCTACACCACTCTGTCCCCATTTAAGTTTTATTCGTTCAGGAATAAGCACCATCACATCTTCTGGATTGGTTCTTATTTTCCCCTCTTTATCAAACTCAGTAAAAAAGGTTTTTTTGTATCCACATTCAACTGAACATGTGGCTTCGAGAAAATCCTCTTTGTGAATAAATAATAAGCAATGTTTGTGTAGCTCATCAACTGACATATTTTAACTTTCTAATTTTGGAGCAATATTTTGATGTAGTGAGAGAGAAATATTCTTCAGATATCACAGGAATTACTTAAGCCGCATCTCTATTCAAATATCTTAATGAAGTGATGTTTTTTCTCTTTCCATTCAAATAGTTCTTGCATGTACTGTAGGGGATGGAATAAAAATCAGCAGCTTTTTTAATACTAGAAAATGACATATTCGTGCAAATGTCTATTACCGGAGTTTCTTTTTTCATCCCACTAAACAAGCCTATTTGATAAGCATGTTTTATGTTTTCTGAATGAGTACTCCATTCCAGATTTTCAAGACGAATATCTGTTTTAATGCCGTTCTTGTGGTTTACAAATGGCTTGTTCTCAGGGTTAGGAATGAATGCTTGCGCTAAAAGAACATGAGGAAACTTAGTTTTTGTAATACTATTTTTCGAAAGTCTTAATTCAATATATCCGCAATTATTAAGCCTCGTACAGAGTACTCTTGATCGAATTATTCTACTTCCCTGGCTGAAGGATACGGTTCTTTCCACCCCCCTGACAACACCCTTATTACTAATTTCATAAAAACCTTCGTACTGAAGTACTGGCTTCCAGACTTCATCGTTCATCGCACATTCCATGTTTTAATAATTAAATTATTTTAGCTATTAAAACCATGCTTGCGAAGAAAGAACAAGGGGATTATTAGGATATCTGTTCTAGAGGGAGAAAAAGGGTAACTGTTAATGCTATTAACAAATAAGCATAGAAAGCCCCTTAAGGCTAATTCCTAAGCCTCATTTTAGTTAAACATAAGGCTAATTCCTAAGCCCTATTTTAGTTAGACATCCTCTTTAGCTACCGCTGTACGTCAAGAATAAAACCGTTAGATATTATTCTCTACACCCACATGGAAGCTAAAACTCCTGTTACTTCAGGACACCGATACTGATGTGTAATGCTCCACCCGGTAGGTTATGAATGATGCCAGTTTTTGAGATATTGGGGACAATCTCATCGCTATTTTTCCCTGTTATTTCAGGGCGCAACTACCAACCCAACGTCTGACCCCTTACAGCCTTCCGGGCCTTCAGGGGTGTCAATTAAATCCCAATGTCATGGGTTTAATTTCTCAATTGCAAATATCGTATAACCTATCTGAATAACAATGGGTTATGCTGTTAAATTTTAATTAAAAATTAATTTTTTTTGCTTCGTATAGCATTATTATTACTCTATTTTTTCGAAGGTTCTTAACAAATGAAAAGGCGTTGTAGACACGCCTTAACCACACAAGTTATAACCTGTTCGGAGCTATAACTTTTCCCGTTATCAGCATAATTAATAGCATTATTCCTCAAAAGTTGGCCGGAATAAAAGATGATTACTGATTTTGAAGACGAAATTTATTCCGCCAACCCCACTTGTAGCAATACTTTTATTTGCTGTAGTTGTTACTATGAATTTAGATATTGCAGGAAGAAATATAAAACTGCGGTTCCAAACGCTAGTGCTGATGAGATGTATAAGGCATAGCTAAAGGTGGTAAGGAAACGAAGAATTTTACCTTTTTTACGATTAGAAATAGTTTTCTTTTTTTCAAAATAATCTGCCTCATATCCAAAGGAATCGGTTGTTATTTTAGTAATAACTTTCATTGCATCTTGAAATTTTAATCTGCTCAGCTCAGCATAATCATTATACAAATCCCTAGCATATTTGTGTGCCTGGCTCCAGTTATTTTCAGCGACACTTTTTTTGTATTCAAGAAGAGAAGGCATATCTATCTTGAAATCTTCTAAGAAATACCCATAAATGTCTTCCGAGGTATCTTCATCGTCCACTATTCGAGGATCGTGAGGTACTTCCAACATTCTTAGTTGCATCGAAAATAATGAGGACATGAAAAAACCTAGATAAATCGCTATTGCATATAAGACTCTTCCAACTACGCCCAAAACGATTGCGCATACTAAGAAAGATAAAGTCGTATTAATTGTATGTTTACTGACAAATATTAATTTATCTAGCGATGAAAAAATTAATACAATCGCTCCAGTAGAAAGACCAATTAACCAAACAATTACTTTATCAAGTAATTCGGCTATTTTAAAACCTTGATCCATTAGGTCCTTATGCCATTTTTCAAAAATTTCTCCCAGAATTTCTTTGTATGATTTTTGCATAAAAAAGCCTATTACAATTACCGCTAACGATCATAGCTTCTGTTGTGCTGAAGTTCTGTGACGCTACAGCCCGAACTGTTGCTGAGTAAAGTTACTAAAGATGGGAGCAAAATCTATAGCCGACTAGAGAACGAAAGGAAGAGGACTTATTCGTAATTTATATTCAATTTCTCAAGATAGGGAGTTAGCTGTTCCAAACTTGAAAATGTCCTAAATCTCATTAGTACGTTATACTCCCTGTGGTAATATGCTTCTAAATAAAAGCCATCTATTTGATAAAGCAGAATATTGTGTTCTTCGTCAAATCGTTCTCCAATATGTACGCCCTTTTCCCAGAGGGCTTCTGCCTGTTCCATTTCATCCAAAGCATTAAACTGGTAAAGAGTCATTCTATTTTAGATTGAATTTCTTTTGTAATAAGTTTCAAAATATGTGTATTATGAAATCCTCCCTCAATAACCTTCCAGTCAATACGGCGGTGCATTAATCCCTTTCCCCTGAATAGTGGCCTGTTACTCTGTAGCACAAAAATCTGATTTTTGGCGGTTATTCTGTACTTGTCATAGGCGCCAGTTTCTTCAACCTTTTCCACTTTCAACCGTATTCGTTTTCTATCATTCTTTATTGAAATATAAAAGACCACGAACCAATTTAACGACTTTTTTTCGAGCCTCCTATTTTCGGGTAGTGTCCTAATTTGAAATTCTCCAAAAGTATATTGTTTATCAATGCTTGACTGAATAAGCATTGAATTTATAACCTTTGCCTCACTATGGCAAAGAAAGTAAAACTTCCAACAGATACCAATAAGAGGGCTAAATCAATTGTTGATTTGGGTACTGATACAAAGGAGGAAAAACCAGCAATACCAGCTAGTGAAATATCAAGAGTAATGAGCGAAATGGGTCGCAAAGGGGGCAAAAAAGGTGGCCCTGCACGTAAAGCAGCCTTATCAGCTAAAAGACGTAAAGAAATAGCTAAAAAGACTGCTGCTGCAAGGTGGGGGTTAAAAAATTAATCCTTAACGAGGATATATTTTGTATCTATTTTTACGCTGTCTATTACTTGTTTCATAAAATCCTTATAATCGCCAATTTCTGTTTTGGCAAATGAGAAATTTATTTGGGCAATACCTGTTTCCATAAGGAAAAAGCAGTAAATCATTAATCTAATATCCCCATCATCATATTTAGTGGTTGAACTAAACATGACCATTCTCCTAACTGTATCAACGTTATAATAGTTATTATTTATTTCGAATGACCACTCCGGAAACTTTTCGCTCATATATTTTTCTAAAGAATCTCGCAAATAACTTGATAAAATCATTTTTGAAGAATATTCAAATCCTTTTTCTCCTATTTTAGGTTGAGGGTGATAAGTAACATACAAGTGAGGAATATCATCTAATTTGTTTTTGTTCCCTAAATATGCAATTGCGGAAATGCGAAGATTTTGATTGTTTGCTATTTTTTTTTGTTCTTCTATTTCCTGCTTTGAGAGTAATTTCCACTCTTTTGTTGGAATGGTTACGGAGAAATGGTAGGGAGTGTTAATTAATATCCCTTTTGTTGGAAATAAGGATTGGCCGTTTGTTCTTAACACAAAAACAAATAATAAAAGTACGATAGAGTAACGCATAGAATTGATACCGGAAAGATAATAAAATAAATCAAATGCTTTTACGGTCAAGCAAAAATGCTATTTTGGGGAATGTTTAATGCTCCAGATGCCTTCCCATACACCCCCTACTATTGTATAGATACGGCTACCGAATTAACGGTTAGTTTCTCTAATGTTGTTTACATGCAGTTTTTCCTTCCTTTCGAGGACTTTAGTTGGGATTTAAAGGACTATATAGAAAGATGCTTTGATTTTCAAATTTTAATGGATAAAGAAATAAAACGGATAACCGAAAGCAACACTCCAAATTATGTACATGACTTATTCAGACATTTGAGAGGAATTAGAGAGCAAGAATGTTTCATTTCTAATTATGCAGATTTTATTACAAAAACAGCCACCGATTACAATAAAAACCTTTTTAGATATTTAGAAAATAAAAAAACAGAGGATAAGTCTTTACAGTTAATTGACACAGATAAAGTACATGAATATATTTTAAATACAAAACCGCTATTTTCCAATTTTATTAAAATATTAGACTATTACATAAATAGATATAATACGGGACAAATCGCTTATAATTCGGTAGCAATAGTCCCTGTCAGTATAACGCCTCAACTTCCCCACGAGACTAAACAAATATCCTATCCAAATAAAACCAATGAATTCATACCGCCAGGAAGGCTAAAATTTAATATGACAGTTGAACAGTTAGCACTTCTGATTAGTCTTTTAAAAGATGCGGGATTAATAGCCGCTAATTACAAGGACTTAGCATCCTTTTTATCTCACCATATAGAAACAGAAGGGACAAAAACAGAAAAAATTAAGCCTTCTAACCTCATACGTCTATTTAGTACCAAAAACCCTGATGTAGTAAACTACTGGATAGCAAAATGGAAAGAAATAGATAAAAAGTTAGCTGACCGGTAAAAATATTATTTAGCCCCAAACCCTTAACTGGCCTATATTTCAAGATTTTTTTCGCCCCATCTTCGCCCGAAATTCGCCCCTTTTTTGCGACATCGTGGCATAAGTTTACTTCGAAATGAAGCAAATTAAACACTACATCAATATAAGAGCAAGGTAAAATATGAAAGCCCCTTTCGGGGCTTCAAGTCGTTGGGATGTCCTCTTGAGAGGCAGCCGGGAGTTTAGATTCGGACTGTTCGGTGATATGGCTGATTGATTAAGTAACAGGGTGCAGTTAACAACTGATGGCCGAACTCTAAGTTTGTATCAACCAGTTACATTGAAAGACAAAATTTAACCATGGGGATGCACATGAGAAGATTTACCAGGCTTACAAATGCCTTTAGTAAGAAAATAGAAAATCATTGTCATGCCATTGCTCTCTATTTTGTCTATTATAACTTTTGCAAAAATTCATATCTCATTAAGCGTAACATCTGCAATGCAGGCCGGATTAACAAAAAGAGTAATGAGTATTGAGGATATTGCTAACTTAGCTCTTATTGAAGCTCCAAAAAAGAGGGGTGAATATAATAAGAAGGGAAAAATCTAAAATCAATAATTATGACAGGCAATGTAAGCTCTTTGCCAATTGATTTAATAAAATTCGATGTCAGCAAAACATTTGAACAGGAATTTTCTTCAAATGTTAGATTTAAATCAAGACATAGTGTAATTATAAAAAGAATCTTTTTCGGAGTATTCCCTAATAAGTCTATAACAAACTACATTATTTGGGATTATTTAATGGAAGGATTTATTGAATATGTTGCTACGGATACAGTGTTTTTGGTTTGTGATAACTTTGATAATGCTGAAGATTTACTTACCGAATTTATAAAAGAATCTTTCACAAGATTTAAACAAAAATTTGATGAATTACAAGAAACAAAAAAATTAGGGTTTACTTTACCTAATCCATCAGAAAGGGTAATAGAAAGATATCGTAATGACTTAATTGAAGAACTTAAAAATGTTGATTGGTACTAATGCTAATCAACTCAAATTTCAAACTGACCCACTACCCTATTTTCAGACCATTCAAAATTGAAGTTCGGTGTTTTTAGTAATCAAAGGGAAATGGGTTGATTAAATGCATTTCGCTTAAGTTGATTTCGAATTACTAAACTGACTAAATTTTTTTCAATTTTTTTTGGAATCTAATATGTAAGGAAAACAAGTGTATCTCTTAACAAAGCCCCCGCCTAAATGTATGTGTTTACATCTTACCCCGGCATCTTCCTGTGAATTTCGGAATTTTCTATAATAGTAATGCGTAAAATCAGGAAAAAAGGTATCCTGTATTTACAGCTAAGTTAAAAAACCACGCCAGAAAGCTTTTCACAATGCCTCCCTACAGTTTCTGTCATGGTTTGCCCAGCTCCGTAAATCAGTCTTCCGCTGCGTACTGTGTCCTGCGGCCTTACGCAAACCAGATGCTTCGCAGTCCACCGCAGCTCCTCCATTTTATTACGCCACCTGCGCGCAATTATTGGCACTGGCACAAAGCTTTGCTATTATTATTCTGGCACAAATCCACGCTTATGTAAACATGCCACGAATAATAACCGACGTTGTGGTCGTCACTTCTGCCTCACAATTGCTTACTCACAAATCTTGAGAATTGTTCGGCATCTCGTGAACTCCCCCCAATAATTGCATGGCGGTGGTGGCGTGGAATACAACACTCCCATTAATTATTAAAATTTAAAATTATGTCAACTACATTCCCTTTCCCAGACAGAAAAAGAAGAAAATGGATTTCTTATTGTTATTACGGATGTGAATATGATAAAATGGTTCTAGTAGTAATGCGATGTCCAGTAGTAAATGGAATCCCACTCATTCACCTTGCATGGCAGCATAGAGTTGTGCCAGAGTAATTATTTAAAAGGTGAATACATTGTTCCATCCTAATCAACGATTGAACAGCAGCTGTAGTTTTTCAATTAAACTGTAGAACATACAATCATTAATTATGCTGGAACGCTATTAAAAGGCAACAGGGAGTTATGCTGTATTTTCTTTCCTGCATCCATGACCAGTTCTAAGGTTGTAGTTTTCTTTTGAGACGGTTTTATCCCTAATCAAAACCACTGAAAAGAAATTTCCATTGCTAATTTGTTTATTATTATATTTGCTAATTGATTTAGTTAAAATATTTTTTATGAAACCTCATTCACTGATTCTTTTGATAAGTTTTTTTTTGACAAAAACGAATTTTTGTTTAGCCCAAAAAAATGATTTCGAGGAACTCAGGAAGTATGTTGTCGCAATAGGAGTTATTGATACTGATTCAATGAAGGTTTCGAGTACAAAATGGATTAAGTATAAGAAGTTCAAATCTATTGGTAGTGGCTTAATTACATATGTAAAGTATGATACAGTGATTATCAAAACCATTGTAACCGCTGGCCATGTTCTTAAATATTTTCATGATAACAATATTGATTCTTTTCATGTTAGATTATCATGGGCCGATTCTATAAGAACAATTGATTATTTTGGAATAAGTGTTCCTCGTTTTATTAATAAGAAAGTTGTAACTTATTTTCACCACTCTGATCCCACTATAGATTTAGCTTGTATTTTAATTCCTAACAATTTCTTTTTTGATAAAATTGTTACCCAGTATGTTAATGAAGGACATAACCCTGTGATATTCCCATATAATTCAATGACAGTGCCTGAAACCGGTGATCAGGTATGGATTTATGGTTACCCCGGACACATTGAGGCAAATTTTCAAAATGAATTCCATTATTGTATAACTACTTTTAAAAATGGAACTGTAACATGGAAAAGTAAAGGACTGACAAATTCAGTTTTGGATAAAATTATTCTAGTAGAATCCAATGCAACTTTTGGAAACAGCGGGGGACCAGTTTTTGCACTTAAATCTAAATATGAATTAGTAGGAATATTGATTGGTGGATATTCCGAAATAAGCAATTTAAAGAGTAACGATAAAGATGTTTTGGATTCCCTTTCAAAAAAGCCACTATATACTGAATTTCGTTCTGGCGTTTCTATTGTTTTAAAAGGTGAGTATGTAAAACAATTATTATCTGAAGTAAGTGAAAAAATAAAATAATTTTCATTTTAGAATTGAAATAGCGCTTCAGGATTTACCTTTAAAACTTTTGCGATAGCTGCTACGTGACTGATGGAGGTATTAATCTCGCCTCGTTCAATTCTACCAATTTGACTTAATTCAAAGCCAGTCTCAAGAGCTAGTTTTTCCTGGCTAACCCCTTTTTCTTTCCTGATCTCTTTAAGTTTAAGACCAAACTTCTTTATGAATTTTTCATCCCTGTAGTACACAGGAGCAAAAAGAATCTTTCTAAGCCTTGTAGATTAGAGCAAATTTGCGTTATTTTAATATCTGACAAAACACCTCGAATTGATATTTACTTAAAATATTGCTATGCGTTATATTATTTTAGTTATGTTCTGGATAATTATTGATAGTTGCCAAGACAATTCAGAAAAATCACAAAAAGATAAAAAAATTAACGAGCTAGAAGAAAAAATACAAGAATTAGAAAAAGAAGTGGAGGAAAATAAAGATAGACCAAAAAATAATTATCCAAGAAATGAAGATGATGAACAAAAGATCAAAAATGACATATTTCATCACTCAAATACAAAGTATGTTTTTGGAAAAGCAAAGATAAAAGTCGTGCAAGAGTTGATTGGAACAAGAAAACCAATAATACCAGATGATCCCACTTCGCCCTTAGGACCAAATGATACTCATGAAAATGAATATTATATTGTTACTGGTATCATTTCAATGAATAATTATAATGAAGATAAGAGATATAATTTCAAGGATGTTATAAGAAGAACAGCAATGAAAGAAAAAAATGATATTATTCTAGTATATTCTTTTGATGTTACAGATATTCAGATTTATGAATTTGATACCTATGCCGATGCTAGTAAAAGTAGAGAAGCTTTAGGCATAAAAGAGGAAATCACCATATTTGACAATTTATAGAATTGCTATCTAATTAAACTACTATTTTGGCAAAAAATCAATCTGGTATATCTTCAATTATAATTGTTATTGTAGGTATAATAATTGGGACTGTCATTTTTGGTAGTATCTGGTCTCTTAAAGAATTAGCGTACAGTCCAAGAGTTACTAATTTAATAGGCATTTGGATGATTATTTGTTTTATTTGCATAGCTGCAATAGGTGCAATAACAAATGTTTTTAATAAAAATGGCTAACAAAAAAGCTAACAAAAAAGCTAACAAAATAGCTAACAAAATAGCTAACAAAATAGCTAACAAATATCTACTTAGAATTTAGAGTAATAACTACAACCAATTGATTAATAACGGAGAAAATAAACAGCATCGGATTCATAACCCGAAGGTCGGCAGTTCAAGTCTGCTCTCCGGTACTAAAAGGTTTCTGTAAAGAAACCTTTTCCTGTTTATGCCGGAAGGTTATAGTATGAAACGCATTTATCTATACTGACATTATAAGGGGAGGAAAGAGGAGGCTCTTATTTTGAACGCTTTTACCCTGGCGTTGATACGGTGCATCCATAGGGATGGTATGGCTATGGGGGCAGCAAGGTACATACTGACCAGGCTTAAAGTGCAAAAAACGGCAAAATTGGCAAATAGTGCCGTTTTTACGAGCCAACAAAAACCAGCCAATTATCTTTATAAAAAAGACATGAATATGGCGGAGCAAACCGGAGCAGTAAAAATTACAGGGACGATATATGATATTTGTTTTTACCAGATGGATGGGAAGTATTATGCAAGATTGAAAAGTTCCCTGAGCAGCAAACGAGTGAAGAGAAGCGCCGCTTTTAAGAATACCATGCTATATGCGGCATTGCTTGCAAACGCATCCGGGATAGGATCGGTTGTTTACCGTGCATTACCTAAAGAAAGAAAAGAAAGAAAAGGAAGAAAGGTTTACCAGCAATTAACGGGCAAGGCTATGCAATTGTTAAAAAACGGAATAGCAAAAGATACGGTAATTGAACTGCTAAAAAAAGATGCCGGGCTTTATTAGCCTCATCTATCCTGCAGTTTCTTCAGTTTTGTTTTCCTGCCGCACATATTTCAGCAAGGTAGAATTTTTACATACATAATCATTCACTTTTTGTTTCAGTTCCTTTATACGTTTCAGCAGGATACCCCAATTGGCACCGGGTATTTCGTCAACGGTACCGGCTTCTGTGAGCAATAAGTAAAGTTGTCTTTCTTCGGCTGTATTACCGGGAAATAATACCGACACCATATCGCTGAAATTTTCCGTCAGCTTTATCATGGTTGCAACAGAACAGTTGCGGGCTTCGTATCCAAGACCTGTCTTTATCAATGCCTTCATGATCTCCCCAGCTGCTTCCCGGATCGTTTGCAACGTAAGGTCATACGATTGCGACGGCCATTGTTCCTGGATGGCGGCCAGCAAAGATTTTGCTTTATCCAGTCCCTCTTTTATCGTCACAAAAGTTTCTTTTGATACAGGCAGTATATCCGTTTTCTTTTTTTGCGGCAGTAGCTGTGATAAACTATTATCCCGGTTGATGAGCAGGATAGCAGACCGGTGCATCCATGAAAAGAAAAAATTCATTTGCGGCAATTTCTCTTTCATAACAGAAAAGCGGTGAACGAGCATATTCGTTTTTATTGCGTCACCTATCATTCTTTGGGCTACTGTTGCCGCGGTATCTTCCTGGAGCGTATCGTTATCATGTAATATAATGAGCAGGTCGTATACTGCATGATGACTTTCATTCCTTCTTTTCTGGGTAAAGCAACTGCGGCGAAGCTGCTGCGACAAACGTATGCCGAAACAAAAAACCAATGCCGGCTGCAAACCCGCTGAAATGGTTTTGACAATATACCGCAGGTCAGTTTGTTCCTGCTTTGTTAAATGGCTGATGGATTGATGCAATTTCATATAACGAGATTTAAATGATGAACTGCTATTTTCTTTTTTCTTCCTGTAGTAAAGCCTTCCGTTGTTGCTTTAACCGCAGCTTATAGAGGATGACCACGGCATCTACCAGTTTTTTTAATTCTTCATAGACAAAGATCATTTTGCTGCGGTCATGAGCGGAGGTTTCATCTTCTTCATTAGTAAGCGACCGCTTGACCATCTCCCATAGTTCTTCGGCTGTACCGTCTTCACCGAAGAACGCGATATATTCCCTGATGACCGCCCATGCATGCGTTTTATCACCCGGTTCTTCTCCTTCTTTTTCTTCTTCTTGTTTGGATGATTTGTTTCCCGTCTTTTCTTTTTTCCATTTGGGCCGGGGGCCGTCTTTATCTTCTTTGATAGCCCGTACTTCTATGAGATGGGTTGCTTCCAGCAGCTTGTGCAGCAAGAGCCATGTGTCCAATGCTTCTTCGCCGCTCATACCGTTGTCCAATACACTGTCTGATAAAGCCTCATGCAGCAGGTCTCTTAATTGTTCTTTCCATTCTTCCACGTTTTTATATCGCCTGATCTTTTGCAAAGCTTTCCATGGATCAAGGAACTCTTTTTGTGAAAGATGGCGGGGAAAGAACTGCCAGGGAGTATCACCCTTGTGCCAGCCGCAATAGGTTTCATACTTTGTAAGCCACCAATGCTTATCATCTTTGGCGAACTTTGCTTCTTCTCTTTTGCTTTCATCTTCCAGCAGGTTGAGCGATGCGACCAGCAGCCCTTCCAGTCTTTCAAAAAAATAAAGCAGGTGGGAGGGTGAACGTTCCTTCCACATTTTTGGCTGTTGTGCCGCCATAAGACCGCTGCTGAGCATAACCGAGGCTTGGGGTAATGCCCATGTGCTATAAAAATCTGAAATACTTTGATAAGAAGGAGGAATGGATGCCATGAGATAAGGTTTAATAAAACGGGAATGTCATATAATTATATGACAAATGTAATAATCATTTTTGATATGTCAACTTTTAGTATGACAAAATTTTCAACAATTTATTTGACTTTAGATGGGTGAAAAAAAGCGATCTAAATAAAAAAATTGGGCAGCGGATAATAGATTTAAGAGAAAAAAAAGGCTGGAATCAATCTGAGCTGGCGAGAGCTTGTGGCAAAGACAGGCAAGCTATTGAAAAGTTAGAAAATGGAAGAGTAAATCCTACACTTTATACTTTGTATGAAATTGCGAAGGCTCTTGAAGTATCTCTTGCTTCATTGACTGATCTAAAGGTTTGAAAGGGAAACGATTTTCTTCGTGTAATAATAATGTTACTTGGGTGTTTCCAATGTGTGAGACACGCATCGGGCTGTCGCACTTGTTACGTATACGAACCCTAGCGGCGGAGATTGAATGATACTTTATTGGAAGAGAAAGATGAAAAAATTGCATTATTGGAAAAGATGATGGAGAAGAAATAAAATTACACTGACGAATCGGACATCTAAAGTACAAGGCCATTTTGTCGATATTACACCTTAGAATCTAAAAGAAATGGAAGACTCCTGAGAAAAGGAACGTTTCAAAAGACATTCAACAATTGCAGAATATCATCTTTGAAATTAGGCAACATTCTGAACTCCCTCCCGATCACAAGAATTAACATTTGCTTCAGCCGGTCAAAATCTTGTCTTGCTGAAATTTCATTCAGGATAAAAAGTATCGTTTGCTCACGGGTGGTGGCCAACCCGCTTTGAAGGTATAATCGTTTAAGAAAATGCGCCACATGCAAGGCGCTGAATTCAGTCCGCATCACCAGCAGCCCTTTTACCGCCACAGTGAAAGGTTTACCCAATTGAAATCCGCTGTTATCAAAACATTCCCACAACTGATCACCGGTGACTGGAATGAATATATAATTTGACCGGATCAACTTCAGTCTTAAATTGTCAAAAAATGGCGCATCTATTTTTTCCTTACTTCGCAAATACTGCATAAACTGGTAAACAGAAAAGGGAAGCGGCGTCACGCCATTGCGAAGCAGGTTCTTAAAATTATCGTCATCCGA
>JAATGJ010000162.1 GCA_015654695.1 Chitinophagales bacterium | reverse complement strand
TGTTGACGCTGCATTCGGGTTGGTGATCGTACCACCAGTTCCTGAAGATTTAGTCCACAGGTAAGAAGCGATCGTACCATCGGCATCAGTAGCTGGACCACGAAGGGGAACTGAAGATGCCGGTAAGGTGATCGTTTGAGTTGTACCATCATTCACTACCGGAATCTCATTTACTGGTGTAGATGCTGAATTTACAGTGATCGTTACAGCTTTGCTACCAACTGCACAAACGTTATCTGTTGCTTTCAGGTTAAATATATACGCACCGGCAGTCAAACCAGTTATTGTTGATGACGCTGAAGCCGGGCTGGTGATAGTACCACCAGTTCCTGAAGATTTAGTCCACAGGTAAGAAGCAATCGTACCATCGGCATCAGTAGCTGAACCATTAAGGGTAACTGAAGATGCCGGTAAGGTGATCGTTTGAGTTGCACCAGCGTTTACTACCGGAGCCTGGTTAGCCGGAGGTGTCGTAACGGAACAACCTGTTAAAGTAACTGCACTAATTAACGCCTGGTTAGCTGAATTAAGTGGTCTTGGCCCTGCTTGTGCAAGTACCATTGCTGCTGCGGTACACGCATCCTGAGTCGTCACTGACGGTACAGTATATATTGCATGATTATTTGCAGCGTTTGCATTAACACCGCTGTTGCCGCTTACATTACCGGCTATATATGCTTTACCTGTAGCACCACCACCATAGCCATCATCCGTATTCGTAGCGTTGGCTGCTGATGTTCCTGATGTGTAATAATAATTGTTAATTACATTAGCCGTTGCATTGTATGCAATGGCTGTTCCATAGCCGGAGCCTGAACCGCCGCTGCGTCCAAACTTCCAGATCAAATTATTCCTGATATCAGCACATGGATTACCCGGTGTTGTGTAATTGCTATGTACCAAGGGGCAACGTTCACCTACTTCACCTGATGTAGCGGGCGAGAACAGATTATGGTGTGCACTTACGTTGGTAGCTGTGATAAGCATATCACCTGCCCAGCCTGATTTGCCACTTCCCAGGATGCAGTATTGTATTGTTACATTTACTCCACCTGCAACATCAATGTTGCCATCAGTATTTCCGTAAGATGAACAATTCGTAATCATAATGTCATGGGCGCCGTCCAGTACATTGATACCGTCATTTCCTGCACCTGTTACAGTAATGCCTTTTAAGATGCAATGATGCGTATTGCTTCCGTCAAAACTGATGCCGTCACCATTATTATTGTTATTAATAGTAATGTTCTGCCCATTGCCATCAATAGTCAGGTAAGAAATACCGATAAGATCAAACCTGCCGGTAATAGTACCGCTTACATCAAAAAGAATTGTTTTATTACTTCCTATTCCATTGGCGAACGAACCTGCACCTGATGAACTCAGGTTAGTTACATGATAAACAGTTGAACTGTTTGCACCGCCAACAGCGTTTGCGCCAAATCCTTCATAGGGAATTGTGGCCAGAACGGCTGCAGACTTAACTACCGTGCTATCGTTGTCAGTGCTGATTGCCGAAACCGGATCCAGGGCTGAAGCAGCAGGATTAAGATTTTCAGATGAGATGTCTTTTTTACAACTGGCAAAAAAGATTGCGCCGGATAGGAGGCATGCAATCATTATTTTGCTGTTAAGTGAACTGTGTTTGGTTTTCATAAAGGTATTGTTTTCGACATAAGGTCAACAACAATGCCTCAACCAAATAACTTAAATCAACAAAACATTTATTCAATTAATTCAAATCAATAATCATTATATACTAATGCAAATCACTTAGGTTATTATTAGATAATCACTCACAATTTTTTTTGCTTCTATATTTATTTTTATCATTCATTAAAATGATAAAAAGGGAAGTATGTGTTTCCATACTTTTATTTAAGGGTATCCGGGATTTGCCTAAAGGTATAATAGTAAGTCTCTTTATCCCGGCAGATAGTATCTTCTATCAATTTCTTTTAAAACCTGTCCTGTTAATTATAGGTATAAAAAGTCATTCGGTTCATGCCACGCGTATTCTGCTTTGTATATATGATTAAAACCAGATATTGTGTTCTCTTCATTTGAACTATATCAAAAAAAATCTGGATATGCCGGTCTGATAAGCCTGGTGATTGAATCAATGATTCCTTCCCTGCCGTGATTAACGGGATATATAAGTCTTGTTGTTCTGCGGCACCATTAAAAGGCCATCTATATTTTCAATAAAGGCAAAGCCCCGGACGATGATCGCCGGGGTAGCCTTTTTAAATAATCTGTGTCTTTTTATCCCTGGTTTATTTTCACAGGGGTTTTACCAATTATTTTTTATAAATTTTTAAGTTATCGTAATACGCGACAGAAGTAACCTGCATTGTGTTACCGCTGTTAGGCCATCTGGATTGTCCAATTCTTAAAGTTTGGCCACTGCCATCGGCAGTTTTGCCTGTAAAAGAATAATACAGAGCATTATTAATATAGAAACGGATGTAGCCACTATTGTCGGTGCTCCATTTATATTCCCATCTCATTTTATACCATGTATTGGATGAGCAATTCATTAATGTGCCCGATTGAGGGATGACTGTTGAACCGACAGACCGGACTACATTAAATTTTCCTCCATAGTTTTGCAGGGATAATATAGCGCCTGCACCACTTGTTCCCGGGGACCACTGTATAGAATGACCGCCACCGTCTAATGAGTTCCAGTTTTCATAATACACATCATATTCAAGAACGCCCTCTGCCGGATTTTGTGCCGAGCCAGTATATGCCATCTCACTACGCATTCCGCTTGACCCTGCGTCCCCGGCACGTACTTCTGATCTGAATGAACCTGGTCCGGTTTTATAATTCGTAAATGATACTGAATTTCTAATCCCCTGGTTTGTATTAACAGATGAGGAAAGATCATAATTTTCTGAGTATGTTAGTGACCCGTAACTGCTTCCAGTTGCCTGGGCAGCATTCACCGTGATCATTATATTGTCTGTAGCAGTTGCACCCCTGTTATCTGTCGCTTTCAGGCTAAAAGAATAAGTACCGGCAGTTAATCCTGTAATAGTTGTTGTAAGAGCCGTTGGTGCTGTAATAGTTCCACCGGTTCCTGAAACCTTAGTCCAAAGATAAGAAACAATAGTGCCATCGGGGTCTGAAGCAGTACCCGTTAATGTAACTGAAGAAACAGGTAGGCTTATCGTTTTATCTATTCCTGCGAATACAACAGGAACCTGGTTTGTTGTTGCCGCATTCACAGTAATAGTTATATTATCCGTCGCAGTTGCGCCGCCGTTATCTGTTACTTTCAAGCTAAAAACATAAGTACCGGCAATTAAACCTGTAACAGTTGTTGTTGCAGCAGCTAATGTTGTAATAACGCCTCCGGTTCCTGAAACCTTAGTCCAAAGATAAGAAGCGATAGAGCCATCAGGATCTGAAGCCGTACCAGTCAATGTAACTAAAGAAACGGGCAAGGTGATCGTTTTATCTGGTCCTGCATTTACTACCGGCGCCTGGTTGGTTGTAGTGGCAGCATTCACAGTAATAGTTATATTATCCGTCGCAGTTGCACCCTGGTTATCTGTCACTTTCAAACTGAAAACGTAAGAGCCGGCACTCAAACCTGTAATAGTTGTTGTTGCAGCAGATGCTGTTGTAATAGTACCGCCTGTTCCTGAAACTTTTGTCCATTGATATGAGGCAATAGTACCGTTTGCGTCTGAAGCCGTGCCTGTTATTGCAACTGAAGAAACAGGCAAGGTGATCGTTTTATCTGGTCCTGCGTTTACTACCGGCACCTGGTTGGCAGAAGGACAGTTTGTTAAAGTAACCCCATTAATGAGTGACTGATCAAGTGCATCAAGTGGTCGTGGCCCTGCTTGTGCAAGTACCATTGATGCTGCTGTACAGGCATCCTGTGTAGTCACAGTTGCGACAGTCCATGGCGTAGAAACATTGCTTACGTTGTTGGGATTAACTCCACTATTACCACTCACATTTCCTGATGCATAAATTTTTCCCCCGGTACTTTCACGATTTACAACAATTGCATTTCCCGGGTTGGAAGTGCTTTGATAGAAATTATTACGGCATTGCAATGTTCCTCCATAATCCGCGCAGCTTCCGAATTGAGTCCATTTCCAAACCACGTTATTAGTGAAATCTGCCATCAGGTTGCTCGTTATATTGGGCTGAT
The DNA here is from genome assembly GCA_015654695.1 of Chitinophagales bacterium. GTDB lineage: Bacteria > Bacteroidota > Bacteroidia > Chitinophagales > Chitinophagaceae > VBAT01. The sequence continues at coordinate 9,386 of JAATGJ010000162.1, read as the reverse complement.
AATCGGTTGCATTATGTACAAAGGGGTTTCTTTCTCCTGCCCCGGATGCTGAGCTATTAAATAAATTATGATGAATACTGTTATTTTTTGTTCCGGGATAAGCGATAAGCATTGGCCCGGATACACTGGCTCCAAAGATGCTCCATTCAACAGTAATGTTGTAACAGCCATCGGTAATATCTAAGTCTCCATCACCGTTATTAGCGCTTGAAACATGTTCGAATACAATATCATGACAATTACCAACAACAGCGAAACCGTCATTGGCAGCATTGCGAACGCGGATATTACTGATGATGATATTATTGCTGCCATTATCGAATAGCATACCATTTCCGGTGTTATTATTATTTAATGTGATCCCCGGCGAGGGTGCAGTAGAACCATCAATGGTTAAGTAGCTGATTCCGGAGCCTTCCCAGCTGAAATTGTTGATAGTGCCACCAATATCAAATACGATGGTCCGGTTGCTGCCCATAGCTGCAGAAAGTGAGCCTGCGCCACTGGCATTAAGATTAGTGACATGAAAGACTGGCTTCCCTGTTCCACCCGGAGTGCCTGACCCATAGCCTTCACGGGCTTGAAGTACAAGTGTGCGGGCTATTGTGTTCTCTTCGCCGGGTAGAGCTGCCGAAGTTGTAGCATCGGCAGAAGTATCAGCATTAATTTTTTCAGACGAATTTTCTTTTCTACAGCCTGTAAAGATGATGACAGGCATTGTTATTACTATAAGGATTTTGCAGAATGATTGGATTATTGATTTCATTTAAGTTATTGTTTGCGCCCCGAATTCAACAACGATGCCGCAAAAACTTAACTTAAATCAATAAACCCTTACCCGGTTAGTTCAGTTAATTCAAATCAACTACTTAGCATGCTAAAACAAATCACTTACCTGGTATATTGAATAACCATTAACAGGAATTTATGGTATTAATGATTTGATAATAACAGTGCAGATGTATATGAAAGAATTGTTATTCTATGAGTAATAAAAAATGGGAAGAAGGAGAGAATTGATTTTCCCCATTCTCTTTTATGTTTTTAACATTTTTCAATTTTTATGTACATCAAACATCTTTGTCATCTCTTTGTCAGTTCGAGTAATATATTCAACAATAAGTTCACACCTTTTGTACTATTCGGATAAAGTACATTTTCAACCCGCCCTTTTCAGGTAAATGCCAGAAGCTGCTGATTCAGATTTGTATTTAAAATTTATACAGACAGAAAATGTAACATGATATTAAGTGAGGAATACGATAAGAAAGCCATTCACTTACGCTACGTTTTTTCTTCCTTGTAACCTATATTTTTGATAAAGCTGTATATAGGATTGAGTCATTTTAGCAATATCAAAATGTTCCTGTATCCGCTGCTGCCCTTTTTGGCCCATCTCTTTTGCCAGGTGGGGATTATCCATCAGGATTTCGATCTTTTCAATGATCTGGTCACTTCTTTTCTGATCTACCAGGAAACCTGTTTCTCCTTCTATCACCAGTTCTTTTGTACCTCCTTCTCTTGATGCAATCACAGGTTTTGCTGATGCCATATATTCAATGATCGAATTGGAAATTCCTTCGCAGGGCGTGATAAGCAGGCCTGCATCAATGATCTGTAATATTGATTCAATATCATGCCTGGAGCCAAGAAAATGAATTTGGTTATTGATCAATTCAGCCGGCACCTGTTGTTTTATAGTGTTCATCAGGGATCCCTCTCCAATCAGCAGAAAAACAACTTTTTTATTCTTTGAACATAATTTTACAGCTGCTTTAATAAGGGTGTCGTAATCCTTTCTGTCTTCGAAGGCGCCTACCATGGCAGCAATAAAACTGTCTCCTTTTTTTCGCCCGAGTAATTGATGCTCCATCTCCTCTGCCGGTACCAGGTTACTGAAACGGGTAAGATCTATACCATTATATATGCAGACCGTTTTACGTAATGGAACTTTATAGGCTTTGATGCCTGCCTGTGAGTTGGCTAACATTACTTTTGAAAAAGGAGTCGTTAATTTGACTCTCAGGTAATGTGTATCAAGCCAGTTCATGCCCTCGTAGGCATCCGCAATGGTTCCATTGATAAATCTGCTTTTTCCTGTAAAAAGGTTAACCAGGCTTAAATATACACTGGCCATAGTGCCCCAGGAGTGAATGATATCCGGCTGAAATGTCTTAATTATATTTCTAAGCCTGAACACGACCCTCAGGTCTTTTTTGCTCTTTCTTTCAATTATTTCCAATTTGATGGGTAGCTGGTGTACATACTCGTATTCAATAACATTGGTTAATGTAACCAGGTAAATCTTATAGTCCTGGCCGGGTTTGGTCAGCGCTTTTACCAATTCAAGCATTCTTCTTTCCTTTCCTCCTTTTACTATGGAATCAACAACCATTAAAATTTTCATACAACTTTTTTTGACAGGTTACTGATGGTTTATCCATTTATCATACCATAGCTGGAAGATCAGCAGGAACCATATCTTTTCTTGTTTTTCCCTGCCACCATTAAAAAATTTTTCGCAGATATCTTCGACATATGCATAATCAAATATTCCCTGCTTTTCGATAAACTCCCGGTTAGTATATTTATCAACTAGTGGCTTAAGCTCATTTTGCAACCAGGTATGAACGGGAATGCTAAATCCCATTTTCGGCCGGTCCATCAATTTAGGATCAACATATTTGTGAACGATTTGCTTCAAAATATACTTTTTCTGCCCATTGTTTATCTTGTACTCATTGGGCAGTTTAGCTGCCCATTCGATGATATGCTGATCCAAAAACGGTTCCCTTCCTTCCAATGCTACACTCATGGTGGCACGGTCCACTTTTTGCAGTACATCATCCACCATGTAGGTTTGATAATCCAGTGCCATGGCATAGGAGAGGGGGTAAAAATATTTCTTTTGTAATTCTTCTCTCCGGTGAGCAGAAACAATTGTTTCTACCGGGTTGGAAAATAGCATCCCCCTTTCTTTGTCTGAATAAAAAACAGTAGCGGCCATGAACAAATTATTCGGCGAAGGGTCCTTCATCAGTGACTTAAGTTTCTCGAATTTGCTTTTTGATATATTATTGTTCTTAATCCCGGGTAATGTTCCTGCAGGAAAAATATTCAGCAGCGCACTTCCCGTTTTTCTGAACACCTGCGGGATAGCATTAAAGCGGTTATAATATTTTACCATCCAGTCATAATGCGTATAACCGCCAAATATTTCATCGCCCCCATCAGCAGACAAAGCAACCGTAACACTTTGCCGCGCCATTTTACTTACCAGGCATGTAGGGATGGCGCTGCTGTCTCCAAAAGGTTCGTCATAAAAATGAGACAGGGTCGGAACTATGTTAAGTGCATCCTGTTCTGTGCAATAAAGTTCATGATGATCCGTGCCCAATACTTCAGCTATTTGTTTGGCGAATGGCGCTTCATCCAATTTTTTTTCAGTCATCCCTATCGTGAAGGTCTTTATCTTCTGAGCGCTGTTTTTTTGCAGAAGGGAAGTAACGCATACGCTGTCATAGCCACCACTAAGGAAAACTCCTACAGGAACATCGGCTACCATCCTGTAGTTAAACGCTTTTTCGAGTATTTTTTCCGTTTCACTTATTGCCTCAGGTAAACTGATCTTCATTTTTTCCTGGTTGTAATTATCGTACACATCCCAGTACAGCTCCGTACAAAGCTCTTTATTTTTAAGATTCAGTATAAGAAAATGGCCATGCTTTAATTTATAGGTATCCTGGTAAATGCAATGCGGTGCAGGTATATAACCAAATTGCATATAAGATGCAATGGCATTCAGGTCCAGTTCTTTTTTAAATTTTGGGTGAGCCATTAATGCTTTCAATTCAGATCCAAAGAGGAAAAACCCATCCTTCCAGTAATAGAAAAATGGTTTGACGCCTGCCCTGTCACGAAAACAAGTGATCATCTCTTCTTTAGCATCATAGATCACAAATGCAAACATTCCAATAAACCGGTTGACGGCTTTTGTTCCCCATTCATTGAATGCGTGTAAAATTACTTCTGTATCCGAGTGAGAGATGAATTGGTGTCCTGCTTCTTGTAATACCTCTTTTATTTCCTGGTAATTATATATTTCGCCATTGAAAACGATCTGGTACCTCCCGTTTGCAAACTGCATGGGTTGGTTGCCTAAAGGGGATAAGTCAATAATGGAAAGACGACGGTGTCCTAACCCGACAGCATAGTTATTTCTCTTTTCAAAAAAATAGCCTTCTGCATCAGGTCCCCTGTGAACAAGGGAATCTGTCATTTTTTTCAGAATTTCTTCTGACGTCTGATGATTGAAATCAATAAAACCAGCAATTCCACACATACAATAAGATTAAGGTCGGAGTAATACAGTTTACAAAATACGATACTGGCCAGATTATGCTTTGGTCGCCATGATCTTTAATCCAAAAAAGTTAAAAATAATCGAGCTGCTTCTTATCTTTTTCCTGAAAGATTTTGGAAAAATGCTATATATTTTTTCTGCCAGGATCAGCAGGTTAATGTTAATACCAACATAACCCCATTTGCTGTAGCCTACGTATCCCTTTATTTTTTTGAAGCCACCCGTTTTCAATACAGATTTCATGTCTTTGTAGGTATATTCTTTCATGTGAAAACCTTCCGCTTCATCAGTGAAATACCTGGATATATCATGCGGCCCGGTCAGCCTGTGAGGAGTGATGACCACTATTTTCCCTTTTCCTTTCAGGAAGGAATGATAGGCCTTCAGAATGAGTGCGATATCGTCAGGATGTAGATGTTCAAATACCTGGTTACTGTATATAATATCCACCGAGCTTTTCTCTTCATTCATATCCACCCCATTGAATATCCTGATCTCCAGGTTATCCGGCTTGTTTTCTATAAATGGGATGGTACTGGCTACTTCATAGGCAACGATCTTTTTGAAATGTTTGGCCAGTTGCTTGCTCAACAAACAATCGCCCGCACCGATTTCCAGAAATATTTTTTCTTTGTCGTACAATTTTTTTATGAGCTTCATCTGCCAGGCAATACGATCATTCTCACTTGAATCAAGGTTAGTAGCGATCTCGGGGAAAGTGGAGAAAAGCGTATTATACAATTTTTGATAAAGTACTTTCCTATCGTTTGCTGAACTATTTCTTAATTCATTGGCCAGTTTTTTTTCAAGAACGAAATGATCTTGTTGATTGTAAGCCATATCAAAACAGATTTAGTTATTAACTAAAAGTGGTGTTTGTACCATCATGCCCGTTTTTTTATTTACAAATTTTCTGTACAGCGCTATATAGGCATCGGTCATCTTTTTAATATCAAGATTTTCACGAACCCATTTTTGACCGTTTAAACCCATCCCTGCTGCACGCTGGTTATCCTGCATCAAAATTTCCAGTTTAGCAATCAGCTCGTTGCTATTTTTATTTTCTATAAGGAACCCTGTTACTTCATTTTTTACCAGTTCATCTGTTCCGCCGCCTTCGCTGGCAATGACTGGTTTGCCTGCAGCCATATATTCAATCACGGAATTTGATAATCCTTCACAAGGCGCCGTGATTAGCAATCCGACATCCGTAAGTTGGTGAATAGATTCAATGTCATCGCGCATACCCGGAAAATATATCTGGTTATTTAGCAATCCGGCAGGAACTTTTTGCATGATGCGGGATTTGGTTGAGCCTTCACCGATGAGGAGGAAGATGACTTTCTGATTGTAACTGCACAGTTTAACTGCTGCTTCGATGACGGTATCATAATCCTTTCTCATCTCAAAAGCAGCAACCATCGTAACAATAAAATGACCGTTTTTTTTCCCCTTCAGGATGTCCTGTTCAACTTGCTTAACCGGTTTCAGGTTTTCAAAGCGTTTAAGATCTATACCGTTATATATACAAACCGTTTTCTTCGGAGATGCTTTATATGCTTTTACTCCTGCATACGAATTGGCAACAGTAACGGAAGAGATAGCGCTGAAGAATTTTATTTTAAAGTATTCCCTGTCATATGCATCTGAATTTTGCGCAGAATTATAAATTACACCATTCACGATGGTTTTATTGAGAAAAAGATTGGCCAGGGTCAGGTAACCAGTTGACATTACATCCCAGGAATGAATGATATCCGGGTTAAATTGTTTGATGATCTTCCTCAGCTTAAAGATCAGGCTAAAGTCCTTATCTTTTTTTTGGATGATTTCGAATTTGACAGGAAGATCGTACACGTATTTATAATCTATCTGGTCGCTTAATGAAATAAGGTAAATATCAAAGTCCCTGTTTTTGTCTTTTAACTCTTTTACAAGTTCAAGCATCCTTCGTTCCCTTCCGCCTTTGCTCAGGCAATTTATCACCATAAGTATCTTCATAACACTATATTGTTTATGCTAATTTGCTGGTTTATTACAGATGGATTGTGAATAGTTTTCAATTCATAGCGATTGGGTAAAAAGATAGCCGGATTTTTATCGCTCACATTATTTCAGGTGAAGTGATCACAAGATAAAGAACAGGACGGACAGTTGCAATCACATTTGATTATTTTTTATTGTGTAAGGCATTATTGACTGGCAAGCACAGCAAGTTCTTCTTCCTCTGAAACCTCCTCCTGGGGAATAGAAGCGTACCTTATTTCAGCAATCAGGGACCCCATTATCAGAAAGGCGAAAAATGAGGTGATTTCTTTGTTGTGACTGGTCACATATAAAATGATAAAAATAATAGATATGAAAGCCGGAGAAGATAGCTTCAGGCTTTTAACTTTCATCCAGAAAGAAATGATCAGGCTGAAATAAATCAGAAACCCCACAATACCTGTTTCAATTAAAAGCAATAAAATGCCATTATGGGCATCGAATCCGTGACCGATGTCTCTTGCTAAGAACCCACCATAGCCAATGCCGATGGCCTGGTCATTAGCGGGCATATCCATATAATAATTATAGGCAAGAGATGACGCTTCTTCACGCCACTCCACAGTTTCCATGGACTCTGCCTTATAACTGTTCCCCATAAGTTTGTTTATCATAGCCAGCGGTTCGTCAATAAGCCTTACCGTAATCGTTTCCAAAAATTCACTTTTGATGCCCAATACCTTGGTAGCGATCGGGATAATGAAAATTGCCAGCACTATACATGCCGCTATTATGGTGATAAGCTTACTGGCTTTTTTCCCTTTATTTTTCGACATCAGCGCTTTTCCCAGTAGAACGACAGTCATGATGATCATTGCCACCAATGCACCTCTCGAAGTTGAAAGTAATACCCCTAAAAACATCAGCGGCATCAGCCATAAAGTGAGTTTCCCGGATGATGCTTTGGACGTAAGATAATCGGAGAGCAGGAAAACAAAGCAAGTGCCACAGATGTATCCAAAAAAATTATGATTATTATACTCCCATCTTGAACTAAACGAATAGTATATCCTGACTACGGGGAATCCTCCATAAACTGCATAGGTATAGGCAAGGTCGGCAAGGCAAATAAGGCCGCCGAGTATCATGGCTGTTTTTAATAAAGAATGACTGCCAAATTTAAAAAAGTAATAATAACCGAGGTAAGCGGAAATGCAGGAAAGGAAAAATTCTTTTAACAGTCCTATATTCAGTAATCCATTTAACATGGAAACCAGCGAAATGTAAAAGAGAAAAAATACCAAATGCCAGGTTAAACTGTTAGAAAAGAATGCAGGGTGATTTGATGCGCTTTGTTCTCCAAAAATTCTTACAAACAGTATCACAGTTATTGTTAACCTCAACGGGATTCCCCCGGGCAGGTCAAAGTTTATATCAGCTACTACCAGGGTAAATAGCAACAACGCTATAAGGTCTGGTTTTTTGAACAACGCATAAAGGAAAAATATTCCCCCTCCAATTAGTATGATAAGCTTTATTAGTGGCACTGCCTGGTGTTGTTGTTATGATATTTTGTTTGCAAACCGGGAAGAGAATAGCAATAATTTTCCCGGTTTATAAATGTGAAACGGATGTTTTTGGTATGTATGTTTTTTTAATGCTCTTTAATGTTTTATGAAAAAAAGGAAGTTGTATAAAAAGCAATTTTAAACGCATTTTAAGCGTAACTAATTTTTCTCTCTTTAAAAAATTAAAAGCCTGTAATGCTGCAGGATATTTCTGCCATTTGTAGGCTAAGTTGAATTTGACCAGGTTGTATTGTATCTCAAATTTTCTTTCTGTACTGGCAGCTACGGTATATTTTTTTATGAAATGTTTTTTCATATTATAATGCCCCTGGAGAAGAAAAAGTTTACGGTCACCGTTTTTGGGATGTGAATGAGAATCCTCAATTACCCTGTAAGTTGATGTACTGTCCTTCAGGAATTTAAATTTTACATGTTTGGATAACTCAAGCCATGTGGGCAGATCTTCATATAAAAAGCCTGCTTTTTCAAATTCAGTAAAGTCAACATATTTATCCATGGCTGCCTTTGAATAAAGAGCAGTAGGAGTAGTGATAGAAAACCGGCCTTGTATTAAGGCTTCAAAGACATCTCCCTCCGGCATATCCGGATGAGTTTTCGCATGATAAGAGTAGATGGTTGAATTGCTCTTTTCCAGGTAGAAGTCCGCATCTGTATGAACAAGACCATAGCCCGGGTTATTTTCCAGGAAATCAACCTGCTTTTGAAGTTTCAACGCATCATGCCAGTAATCATCACAATGACAAAATGCTATATATTTCCCGGAACAGGCTTTAACTACATCTGCATAATTTCTCAGCACACCTTTATTAGACGCTTTAGGCAATAGCCTGATAATCTCCGGATGTTTTTCCTGGTATTCTTCGAGAATAGCCCTTGTATTATCGGCAGAGTCATCATCACCTATCACGATTTCGAAAGGGTATGAACATTGCTGGGCCAGGATACTGTCCATGGTTTGGCGAACATACTTTTCCTGGTTGTATCCCATTACTCCAACGCTTATCATATAGGTACTACTCATATTTAAATAACAATTTTCTGAAGATCACGACCATGATCAGCAACTGGCACAGGAAAGCTGCAGCATAACCAATAGTAGCGCCAATCGTCCCGAACGAGTTAACAAAAATCATACTCAGCAGAACAAAGAGGGTGCAACTGATTAGTTCTACCAGGATATATGTTTTGGTCATTGCTTTCGCTACTAATAAATAACCGAGAACCCATGTTGACATCTTTAACAGGTCGCCAATCAGCTGAAAAGCAAAAAAATGCTCCATCTCCTGGAAAGCTTCAGTAAATAAAATATTAATGATATAAAATCTGAACAGAAAAAGCAATAGGGAAATTACGATAAGGAAGGGAATGAGTAATTTATAAACAGACATAACTTCCGTCCTTATCTCCGTATTGTTTTTGAGGCTGGCCAGTTTTGGCAGGTAATAGAC
>JAATGJ010000068.1 GCA_015654695.1 Chitinophagales bacterium | reverse complement strand
GCGAACGACGATAATGTAACACGTACCTGGTATGTTGTTGACGGTACTAATCCAACCGTTGGGCTTATGTGTGCTAAAATTGCTGCGGTACATCGCGGTAAGAACAAAGCATACTACACTCCTCACGTTGACACCGGCGATTATATCGTGGTGATCAATTGCGAAAAAGTTGTTTTTACGGGCAACAAACTGGAACAAAAAATTTATGACCACTTCACAGGTTATCCCGGTGGCCGTAAAGAAGAAACCGCCTCTAACCTGCAGAAGCGTCGCCCCGAGGTTGTTATTGAAAGAGCCGTAAAAGGAATGCTTCCCAAAAACCGCCTGGGACGCAAGATGTACAAAAAATTATTCGTGTACGTTGGCGCTAACCATCCGCACGGAGCGCAACAACCAAAAGAATTAAAATTTTAAACAGTATTCAGTATTGTAGTACTGAGTATAAGGAAAGTGAGTGGTTTTGTCTGAATACTAAATACTGAATTCTAAAATCTATAAAAAAATGGAAAAGCAAAAAAATAGTGTTGGTCGTCGTAAAGAAGCTGTCACAAGGGTCTTTCTTTCCAAAGGAGAGGGCAAGATCATTGTCAACGATAAAGACTACAAAGTATATTTTCCGCTCGTGTACCTGCAAAACCAGGTAGAGCGGCCTTTAAAAACGGTTGATGTTACCGGCAAATTTGATATTAAGATCAATGCCGGCGGTGGCGGTGTCAAAGGACAGGCTGAAGCAGCCATGCTCGGTATTGCCCGTATATTGGTAGAAATGAACCCCGACTTTCGCCCTGCATTAAAAGCAGCCGGTTTGCTGAAACGTGACCCGAGATCCGTAGAGCGTAAGAAATTCGGTCATAAGAAAGCAAGAAGAAGCTACCAGTTCTCTAAACGTTAAGGAAAGCCACGGGCTATTAGCTATGAGCTGCGGGTATCCCTCTCACAGCGAGAAGCTCAGGGCTCACAGCTAATACAATTAATAATAACAAGAAAGAATAAATATGGAAAATAATACATCCTTACAACAGCAACTTCTGGACGCAGGTGTGCATTTTGGTCACCTGAAAAAGAAGTGGAACCCTAAGATGCTGCCTTACATCTTTGCTGAGAAAAAAGGTATCCACATCATTGATCTCAACAAAACGGTTGATGCCCTGCAGGAAACAGCGGCTGCTATGAAGCAGATTGCCCGCAGCGGTAAAAAGATCCTATTTGTGGGTACTAAAAAGCAGGCGAAGGACATCGTGAATGAAAGTGCAAGAAGGGTGAACATGCCTTTCGTCACAGAACGCTGGCTGGGAGGTATGCTCACCAACTTCAATACGGTTCGTAAGAGCGTCAAGAAAATGCAGAGCATTGAAAAGATGCTCGGAGATGGTTCCTTTGACAGTGTTACCAAGAAAGAACGTTTGACATTAACCCGCGATAAAGAAAAGATGGAAAAAGTACTCGGTGGTATCGCCCAGTTAGGCCGCGTACCGGCTGCTTTATTTATCGTTGATATCGGTCATGAGCATATTGCGCTCGCTGAAGCAAAACGCCTTGGCATTACCACTTTTGGTATGGTGGATACTAACTGCGATCCTAATAAAGTTGATTTCGCAGTTCCCGCTAATGACGATGCCACCAAGTCAATCGCTATCATCACTAATTATCTTACGGCTGCTATTGCAGAAGGCTTAGCTGAACGCATGGCTGCAAAAGATGAGGAAACAGAAGAGTTGAGCGATGACGAAAAAGAAAGAAAAGCGGCACGCATGGAAGCTGAAGCGCAAGCAGAAGGCGGACGTGGAGGCAGGGGAAGCCGTGGTGCTGGTGGTCCCGGCGGCCCTGGTGGTGCTGGTGGTGGACAAAGACGTCGTACATCCGGTGGCGGTGGTGGTAGCAGAGGCCCGGGTGGCGGAAGAAGATAAACCCCTTGCCTCTAAAGGGGATGAAGAGAGTTTATCAGGGTTTTAAAACATTATTAATTAAAAAATAAATCCCCTTTAGGGGTCTGGGGTATGAGTACAGTAACAATAAGTGCACAGGATATAAATAAACTTCGCCAGGCTACTGGCGCAGGTATGATGGATTGCCGCAAGGCCTTAACAGAAACCAATGGTGATTTTGAAGCGGCCATTGACTGGTTGCGCAAGCAAGGCCAGAAAGTAGCGGCTAAAAGAAGTGACCGTGAAGCCAAAGAAGGCGTAGTCATCGCGCAGACAACTGCTGATAAAAAAACAGGTATCGTTGTGTGTGTAAGCTGCGAAACAGATTTCGTTTCAAAGAATGCTGACTTCGTCGCTTTCGGTCAGAGCATTGCTGATGCGGCTATTGCAGGTAATGTAAAAAGCCTCGAGGAACTGATGTCGGCAAAAGCGGGTAAGGCTACCGTAACAGAACTGGTGAATGATAAGCTGGCTTCTATCGGTGAGAAAATAGGCGTTACAAAATTTGAAAGGATAGATGCTCCTTATGTAGCTTCTTATATTCATGGCGCTTACCGTATTGGTGTATTGGTAGGATTGAGCAAAGAAGCCGCTGAAGTGGGTAAAGATGTAGCGATGCAGATCGCTGCGCTGAATCCTGTTGCAGTAGATGCCGCCAGTGTTCCCGCCAGTGTTATTGCCCGTGAAAAAGACATCATTGTTGAGCTGATGAAACAAGATCCGAAGATGGCGGGTAAGCCTGATGAAATGTTGTCTAAGATCGCCGAAGGCAAAATGGGCGCTTTCTTCAAAGAACAAACCCTGACAGCCCAGGCTTTTGTAAAAGACAGCAGCAAGACCATCGCTGATTATTTGAAAGAGTCAGGTGATGTGAAAGTGATTGAGTTTAAGAGAGTGGCGCTGGGATAATTACAATAGTTTATATTGCAATAATTAATAACTTAGGGAGTTTTATACTCCCTAAGTTATTTGTATAAACGGGCAAATTCACATGATCAAACTCGCAATAGGAGCAGTTATAGTTGTGGTAGCGGGAGTAGCCTGGCTTCGTACACAATGGGCTATGGATAAAAACAAAAGAGCGGCGCATAAATTAATTGAAGGACTTAAAAGCGGCGCACTTACCGTTGCATCATTTGAAGAGTCATTGGGCATGCTGATAAGGGTCCGGCAATTACCGGAGAACATACACATTGCTTCTTTCAGTCACAAGCTGACCGAATTAACGAACACAAAATTGTTGGAAAAATTTACCGTACACTATGTTACTATCAACGATAACAATAAGGGAATTGTTATTGCAGAAGCTGTTAAAAAAGATACGGTTTCTGTTGCCAGTAATAAAGAAACAGATATTATCTACCCTTGTTGGCTATACCTTGAAATAATTCCTTCACAGCGCGAAATTTGTTTTAGATCATCCATGCCGGATGGGAAAGACCATCATCACCTGCTGGAGGATATTTCGGATGCGATATATGAGCAATGTCTGAAATAATGTAACACTCCTCGTTTTAATAGTATTTGCGTTTCTTTTCAAAGAGGACACTTTATTTATATTTGCTGATCTTGGAAAATTATCACCAATACTTCGAAGCCAATAAACATCTTTGGAACCAACGAACCGCTGTTCACAAAGACTCTTCCTTTTATGATCTTGCCGGTTTCAAAGCAGGAAAAAACGTTCTTACTCCAATCGAATTAAATGAGCTTGGTGATGTAAAAGGAAAGAAAATGCTTCACCTGCAATGTCATTTCGGAATGGATAGCCTGAACTGGGCAAGGCTTGGCGCCCATGTAACCGGTATTGACATTTCTGATGAAGCGATCAACGAAGCAAAGAAACTAAATGATGAAATAGGATTAAATGCGAAATTCATTTGCTGCAATGTGTACGATTTGTATCCAGGAAATTCGGAGTCTTTTGAAGCCCCTCCTTTGGAGGCAACCGAACAAAGTGAAGGTTGGGAACTTCGTTCGGGGGAGGCTGACATTATTTTCACTTCTTACGGTGTTGTTGGCTGGTTACCTGATTTAGATAAATGGGCGGAGATCATCTCTCATTACTTAAAACCCGGCGGTATATTTTATATGGCGGAATTTCATCCCGTAGTATGGATGTTTGATGATGAGTTTACTCATATCAAATATTTTTACGAAAACAGGGAACTGATCGTTACGGAAAACTATGGAACCTATACAGACCGGGATGCCAATATAAAAGGGAAAGAATATAGCTGGAACCACAGCATCAGTGAAGTATTGAATGCGTTAATAAAACAAGGGTTACAGATCGAACACTTCAATGAGTTTACTTATTCACCGTATCCCTGCTTTAGCAATATCATTCAGGGTGAAGATGGTAACTGGTGTATCAAAGGCATGGAAGGAAAGATACCCATGGTATATTCGGTAAAGGCAATAAAAAAATAAAGAGGGCTGTCTCCAAAGCGTTTCCCGCCAGGTCGCAAAGAGCCACAAAGAAAAATACCTTCCGGCATTACAACAATTGACTTTTGATATAACTTCCTTATTTAGGATGGAAAATCAATAAAGACCGAAAACGGGTTTGACCGGCAACGAATTATTGGATATTTTTAGAATCAATACCCGATTACCTAACCACAGAGCATGATACGATTCAGGATAGCCTTACTTTCTTGTTTTTTTTGTACGCCTGCACTTTGCGGTTTTGCGCAAACAAAAATTATTGACGGCTTAAAAACAAATGTCCGGGCAGCAAAAACCAATGAAGAAAAAGTAAAAGCCATTTTTGCTTTATGTGAACTCGGTTACACGTTGCATCCTGATACATTGATGGCCTATGCAGAAAATGCAAGATTACTCGCAGGGCAGCTTAACAACCTGCATGATGAAGTGCAGGCCATGTATTATGAATCCGGCGCACTTACCACCAGGGGACTTATAGATTCTTCCCTGGCCACCGCCAATAAATGCCTTGATATATTATCCTCCGGCAAAGTCAATGACCCCGTATTACAGGCCAACCTTTTTAATCAGAAAGGACGCTGCTTCATGCGCAAGAATCAATACAAAGAAGCTATTGATATGGGCTACCAGGTAATTAATGGAGGAGAAAAAACTAATGATCTGCTGCTGCAAATAAAAGGGAAAACATTAATTGGATGGGCCTACCTGGAAATAGGCCGGGCAAGAGATGCATTGGTATGGCACCTGAAAGCATTACGTACTACGCCCGATACATTACTATTGGAAAAATATGGCATCCTGTTCGCCAATCTCGCACTCAATTATAATAGCCTCGGAAAAACAGATTCGGCTTTTTATTTTATCAGCAAAGCCATTAACTATTCCAGGAAGCATGAAAACCTGTTTGCGCTTTCCAACTCTTTAGCCATACAGGCCCAGTTACTGGTAAGATCAGGGAAAGCAAGTATGGCGGAGCTCCCTTTAAAAGAAGTGGTAGCCATAAGAAAACTAATTGGCGATCCTTTTTATATTGTTTCAGATATGAGCCAGTTGGGTCTTTATTACGCCCATAATGGCCAGCCGGAAAAAGGTATTGCCATTTGTAATGAAGGCATTGCCATCGCCACACACTATAAGATAGGCGCCAAGCTCCTTTTTCTCTACAGCAGTTTGGCGGAAAACTATAAAGCGTCCGGCAATGCTGGCCAATATTCGGCAATGCTGGAAAACATTATCAGTCTTAAAGATTCTGTATATCAAAAAAACTCTGCACAATCACTCGCGGAAATGCAGGCGAAGTATGAAACAGAAAAAAACGGAAATATTATTGCGCAGCAAAAATTAGCGCTGATAAAAAATAATTACTGGTTATACGGGTCAATAGGATTACTGGTACTGGGGATGGTCATATTCTATTTGATATTCAGTAATTACCGGAAAAAAGAAAATCTCAAAAATCAACTATTACGCGAAGAAGAAAAATACTTATCTGCACAGGCTATTGCCAAAGCCGAAGAAAATGAACGAAAACGGATTGCCGCCGACCTGCATGATAACCTCGGCGCCTATGCCGCGGCTATTGCCAGCAATGTTGACCAGATTGGTTTACACCAGGATCATGAAGCCGCATTACAGGAACTAAAAATAAATTCACAGTCAATAGTATCCCAGTTGAATGATACCATCTGGGTGTTGAAAAAAGACAACCTTTCATTAACAGCCATCAGCGACAGGGTTAAATCTTTTATTCAGCGTATCGGCGCCAGTTATCCAAAAGTAAATATTGATGTTACCGAGCATATCAGTTCCGACATATTGCTGCCCCCGGCCCATGCCTTTCATCTTTACCAGGTAACCAAGGAAGCTATTCTTAATTCACTAAAACATAGTTCCGCGAAAAACATAAGGGTTTATTTTGAAAGCGAAAAGCAATGGAAAATAACAATAGCTGACGATGGCACGGGAATGTCGGCGCTCAATAAGAAAATGGGCGGCGGCAATGGCGTAGTAAATATGAAGAACCGCAGTAAAGAAGCCGGTTGGAATATTCACTGGTTGAATGGAGAAGAAGGTGGAACAGTAGTAGAGATATCACCTACTACAAATTGATTATTTTTTTAATAGACTGCAAGAGGGATATTTATAGTCATACTTATGAGTTTTTCTATTGCACTTACCGAAGACAATAAAATAAACCGCAACACATTTATGCAAAAAATGCAGGTTGCGGGAAACCTGCGGCTGGTATTTTCAGCGGAAAATGGCAACCAGTGCCTCGAAGAATTAAAAGGTCTTCCGTACAACCAGTTGCCGCAGGTTATTTTTATGGACCTCGAAATGCCCGAGCTGGATGGCATTGAAACGATACGAATAGCCAAATCACTCTACCCGGAGATACACTATATTGTTCTTACCATTTTTGATGATGATGAAAAAGTATTTGAAGCTATCAAAGCAGGCGCTTCCGGTTATTTATTAAAACATGAACCCGCTCCTGTATTACAGGAAGCCGTTATTAACGTAGTAGAATTTGGCGGCGCACCCATGAGCCCCGCTATTGCCCGCAAAACACTCAAGCTTCTTAGCCAGGCAACTGTTGCTGAACAATCAGCGCAGGGAGCGATGCCTGATGCCATCACCGGCAGGGAACAGGAGATACTGCAATACATGATAAATGGCTGGGATGCCAAAAGGATTTCGTCTGTTTTAAATATCAGCGTACTCACAGTCAGGAAGCATATTGCCAATATTTATGAGAAACTCCATGTAAACTCAAGGGCGCAGGTAATATCCCTGGCGCATAAAAATAAGTGGGTATAAATTTCATTTACTGCTTCATCTATATCCTGTTTTCAGCAACAATTTCTATAATGATGCTTGGATAGCTGCTTCAGGAAAGACTCATTAATACTAATTGGACATTTAAACGGGATACTAAGCACATACTTTAGGACGATTACACTTTTTATTTTGAACACATAAACATAGGCACATAGGTTTTCACGACTTGTCCGGTCAAAAGCGTGAATAGAGCTCTATGTGCGTATTTCTATGTGGCTATGTGTCTAATGTGGTAAAAGATTTAGCGATTAACCCAACGTCATAAGATATTTTTTTGATGTCTAATTGGTATAAATCTGTGAAAATCTTTTCAAGTATGCTTTATCTGCAATAACGCTGAACTGGTAGGGATCTGACAAAAAATACCTGTGTAAATCCGTTTTATCCGTGTCATCCGTGTGCTGTATTTACCAATTTTTAATGCGTCTACTGCCCGATCAGCCTTACCCAAATTCCCCTATCTTCGCAGCGCTAATCAAACCCCTAACTTTTTAAATCTTCAATAGGCGCATGCTTCCTAAGTACAAACGAATCCTGCTAAAACTTTCCGGTGAAGCATTGATGGGTGATAAAAATTTTGGTCTTGATTCCAAAGTCATCAGCCAGTATGCACTCGATATTAAATCTATAACAGAGTTAGGCGTGCAGGTGGCTATTGTTATTGGCGGGGGTAATATTTACCGGGGAATGAATGAAGCCGAAACCGGTATAGAAAGAGCGCACGGAGATTATATGGGGATGCTCGCTACCGTTATTAATGGCATGGCGTTGCAGGCAGGACTGGAAAGGGCAGGCATATATACACGTTTGCAAAGCGCTATAAAAATGGAGCAGATAGCTGAACCCTATATCCGCCGGAGAGCTATCCGCCACCTGGAAAAAAACCGTGTCGTGATATTCGGGGCCGGGACAGGCAACCCTTATTTTACCACAGATACAGCAGGTTCACTCAGGGCGATTGAGATCAGCGCCGATGTAATATTGAAAGGCACAAGGGTAGATGGCATCTATACTGCCGATCCCGAGAAAGACCCCACCGCTACCAAATACGGCAACATTACTTTCCAGGAATGTCTTACCAAAAATCTCCGGGTAATGGATATGACAGCATTCACACTCTGCATGGAGAACAATCTTCCTATTATTGTTTTTGATATGAACAAAGAAGGTAACCTGCGCCGCGTAGTAACCGGCGAAAAAGTAGGAACACTTGTCAGGGGCTGATCAGTTTTTTAAAATCGGGTTGCAGGTAAGCGCTTAACTCCGTAAACGGGATAAAAAGATTGATCTCTCCCAGCGCATAAGGTCCTATTTCGTAAGGGGCGTAGCTGAAGCCAATACCTTTTCCCGTAATATAGAAATTATCGTTGGCCGCGATGGTATCTTCAAACAAGCCACCTTCACCTAACGATTCAGTATCTTCCAGTCTATACTGTTGGCGAAAATGTTTTTCCAGCAACCCGTTTAAATTATCAATACCATCGGGTGTGAGTATATCAGCCAGCACCAATTTTTTAATAGAAGAAAGATCAATCGTTGTATAGGTCGTACCATAGTTACCATGTGCGCCACCTGCATAGCTGTAATAGCGGCTGCCCAGGGTCAGTAGTTGGGGAGAATGATATACTACCAGCATCCGGCGTGTTTCACTGTTAGTATAGCTCTGTATGTTTTGAACGATCTCACTATCCGGTACATTTTTGTTTTCTTCCAGGTAGTGATCAATAAACTCCTTTTTATTATCCAGTAATGTTTTCCCGATCTCCTGCCTTGTATTAGTAGCGCCAAACGCCGCATTGATCAATAATCGTGTAAAAACAGAAGCCGTTGTTTTTTCTTTTGGCCATACTGACGCCGCTTCAAAACTGGCTTCAGGTGATCCGGCCATTTCCGGTTTCAGTTTTACCGTCTCTGCCGTATAGATCATGTCAAAGAGGAAAGAAGAAGGATATTTCTCCGTAGCTGAAAAAGGCAGGCCTGTAGCTGTTTCATCTTTTTGCCATTGACCGGTGCATTTACTGCCTTTAATAGAAAGGGTCAGTACTTCGCTGGTATAATCAGCATCATTTTGCGGGGCAAATCCGTTGAGCCTGATCCTTCCATCACCGGTGGCTGTATCGTCGCCAATTAAATAAATAGGTTGCTGCACGGTGTTATAATAGTAGTAGCCTGCATAAGTTTGCCCCATCTTGTGCAGGTGAAGTGTGACCGGGGATTTACTGATAGCACCGGTAAAGCTTTTATACCAGCCGGTGGTTTGCCCGGAACCCGCTATGGATAAGGAAAGCAGGCTGATGGCGAGTACCGGTAAGAGGCTAATTTTCATTGTTTTTTCGGGTTACAATCCTGTTTTAAATATAGCAATTATCCCGCAGCTTATACAGTGGGTTTGTGAAAAACTAAGAATTGTCATCTTATCATTTTTTCCTACTTTCAGCAGGTTTAACAACAGGTTATGGGCGCCACTCTTACACTTTCCGTTTTTGAGATCATCCTGCTTTTTTTTGGAGCGATCATTCTGGGTATCACCATTCATTTTACGATTGCCAGCCGTCGCGGCCTTAAAGCCACTATGGAAGAGAAAGATGAAGTGAATAAATTCAGGGATGAATGGAAGTCGCGTTATTTTAATGATGTGGAGTTAAAGGATAAAGAATTTGCCTTATTAAAAGACCAGTTGAAAGCGGTAAAAGAAGAATTGAAAGCAGCAAAAGAACAACTGGCGGAAGCGGAAGAGAATGTTGAAATATATACGATAGAAGCCGATGAAATGCGCAAGGAAAATAAAAGGTTGCTGGCGGAAATGGGTACGGTACAAAAAACACCAGTAGTGGTGGCGCAACCGGAAGAGAAGCAGGATTATATGCAGCAATTACGCATGGCCCAAACTAACCTGCTGGAGCATAATGAAAAGATCAACCAGTTGCTGAATAATATAGATGCATTCAAAGAACAGGAAGAAAAGCAGCGGGAGATACTCAGGGCCAATGATGAATTGTCATCGCAGATTACTGATTTGCGGATCAAGCTCACGGAAAAGGAAAAAGAGATCGGTCATGTAAAACAAAAGGAACTTCTGACCAAGGAAATGACTTCCATGCTCGATAATGCCTATAGCGAGTTTAATGTACTGCAGAGCAAAATGCAGAAACTGGAATTGCAGGTCAGTTCTTCCAAAATGATCAACATGGAGTATGAAGACCTGAAGGAAACCTATACTAAAATGAACCGTGACTATGAAGACCAGAAACAAAAGCTGGCAACGATAACTTTGGATCACCAGCAGTTGCACAGCCAGTTGATGGAAACGGAAGAAAAATTAAGAGAAGTTACTTTTCAGCGGCAGCAGTTGCAGAAAAGAGTAGCGTACCTGGAAGAACTCAACAATGATCTGCAGGCGGTGTCAGATGCAAATAAAAAACTGGAAGGGCAACTGAAACGGATTGGCGAGCTGGAGAGTATGTTGCATGTGGTGGCCGAAGAAAGGGATAAGTTAAGAAAGGCTGAGTAATACATAAGGTATAAAATGTAATAAGCCTGTCCCGGGGTAACCGAAGGACGGGCTTTCCTCATTTCAGGATTTTTCCGCAGCGATTACTTTGTAATGGTCAATACTAATTGGACATTAAAACGATACTAGAGCACATACTTTAAGGTGATTAAAACTTTTATTTTGAAACATAACTTGTCCCGCAATCGTCGGGATAGAAACATAGGCACATAGGTTTTCACAACTTGTCCCGCCTAAAGGCGTGGATAAAGTTCTATGTGTGTATTTCTATGTTTCTATGTGCCTGATGTGGTAAAAAATTTAGCTGTTAGTTCAATGTCGAAAGGTATTTTTTTGATGTCTGATTGGTATAAAATGATGATAGAAGAGTATTCCAAACTAAAAAAAGATGAACGGGCAAAAAAATAATTTTACCCGCCAGCTACTGTAGTAGTCAATCATAGAAATTTATCGGTGCAAAAAAAGGCGGTTTTAACTCAGTTAAGACCCCAATCAACTCACTTATAAAAATTTCTGTTGTTATTTTGGATGGTATTTATATTTCCATTTACTTTTGAAAGAGAGTAAAAAAGAATATTATACTCATTCAATCCTTCCCCCTTTCGATTACTTCCCCGTTAAGACACTGATTTTCGTTACATTTTTTATTCAAAGGTTAAGCATCCTGTTTTCCCTGGTTAGTAGCCTGAGAGGCATGTTATGCATGTATAGGTAATGTCATGTCTCAAAAAACGGTTTACCGGGGAAAAAACATTTTTAAATGTTGTTTTCCCCATGGCTGCAATTTTACCGTGCATGATATTTATAGCGGTAATGATGAATGGATAAGTGAAACGGAATAATACAGTATTGTATAAATGATTTTTTGAACCAGGGCTTTGTAAAACACACAGTATAATGCTGAAGCGACTGACCCCAACCATTGCTTTTATTTTTCTTGTCCTGCAATTACAGGGACAACCCGTATCCGGGCAGGAGGATAGCGTCATAGTGCAACTTCCTTCCGGTTACGTAGATAAAGTTTCTTCCAAAGCCAATCAGTTAGAACAAAAGCTGGATACAAAAATGGATAAAGCGCTTGTGGGCTTGATGAAGCAGGAGGCTACAATGAAAAAGAAGCTGGCGAAGATGGATTCATTGAAAGCAAAGGAAGTATTTGGCAATGCAGAACAAAAATACCAGGAGCTGGAGCAACGGCTAATGGCTAAGGCAGCAGGTAAACAATATATTCCCTCACTCGATACATTAAGTACGTCATTAAAATTCCTGCACCAAAATCCTCAATTGATTTCAACAATAAAAGGAAGTGAACAAAAATTAAAAGAGGCGTTAAGTAAAGTAAACGGGCTGGAAGATAAATTTCAGAAAGCGGAAGAGATAAAGAAATTTCTGCGAGAACGAAAACAATTCCTGAAAGATCAGCTCAGCCAATTGGGTTTTGCCAGAGAGTTAAAGAAGCTGAATAAGCAGGTGTATTATTATTCAGAGCAATTGAATGAATACAAAGGACTATTAAAGGATCATAAGAAAGCAGAACGAAAAGCCATTGAGCTATTAAGTAAAACAAAATTGTTCCAGGATTTTATGCGGAAGAACAGTATGCTGGCTTCATTATTCCGTATGCCCGGAGATGATCTCTCCTCTTTTGGAGGAGTTGGAGGAGGTCTTGCAGGATTGCAGACCAGGTCACAGGTCAACAATCTCATTCAACAGCAGATAGCAGCGGGTGGTGCGAATGTCCAGGCACAGTTCCGGCAGAATATGCAGGAGGCACAAAGTAGAATGAATGAGTTAAAAGAGAAAGTGTTGAAAGCCTCTCCTTTGGGGGGAGGTTTGGTGGAGGCTGATGGAGAAATGCCGGAAGGATTCAAGCCTAATGACCAAAAGACAAAATCATTTTTCAAAAGACTGGAATATGGAACCAATTTCCAGACACAGAAAGCGACGAACTTCTTTCCTGTCACCAGCGATATTGGGTTATCACTGGGATATAAGCTCAATGATAAGTCTGTAATTGGTATCGGGGCCAGTTATAAAATGGGTGTGGGAAGAGGATGGAACGATATACGCATCACTAATCAAGGTGCTGGATTGAGAAGCTTTATTGACTGGAAGATCAAGGGAAGTTTCTGGGTCAGCGGTGGATATGAACAGAATTACAAGAGTCAATTAAGCGGAGTCTTGATGGCCGCCCCTTTTGGGGGAGGCCGGGAGAGGGCTGCATGGCAACAAAGCGGATTGATTGGGCTGAGTAAGGTTGTTTCCTTGAGAACAAAATTCTTTAAGAAAACAAAACTACAGTTGCTATGGGATTTTCTAAGTTATCAGCAGATTCCTGCAACACAGCCATTGGTATTCCGTATTGGATATAGTATTAAATAAAATGAGTAAATAATACAAGCCACTATTTAAAAATAGAATATGCACATAGTTTGTAAAATACAAAAACGGGTTAAAGACCTTTTCCATGTTGCACTACTTTGCATGTGTCTGCAAAGTTTAGTTTCAGCACAGGTCAAAGCGCCACAGATCACCCCTCTCTCTCCTAATGCAGCAGCCCTATGGAAGTACACGGAATTACCTGTAAATATGTTTACAGGCATCCCCTCTATATCAATACCAATCTATGAAATCAAAAGTGGAAAACTGAATGTTCCCATCAGTATCTCCTATCATGCAGGAGGTATCCGTTATGAAGAACAAGCAAGTTGGGTGGGATTAGGATGGTCATTAAATGCCGGTGGTGCGATAACAAGGAATGTGAAAGGGGTGGCAGATGAAAAGGCCGAAGGCATATTAAATCAGCCGGGTCAGATGAACCTGACAGCGCAACCTTGTGACTATACTTTTTTTGAATCCGTAGTTAAAAAATGGAAAGATGTACAACCCGACGAATTCTCCTATTCAATGCCAGGTAAAAATGGCCGTTTTATCTTTCAGCAGGGTGTTCAGCAACCTATCACCATACCGTATGATCCGGTAAAATTTAATTATACAAGCGGAAGTCTTTCTAACCTTTCAATTACTGATGAAAACGGGACAATTTGCAGATACGGTGCTCCGGAGACTACTTCAGGAGGCTCTGGTGTTTTTGTAGAGGATTATTTTCCATCTTCCTGGCTGATGACCCAAATGCAATCTGCAGATCTTTCAAGGACTATAAATTTTAATTATGCTACAGGAACAGGAGCAGTTCAAAAACTTACAAAATCAGATTATATACGCGTACTTGATAATGTTTTGGGTATCCCGAGTAATACAAATCCAGAAAGCTTCTGTCAGCCGCCAACTGCACAAATATTTGGCTATGTTTCCACCAGTCTGGGATATATGACGACTACCCAGTACTTGTCTGAGATACTTTTTGATAATGGTAAAGTTGAGTTTGTTCAGTCATCGGTTAATCGTACAGACATATATGAAAACCAGAAAAGTCTTGAGTTTATCCGGATTTATTCCCTGAGCGGGGGAGTATATACCCTCGTAAAGAGTGTCAAATTCTTTTATACCTATTTTAAAAAACTCAATAATTCCGTCCTGCAGGATCACAAACTGAAACTGGATAAGATACAGATATTAGGTTCAGATGCTTCAGTACAGGAAGAATATAATTTTCAATATCATACTACTACTTTCAGTGGAAACAAGAATGACCCGCAGGACTTTAATGCCCAGGATTGGTGGGGCTATTATAACGGGAAGGTAACCAATACGAACATGATACCTCAGCAGAATATTACGTACGTAACTGCGGGTGGTTCAATTCAGCAATCTATCGGCGGCGCAGACAGAAATGTATATCCCGCATACATGACAGAAGGGGTATTAAAAAGAATTACCTATCCCACAGGAGGGTACACGGAATTCGAATTTGAACCACACCAGTTTGAAGAATTAGGCCCTAAATATGCAGGTGGGCTGCGGGTTAAAAAAATTACAAGCCTTTCTTCAGTTAATGATGTACCATTAATAAAAACCTACAAGTACGGACCTGGTAACAATGGATATGGACAGAAGATGTTTTCAAATTATATCGGCTATTACAGTACAGACGATCGGTATGTGTGCCTTCAAACCCTAATTACGGCTGGTCAATACATGTATAATGAAAGGATTTACAATTCTGTTAGTTCAATGCAGATAGATGGTTACGATGGCAGTCCGGTTGTATATCCTTATGTATCGGTATATACGGGTACTGAATTAACCAATAATGGACGTGTTGAATATGTTTATGATTATGGTTCTCCGGTAACCGATAACATTTATCTTCCTTATTATGGGAACAGTAACATGTTTCAACGGCAGTCGAACCATTATCTGCGGGGAAATCTCACCAGTAATAAAGTTTACAATGCCGCAAATATCAAAGTATCTGAGACCGCAACTACTTATCAGACTCTGCATTCTATTGACCAACTGGCAGGGCTCCTTGTTGATCAAAGGTTATTTTTCCTTTATGAAAACCCCAATGGATGCTGGACAGACGGCTCTGTTTATCAATATGCCTATAACTATTATACTGTGCGTTCAGGTGCGGTTAGGCCGTTGAAAAAAACGGAAATTGTGTATGATCCTGGCGATCCATACCGGTTGCTTACCAATGAAACCAGCTATGTATATGACGTTAATTATCTTCAGCCGCTTGAGATAAATAAGAAACATCGCAAATTACAAACAGGGTATGAAGAAGAGACTATAGAATATGCTAAGTATCCATTCAACTATTCATTTTCCGGTGCTCCATCCGGCAGTGAAGCCCAGGGAATTAAACTATTACAGGATAAGAATATCAGTGCCGCACCCATCGAGCAGTACATCGTTAAAAAATTCAAGAACCCAACTGTATGGCAATCTGATATCACAGCAGGCACCATCACTACTTATCGCAGTGATAAACCGTATCCGGATAAAGTATGGCAAATAGAAACTGGCGCGCCTATTACATCTGCATCATTTGGATCCGGCAGTTCTATTGTATCGAACGCCTTTTCAAAAAACGCAGCATACAAGGGAAAGCTGCTTTTTAGCAGTTATGATGCTGTGGGGAACGTTACTGAATACAATAAAACAAATGATGTAATCAATACTTATCTATGGGATTATCTGAATATGTATCCTGTAGCAGAAGTCGCCAATGCCGTTAATACCAGCATCGCATTTACCAGTTTCGAAGCAGAAAATAAAGGAAACTGGACATACACCGGAACTCCCGGTGCCGATATTACGGCACCCACCGGAAAAAAAGTATATACACTAAACGGCTCCAATAATATTATTAAGTCAGGGCTTTCCACTGGAACAACATACATTGTTTCCTATTGGATAAAAGGTAGTTCCCCGTTAACGATTACAGGAACGGTAGGTTCAGCCACTGCAGGTAGAAGCCTTGGAACAGTATGGAAATATTACGAACACCGTATAACAGGTCAAACTCAGGTAACTATTTCAGGAAGCCTCCCGATAGATGAATTAAGATTATACCCCGTTGGCGCATTGATGACTACCTATACGCATGAACCACTTATTGGATTATCCAGTCAATGTGATCCGGGAAACAGGATCAGCTATTATGAATATGATAAGCTGGGCAGGCTGCAGCTTATCCGCGACCAGGATAAGAATATCATCAAAACATTCGAATACAAATACAAAACACCTTGATACTATAAAACTTATATGCTATGAAGCTTCAAACTTCAATATTAACGTGCATCATTTTTTTTATTTCATCTGCACTATCTGCACAACCGCAAATAAATGGCGCTTCCTGCGTCTTGCCTGCAACTGTGTATGATTACTTCATCAGTGGTAACCCGGATTCAGTCTCACAAATTTCGATATGTATCCAGGGAGGAAAGTTTACAGATACCAGAACTGCCTGCAGAACCATTCAACCACATTCTTCTGTAAAAATAACCTGGGATGAAGATGCAGGTAACGCCAGCATATCCATCAGCTATTCCGGGGGAGAAAATTCACTGCAAATCCATATTACCCGGTCATTATCTCCCGGTAATATTATTGATTCTATAAAAAGACAAATGCTGGATTATAATTCAATTCCGGCTGTTATTATCTGCTCCCCTGCAACAGGAGGAAGCTGCTCCCCGGCCTATTCTTATCAATGGCAGCAATCTTCCAATGCACTGAACTGGTCAAACATTGCAGGGGCTGTCGGTCAAAATTTGCCATCACAGGGAGCATTGATACAAACTGTTTTTTACAGGAGAAAAATTACCGAATCAGTTTCCGGCTCGATAACATATTCAGATGTAGCAACGGTTTTTGTGAATGCACAAAACAATTCACAGTAAAAATTATCTTATCCAACAACTAATTGTTATGCTGGCTAAATCACCATTTTTCAAATTCCTGATCAGCGTTTGCACAATACTATTTTTAAACAATCGTGGACAAGCCCAGGTGTATATCTCCGGGCCATCCTGCGTAGCTGAGGGAGTAGAGTATCAATATACTATCAGTGGCAGCTGGAACTCTGGCACGGATATGCAATGGTGTATAATTGGCGGTAACATAACAGGATGGGGCTCCTGTAAAAGCGGAACACCCTGGCCTCAGGTCTATGTAATTTTTACAGCAGGTGCAGGCCGCAGAATTGACCTTACCACATCCATAGGAAATGCATCGCTGAATATAACTGTTTCTGCAGCTCTTTCGCCAGGAACTATAGGTACCGCTTCACAAACTATTTATTGGGGACAAACACCTGCTGCTGTTAATTGCACGGTTGCTACGGGCGGTAGCTGTACACCTTCCTATGCTTATCAATGGCAACAGTCACCGGATAATATTGTCTTTACCGATGTTAGTGGCGCAACCGGTCAGAACTTATCCTTTTCTTCTGGTCTGACCGCTACTACCTATTACCGTCGTAAGGTAACGGTATCACCGGGAGGTGCAGTTGGTTATTCCAATTCACATACCGTATTTGTAAATCCACCATTAAATGGCGGCATCATTACTCCTGCTAACCAGGTTATCGAATACCCGGCTATACCGGCCACATTAAATGCAACAGTTGCCTCAGGTGGTGGTTGCGGAAGTTATACCTATCAATGGGAAGAATCTTCTGATAATATCAACTTTACAGCAATTGCCACAGGAGGAACCGGGCAAAATTATTCTTTCAGTCCCGCGCCATTACGTTCCCGTTATTATCGCAGAAAGGCCATGTGTGCTGGCCCGCAGATAGGGTACTCAAATTCTGTCTATGTTATCGTTATTTTTAAATCAGGTACACTCAGTGCAGCGCAATCTATAGCGCCTGGAGGTGCAGTTACCGGATTGACTGTTTCGGGAACCAGTGGTGGGTTTGGCTCTGTGTATGGATACCAGTGGGAAAGATCAACCGATGAAATAAACTGGACCGCGGTCAGTAGTGCGGCTTCATATGCACCTCCATCTCCATCCGTCACTACTTATTACAGGGTGAGAATAACAGCAGCTTCAGAAACATTATATACCAATACAATTTGTATCCGCGTAGCAGCAACGACAGCCAATAATATACCCAATGGTTCTGCAGCAACAGCAAGCCTTACGCCGGTAGCTATGCCAACTTATCCTGGCGGTACGGATGCTGCTAATATGAATTATATCAAAGGACGGGTTTTCGTCAAACCCGGCATTGCCGATCTGGCAACCGCTAATGCACAAACAAACAAACTCGATGTAGCCCAATCCACTACTTATTTTGACGGTCTTGGCAGGGAATGGCAAACCGTTGTCAAAAGCGCTACACCCGCAGGAAAGGATATGATCAATACTTCCTGGTATGATTCATATGGACGGGTAACTCAGCAATATTTGCCTTATACCGATAATCTTGAAACCGGCAACTTCAGAACCGATCCCAATACACAGCAGCCTGTGTTTTATAACAGTTACTTAAATAATACCGAGTCGTTTTATTACTCCGGTAATGTATATGAAAATTCTCCGCTTAACAGGGTGTTGATGCAAATAGCGCCCGGTAAAAGCTGGGGAGGTAATAATAAAGGAGTAAGAGCTATCCAAAGAGCCAACAGGCTTACGGAAGATGTGAGGATGTTTACTATCGGTACGGTCATTGCTTCTGTACCGCAACATATTGGTCTGTACAGTACCGGGGAATTAATGGTAACGGAATCTACCGATGAGCAGGACAATAAAGTCATTGAATATAAGGAAAGAAATGGCCTGGTAGTCTTGAAGAAAGTACAATTATCAAGCATATTGCAGGATGGATATACAGGATGGCTCTGCACCTATTATGTGTATGATGATTTCAGGAGGTTGCGTTATGTATTGCAACCAAAAGCGGTCGAATGGATGATTGCCAATAGCTGGAATCTTTCAGCCAACGCTACAGTGCAAAATGAACTTTGTTTCAGGTACGAATATGATGCAGAAGGCAGGATGATCATTAAAAAAGTGCCGGGAGCGGGTGAAGTATGGTTGGTATATGATGGCCGTGACCGGCTGGTGATGACACAGGATGAAAAACTGCGTACACAATCCACCAAACAGTGGATGGTAACAGAATATGATCCGCTTAATCGTCCTTTCCGTACAGGATTATGGAACAACAACAGTGACAGGATTACTCATCAGTCAGCAGCAGATGCGATTCCATCTGCAAATTATCCGGCTCCTGTTTCGGGATATGAGATACTTACCGAAACATTTTATGATGGTTATACCTATGCCGGGGCAAAAACATTCGATGCTTCTTACAACAGCGAGCTTCAGAGCGGGGTGAACTTGTATCCTGTAAGCAATGTAAAATCTGATATTACAACCGGCCTGGTTACCGGTACAAGGATAAAAATACTTGGTACGGCCTCCCAATATCTTATTACCAGTATCTATTACGACAACTGGGGAAGGGTGATACAGTCCTTGTCAGATAATCAAAGCTCCGGTGTGGACATTGCAACAATTCAATATGATTTCAGTGGAAAGATTTTAAGTAATTACTTGAGGCACCAAATAAATAGCTCACCGGGCGTAATCACAGGTGTGCTTACCAAAATGGAATATGATCATGGTGGAAGGGTTAAAAACATAAAGAAGATAGTTAATGGAGGCATGGAAAAAACACTGGCGCAGAATAGTTATGATGAGCTTGGGAAATTAATAACAAAAGTTCTATCTCCCACCGGGGGAGCCGGAGGAGGACCGCTGGAAACACTCGATTATAAATATACTATCCGTGGCTGGCTGCAGGGCATCAACAGGGGATTTGCAAATGCTTCCTATACAGCAGAAGCATCAACCCAGGCCAACCGCTGGTTTGGCATGGAGCTATTGTATGATTATGGCTTTGAAAAAAATCAATACAATGGCAATATCGGTGGTATCAGGTGGAAGAGCACCGGTGATGATGAACAGCGGGCTTATGGTTTTGATTATGACAATGTGAATCGCTTGCTGAAAGCGGACTTTAACCAATATACCAGCAGCGCCTGGAATACTACCTCCGGTATTGATTTTGGCCTGAGCAATATGAGTTATGATGCTAATGGGAATATTGTTACGATGAACCAAAAGGGATTAAAATTAAATACATCACCTACTATTGATCAGCTGATATACACCTATACAACGACCAGCAACAAATTAACAAAAGTGACTGATGCGATTGTAACTGCTGACAATGGAAAGCTGGGAGATTTTAAAGACGGCACCAACGGATCCACGGATGACTACAGTTATGACGTCAATGGTAACCTGAATCTTGATAATAACAAAGCGATAAGCAGCATCACTTACAATCATTTGAATCTTCCATTGGTAATAACGATTGCCGGTAAAGGGACAATCACTTATACATACGATGCTGCCGGAAATAAGCAGAAAAAACTAACCAGCGATATTACAACCGGAGGCAAAACAATTGTCACGACAACTAAGTACATATCTGGGTTTATTTATGAAACCAAACAAACCACACCGGCCAACACGCCCAACGATGATTATACAGATAAGATGCAATTTACCGGACAAGAAGAAGGAAGGATAAGAGCCTTGTATGATAATCCGGCAACACCCACTACAATTACAGGTTTTGCTTATGACTATTTTATAAAAGATCATTTGGGAAATGTGAGAATGGTATTGACAGATGAACAGAAAACTATTTATTACCCGGCTGCAACCCTAGAAGGCACATATAGCGCTACGGGCACTACCCAGGTCAATAGTATGATAAATTATGAAAAGCAGTTTTATACTATTGATAACACAAAAGTAGTAACCGAAGCTTCCATACCCTCCTGGCCAACAGAAACACTACCTAATACAAAGCTTTATTACAACCACAATGATATACCGCCAGCCTCTCCCAATCCCAATTATCCTTCGGGTGTTTCACCTGTACAAACAGCAGGTAGTGATAAGTTGTACAAGCTCAATGCCACTACCAACAAAACAGGACTGGAATTTATCATCAAAGTAATGGCAGGTGATAAGATTGATATTTTTGGCAAATCCTATTTTTTAAATACGGGTACGGTCAATAATGCTAATTCAACATTACTTGATCTCACTACGTTAATGACTAGCCTGTTAGGGTCACCTGCAAATGCCATAGCTGCAAAAGGGGTAACAGCAAGTCAGTTATATACCTGGAACACAGGCCTGGTTCCTTCCTCTTTTTTCAGGGGCACAAATGGAGAAACCACTACCATACCCAAAGCCTATATTAATTATATATTCCTGGATGAACAGTTTAAATATGCGGGTGGCAACTTTAGCAGGGTGGGCAGCAGCGGTACGGTAAAGAACCATTGGAACGTTGATGCGGCCCAGTTGCAAAACATAACAGTGCCTAAAAATGGTTATATATTTGTGTATGTGAGCAATGAGAGCAATCTCGAGGTGTTCTTTGATAATTTACAGGTGGTGCATAAACCAGGACCGATACTGGAAGAAACACATTATTATCCGTTCGGATTGACAATGAACGGTATCTCTTCAAAAGCGCTTGCCTTCGGAAACCCAGATAATAAGTTTGAATACAATGGTAAAGAAAAACAAGAAAAAGAATTTAGTGATGGTAGTGGATTAGAAGAATATGATTACGGTGCAAGGCATTACAATCCACAGATAGGCAGATGGTTTAACATTGACCCACTGGCTGATGTAAGTCGCAGATGGAGTCCTTACAATTATGCATACAATAATCCGATCCGGTTTATTGACCCTGATGGAATGCAGGCAGAAGCAGCTGGTTCTGCAGATGACATATTGTACTCTGGCGATATGTCCTTCATGACCAAGCAAAGAGGGAATGCAGAGGCGATGGAAAATAATGCAGCCGCATTACGAGAAAGGGCACAACAAAGGGAAAATCGAGAAGGACTTGAAAAAATGGTGCAGAATGCATGGAATAAAGCAACCCAGATCACTGAAAGCGAAGAATCTAATTTAACAACCATTTCTACTGATCCTTGCGCAAAAAAATATGACGATTATGATAGGAATAAAGACTTAGTTACATATAACTGTGCGGGTCTGTCATTCAGAAATTATAGAAAAATGAATGAGCCAGATTTTGTTCCATATTTAGAAAAAAATAATAAAAAGGTAGGATCGAAGGGGGACATAAAATTTTGGCTTTGGGATTATACTTATAGTGTAACCTATTCAGATGGGACAGCTGCACCTGGTTTTGGTCACGGGCCAGATTTTCACATTGTTTCCGGTGTTTTAGGTGAGAACGGCAGCGATCCAAAAGCAGTTTTTTCAAAGGATGGTCTAAGGCCAGTTTTTGGTACAAAAGCGCCATTAAGTTGGGCTCCAGTAACTGGGCCCTTAAAAGCACAAGGGCCTTTCGATGCCCCTTGGAAAATTAATGGAAGACAACTATATGTGCAAATAATATCTTTAAAGCTAAGAACATTTATTGTCCCATGTAGTGACTTTAGTGTATTAAAATAAATTAAATATAAATAAAATGAAAATATTTTTATTAATTCTCTTCCTAAGTATCACATTTGGTTGTACATCTCAAAACAAATCCCCGAAAATGATAAAAAAGGAAATATATCAATATAAATGGCCTAATGGATTCAGTGATTTCATTGAGCTTAATTATAATAACGATACTTCAGCTATAGGAGTATATAGGGGTGTTTCTATTAAAGAAGATAACAGTTTAATTTTTTTTAAATCTAATTTCAGTATTATAAAATCAGACATTGTGTATGATTTGTTTTTTAAATTAGACAGTTTTGTATTCAGCAAAACTGCATTTCAATTCCAAAGCACTATTGACAATACCATCAAACCAATTACTTCGGAAATTCCTTTTATTTTTCAATACCCAATGACTTTTGTGGGTAATTATTCAGGAGATACTTTAAATATTGTAAGAAATACTGCTAGAGATATAGGTTCTAAGGGAGAAAACATGGTTTTTATTAAAGTTTTGTTGTGAGTAGTCTAATGACCCAGTTCTCCTGACTCTTCTAAACTAATAAAGAGAATAAAAACTATAGGGTTATTGTAGTGAGACTGCGTTTCAGTATCAGTCCCAGCAGGACTGTCTATCCTGCTGCTATAAGGCTATAGCTCAAACAAATCATTATTTTGTCTATCAAGAATTATTTTATCTTAGAGTGAAGTATGAGCGAAGGCGGATACAAAATAAGAAACCAGGCAGCTATACATTTTATAACCTTTTCTTACGCCTGGGCAGATAGCTATTTTAGGACGAGACATCCTGTATACTTACTCCCACTCAAAGCCCAGTCAAAGGCGCAGTAAAAGCGTTCGGCAGATATGGAGAGTGTACGGATGCTGTATGGATAAAGCATACATAGTGTATGGGGAATGTATGAAAATCGTATAATTACTATCAGGCAGCTTTATTTATTTCGGAATTTAATATTACCCACCAGTACTGCCATCAAAGTGAACTCAGTGGCCGCACTAGCCGTCAAATTAATGGGCTTTTATTATTTCAGGATATTCCGGCGCAACTAATAATAAACTGGTAAAATCACACCTGTACTTTTCACATTGAACTCGTATAACTTTGCCACCTCAAACAAGACGTTATGCAAAATGGTATAGCCGGTATTCGGAAAGATTATTCACACAAAGCTTTACTGGAGAAAGATGTTAAGCCAGGTCCCATACAGCAATTTGATCAATGGTGGCAGGAAGCTATAGCGTCCGAAATAGATGAAGTAAATGCCATGACATTAGCTACAGCCTCTGCTGATGGTCTTCCTTCTGCAAGAATTGTTTTGCTTAAAGGCTTTTCTGAAAATGGGTTTATTTTTTTTACCAACTACAATAGTTTTAAAGGAAAACAACTGGCAGAGAACCCCAAAGCCTGTCTTGTTTTTTTCTGGAAAGAACTGGAACGGCAGGTACGCATCACAGGATTTGTAAAAAAAATAAGTGAACAGGAAAACGATCAATACTTTTTTTCAAGACCTGCCGACAGCCAGCTTGGCGCTTCCGTATCACCGCAAAGCCAGGTGATACAAAGCAGGGAATGGCTGGAGGATGAATTCAATAAAGCTAAAAAGAATTCAGTTGCCGGTAAAAGACCATCTCACTGGGGTGGCTATATGGTGACGCCTGTAATAGTAGAATTCTGGCAGGGCAGACCCGGCAGGCTGCATGACAGGATAGAATATACATTAAGAGACACCGGCGAATGGAAAATTGAAAGACTGGCGCCTTAAGAAGTTACTAAGCTAATAAGTAAACAAGCTGGCAGGGGTTCAATCCATACCAACTTATAGACTGGTCAGTTTATTTGCTTTTCTTCTTCGCTGATTTCGCCTTGGCAGCAGCATTGGTAGTAGCCGGGCGGCTTTTACCAAATGAACCTTTAAAACGTTTTCCTTTTGCTGTTTTCTTATCACCTCTTCCCATAAAATTATTTTTCAGATTATTAATAATGTAAAGTTAGGTTTCTTCATTAAAAAAGCCCCTTCTCATTTAAAGCGAGAGGGAGCTTTTTTAATAATGTAATGGTGCAATTACAATTTTGCTGCCAGCTCTTTACCTGCTTTAAATTTAGCTACCTTACGGGCTTTGATCTTAATGACTTCACCGGTTTGCGGATTGCGTCCGTTGCGTGCGGCCCTTTTAGATACTGAGAAAGTACCAAAACCAACCAGTGTAACTTTACCCCCACCTTTTAATGTTTTAGTAACTGCTTCAATAAAAGAATCTAATGCAGCATTAGCCTGTGTTTTAGTAACACCTGCATCATCGGATACCTTTGCGATTAATTCTGCTTTGTTCATAAACTTGGTTTTATAAAAATTGAGTAACGGCGACAAAATTAACCGGATTTTGATTCTGGCAAAAAAAAATATGCGCTTTTGCGATTTTTTAATATGCCCCCGAATCCGCATGGGGCAAGGATTTTGCCCGATTCATGATCCTTTATTATAAATAGTATGAATAGGTAATATGGCTGAAATCCTTTACCGTGGCTGCTTCTGCGCCATGTCTTCTGAAAAGCAGGCGGGGCAAGCGTTTTAACAGGGTGTGTATTCGTTTGAAATATGCAAAACAGGTAAATAATCTTTTGCACATTCAGTTCACAGCCTGCATCACAGTATGGAAAGCAATGAATTTATCGCCCCATTTATTAGTTGCTTTTTTTCTCATACCTTCTGCATAATGTTCAATATAGCGGTCATACAACGCTTTGCTTTCAGCATGATACTGTACTGCGTAGGTTGCCCCTTCGTTATCATCAGCTTCTAGTAAGTGCAGAATAACTGCATGAGTAAAGCAGCCTGTATGTATAAGATCAGGTATATGCTCTTCCTTTATCCATGCCAGCCATGCTGCAGCAATGCTATGTTCTACTTTAGTCGTTACATTATATATTATCATCCTTGATCAGGGCTTTATATCAAGGTAAACAGGACAATGGTCGCTGTGTTTAATATCAGGATATATTTCCGCGTCCTTTATATTTTTTTTAAGGGGATCTGTTACATTGATATAATCAATGCGCCAGCCTTTGTTCTGCAATCTTACTGTCGGAAAGCGCTGGCTCCACCAGCTATAGCGGTGTGGCTCAGGATGAAATTGCCTGAATGTATCTATCCACCCGTGTTTAAAAAATTTATCCATCCATTCTCTTTCTTCAGGTAAAAAGCCCGAAGATTTTTTATTGCCCTTCGGATCGTGTATATCAATTTCTTTATGCGCGATATTATAATCACCGCATAACACCAGTTTCGGATGTTTTTTCTTTAGTTCGTTCATGTAAACAAAAAATTCATCGAGCCAGACGTATTTGAAACTCTGCCGTTCATCACCACTGGTGCCTGAAGGGAAATAAGCGTTGATCACCCGTATATCCCCGAAGTCCAGTTGAATCACCCGGCCTTCATCATCACTTACTTTGTGACCCGTGCCATACTGTACATTGTCAGGTTTTATTTTGGTAAATACCGCTACACCACTGTATCCTTTTTTCTGCGCGCTAAACCAGTAATCATGATAACCAAGATCATTAAATAGTTGGTGATCCACATTTTCTTTCAGCGCTTTTGTTTCCTGTACACAAATAACATCGGCAGGGTTTGTTTTTAACCAGTCCAAAAGACCTTTGTTGATAGCAGACCTGATACCATTTACATTATAGCTGATGATACGCATTGTTTTAATGATTAAATTGTCCGGCAATTTACATTTTACTATGAAAGCAGCAACAAAAGAAAGCAACGCCCCTATAGTTCCTCCTAAAGAACATATTTACCTGGATGGGCCTAAGAGCCGGGGATATGAATTACACTTTGCCTGGAGGGTTTTCTGGCAATTTATAAAAGGGTTTCGCACGCTGCATTTTGTAGGTCCCTGCATTACGGTATTTGGCTCTGCCAGGTTCAAAGAAGATAATATCTATTACCAGCAGGCGAGGTCTTTGGGTAAACGGATCGCTGAACTTGGATTCACCACGATGACGGGCGGAGGGCCGGGTATTATGGAAGCAGCTAACCGCGGAGCTTTTGAAAACGATGGCATGTCTGTAGGCTGTAATATACAATTACCGTTTGAGCAGAAAGCAAACCCTTACGTACATAAGTCTGTTACCTTCGAACATTTTTTTGTGCGTAAGACCATGCTCACAAAATATTCCTATGCATTTATCATCATGCCGGGCGGTTTTGGCACCATGGATGAATTTTTTGAAACGCTGACCCTGGTTCAAACGAAAACGATCACCGGCTTTCCCATCGTATTATTTGGAAAGGACTACTACAAAGAGCTAATGGAAGCTATTGAAGACATGGCGAAGCAGGGCACCATCACTACAGAAGATATGTCACTGGTATTGATGACAGACAGTGAAGATGAAGCCATAAACCATATACGCTCATATATTACCACCAATTATAAAATAATACCCCGGAAACGTTTGTGGTGGTTATTTGAGCGGCGTTGAGTGTGTGCTTATTGCAGCAAGTGACTATCTTACGCACATAAATAATAATATATGTTTTTCAAAAGATTGCTTGTCGTTTTGATAGCCACCATTTTCTCCTATTTGGTTCATGCAGATCAGTTTATCAATTTCCATTCGCCAGACGGCAATATTCAACTGGGCCTGGATAGCCATGATAACGGTGATCTTGTTTACCGGATTTTTTATAAAGGGAAAATAGTTATTGCACCTTCCGGCCTTGGTTTTAAATTGAAAGTTCCTGACGTTTCCTTACTAAAATTTACTCTAGTTGCAGCAGATTCATCAGCAGTTGATGAAACATGGAAACCCGTATGGGGGGAACAAAGTTCTGTCCGGAACAACTATAAACAACTTGTTTTAAAATTAAATGAACGTTCCGGTTCAGGAATTACGATCAATATTATTTTTCGTGTATTCAACGATGGCGTTGGTTTCCGGTATGAGTTTCCTAAACAGGATAAACTTAATCACTTTGTAATAGCTGATGAACTGACACAGTTTGCCGTAAGTGGTGATCATAAAGCATTCTGGATACCGGGTGATTATGATACCAACGAGTATGCGTACTATACAACAAACCTGTCTGCTATTGATGCAACAGGTGGTGGTAAGGCGCAGGAGATATCGGCCAAAACATTTTTTGAAAAAAATGCGGTGCAAACACCGTTGATGATGAAATCCAATGATGGTTTGTATATCAATATTCACGAAGCGGCCCTGGTGAATTACCCCGCTATGAACTTAGTAATAGATAAGTCATCATTTACTTTTAATGCCCACCTCGTTCCTGA
Organism: Chitinophagales bacterium; assembly: GCA_015654695.1. Lineage (GTDB taxonomy): Bacteria > Bacteroidota > Bacteroidia > Chitinophagales > Chitinophagaceae > VBAT01. Next base: position 65,751 of record JAATGJ010000068.1, on the reverse strand, counting down.
TGCGGTTGGAAATAAGGCATATTTGCAAACACCTGCCGTTACGCCGTGGCGTACTATTATTGTAAGTGATAAAGCGACAGATATACTTTCTTCAAAAATGGTATTAAATCTCAACGAACCTTCTACGATCGCTGATCCATCATGGATAAAACCACAAAAGATGGTGGGCGTATGGTGGGAAATGCATGTAGGCAAATCAAGCTGGGATTATAGCGGGAGCCAGGTAGGTTCACAACAGGCAAGCAAGGTGCCGCATGGCGCTAATACAGCGAACGTAAAAAGGTATATTGATTTTGCAGCAAAGAATGGAATTGAGGGAGTGCTGGTAGAAGGATGGAATACGGGATGGGAAGACTGGTTCGGCCAATGGAAGGAAGATGTGTTTGATTTTGTAACACCTTACCCTGATTTTAATGTCAATGAGTTATCGGCTTATGCCAAAGCAAAAGGCGTAAAAATCATCATGCATCATGAAACATCCGCATCAGTTACTAACTATGAACGCTGGATGGATACCGCCTATCGTTTCATGAAGAAATACGGGTATGATGCAGTAAAGACAGGCTATGTGGGTCGTATCATTCCAAGGGGCGAACATCATGACGGGCAATGGATGATCCGTCATTATGAAAGAGTCGCAAAGAAAACAGCCGGTTATCATATCATGGTGGATATGCATGAACCTGTTCGCCCTACCGGTTTGCAAAGAACATACCCCAACTGGCTTGCCAGTGAAGCGGCGAGAGGAAATGAATTCAATGCCTGGAGTGTAGGGAATATGCCTGACCATGAAACTATTCTTCCCTTTACACGATTAATGGGTGGCCCGATGGATTATACTCCCGGTATTTTTAAAATCAAGATGAGTTATTATGATTCCGGTAAAAAGGAACAGGTGCATACAACGCTGGCAAAACAACTGGCTTTGTATATCACGATGTACAGTCCCCTGCAAATGGCGGCTGATCTGCCGGAGAATTATGAAACAAAAATGGATGCCTTCCAGTTTATTAAAGATGTAGCGGTTGACTGGGATGATACTAAAATACTGGATGCAGAGCCGGGTGATTATATTATTATTGCCCGCAAAGCAAAGGGAAAGGATAGTTGGTTCATGGGTGCGATCACGGATGAGAATGCAAGAAACTTCACCCCCGGTCTGGATTTTTTAGACGCAGGTAAAAAATATGTGGTTACTATCTATCGTGATGGAGACAAAGCCGACTGGAAAAATAATCCCGAAGAATATGTGATAGAAAAATTCATTGTGGATGCCAAAACAAAATTGAGATTAAAATTAGCGCCGGGTGGCGGAACTGCCGTAAGTTTGATGCCTGCAACTGCTGATGAAGCGAAGCAGATCAAAAAATACAAGTAATGGGATTTACGGAAATTCTTGGTTATTCAGCCGGCGCAATAACGGCACTCACCTTTTTACCCCAGGTCATAAAAACATGGAAAGAAAAATCAGCAAAAGATATTTCGTTGCTGATGTTTGTTATTGCTGCCATTAATGAAATAATGTGGATATGGTATGGGGCGCTGCTGAACAATTGGGTCATCATTTTGACGAATTCGATCGTTCTTGCTATGTCTTCCACCATGATTTATTTAAAACTGCGATATAAATAGAATGGCTATTACTACTATTATTTTCGACCTGGGGAATGTACTGGTTGACTGGAGCCCGATGCACGTCTATCGTGATTATTTTGATTCAGAAGAAAAGCGAAATTATTTCTTTGAAAATATCTGCACTGCTGACTGGAATGAACAACAGGATGAAGGCAGATCTATTGTAGAAGCTACCCTTGAGTTAATAGAAAAATACCCCGACTGGGAGCAACCCATACGCGATTTTTATGGCCGGTGGACAGAAATGCTGAAAGGCCCTATTCTTGGAACAGTTGAGATATTCCGTGAGTTAAAGGGAAGCGGTAAGTATAAAATTTATGCTTTGACCAACTGGCAGGCCGGGCTGTTTGATATTGCTTTGGTGCGGTATAATTTCCTGCATTGGTTTGATGGGAGGGTAGTGAGTGGCGAGGAAAAAACGAGAAAACCTTTCCCGGAGTTTTATCAGCGATTATTAGACCGTTATAATGTAAACCCGGCTGAAGCTTTATTTATTGATGATAGTTTACGAAATGTAAAAGCAGCGGAAGCTTTAGGAATAAGGGGCATACATTTTAAATCACCCGGGCAACTCAGGAACGAACTGACTTCCTCCGGGTTAATATGAACGGTATATTTGCATAAACACAGCCTATCTATGAACCAGGGTATCATACCTGAACAGGAAAGCCTTTTTGAAGATTATATTCAGCACACACCTGCTACTAATGGTCAGCGTTTCTTAAACTGGCTTATTGATAACCTGCTAATGCGTTTTGGTCTTAGTTATTTAACAGGTACTGCGGTCGGGTATATGATCAACAATTTTTTCCCGGTTTACGCCATGCAGATTGTTTCTGAAAAGAATCCGTGGGATCTTATTTTGCTGGGCTATGCCATCGGGATATTCAATTACCTGATCTATTATACCATTTGCGAAAAAGCATTCAGGGGTTATACATTAGGTAAGCTCTTAACAGGTACTAGGGCTATTCGGGATAATGGCGAAGAACTTACTTTTAAAGACGCCCTGCTAAGATCACTTTCACGATTGGTGCCATTTGAAGTTTTAAGTGGTTTTGGTGACAAGCCATGGCATGATTCATGGACAAAAACGCAGGTAATAAAAGTGAGATAGAGTTTACTCTAATACCGGCCTTAACCATCGTGTCATTTCTTCCTTATTCATCCCTTTTCTTTTAGTATAATCCTCTAACTGGTCCTGCTGAATTTTCCCTACACCAAAGTACTGGCTTTGCGGATGACTGAAATACCAACCACAAACGGATGATGCCGGGTACATCGCCAGGGATTCAGTAAGCGTGATGCCGGTGTTTTCTTTTCCGCCGAGCAGATCAAATAATTTATATTTCTCTGTATGATCGGGACAGGCAGGATAGCCCGGCGCCGGGCGAATGCCTACATATTGTTCTTTGATCAGGTCTTCATTGCTCAGGTTTTCATCTTTTATATAGCCCCAGTATTCCGTTCTTACTTTTTTGTGCAGTAACTCAGCAAATGCTTCGGCAAAACGGTCAGCCAATGCCTGGAGCGTGATCTTATTATAATCATCATGCGCGGCTTCAAATTTTTTAATATGGTCTTCAATACCATGGATAGTTACGGAAAAAGCACCAATATAGTCGAGAGTTAGGAGCCGGGAGCCGGGAGTCGGAACAGGTTTAATAAAATCGGTTAAAGATAAATTTGGTTGCCCCGGAGCTTTTTTAATTTGCTGACGTAACGACTCTAATCTGACTTCAGACTTCAGACCTCTGACCTCAATAGTATCAGCAGCCGTAGCAGAAGCTTCCCAGAATCCAATCACTCCCTGGGCTGTCAGCCATTTTTCAGCAACAAGTTTATCTAATAAAGCATTTGCATCATTATACAATTTGGTAGCTTCAGTACCAACAACGCCGTCAGTTAATATCTGTGGAAATTTACCATGCATTTCCCAGGCAATAAAGAAAGGTTGCCAGTCAATGTACTCTCTTATTTCTTCGAGGCTGTGATTGTTGAATGCTTTTGTTCCGGTAAAACCTGGAACGGGAGGGATATAATTACTCCAGTCAATCTTTAGTTTATTGTTCTGCGCTTCTGCGAGGGATAAATATTGCTTGGTTGTTTTTTTATTGGCAAAATCTTCAGCCAGTTTAATATATTCTGTTTTGATGGAGTTTAGCAGTTCCGGTTTTTGTTCCGCATTCAGTAATGAACCGGCAACGGTCACACTTCGTGAAGCATCCAGTACATGCACTACTCCATTATCATATTGCGGCGCGATCTTTACCGCCGTGTGCATTCTTGACGTAGTGGCTCCGCCGATCAGCAGCGGTTGTTTCATTCCCCGTCGTTTCATTTCGTGGGCAACATGTACCATTTCATCTAATGATGGTGTGATTAAACCACTCAATCCTATAATATCGGCTTTTTCTTTTTCTGCCGTGTCCAGTATTTTATCTGTAGGCACCATTACACCAAGATCAACAATATCGTATCCATTACAACCTAATACCACGCCTACAATATTTTTACCAATATCATGTACATCACCTTTTACGGTGGCTAATAAAATTTTAGCCGCACCGGCAGCTTCTTTATTTACAGTGCCTGCGGCTAAATGGGCCTGCTTTCTTAATTCTTTTTCAGCTTCTATATAGGGAGTAAGAATAGCAACAGATTTTTTCATTACCCGTGCTGATTTTACCACCTGCGGTAAAAACATTTTTCCTGAACCGAACAGATCGCCTACTACATCCATGCCGGCCATCAAAGGCCCTTCAATAACATCCAGTGGTTTGGGATATTTTTGCCTGGCTTCTTCTGTATCAGTATCAATATAATCGGTGATGCCGTTTACCAGGGAATGTTTCAAACGTTCTTCAACTGATGAATCTCTCCATGCTTCGTCTTTTACGTTTTCTTTGCCTTTCGCTTTTACTGTTTCGGCAAAGATGATCAATTTCTCCGTGGCTTCATTGTTGTCATTATTCCGGTTGAGAATTACATCTTCGCATAATTTTTTTAATACCGGCTCAATTTCATCATACACTACCAGTTGCCCGGCATTGACAATGCCCATGTCCATGCCTGCTTTAATGGCATAATAAAGGAATACGCTGTTCATGGCTTCCCGCACATGATCATTACCACGAAAACCAAAAGAGAGATTGCTGACACCCCCGCTCACTTTGGTCAGCGGCATCAGTTGTTTTATTTCTTTCGTTGCTTCAATAAAATCCACACCGTAATTATTGTGTTCTTCCAATCCCGTGGCGATAGCAAATATGTTGGGATCGAAAATAATATCCTGCGGATCGTAGCCAACTTGTTCGGTCAGTATCTTATAAGCACGGTGACAAATCTCTACTTTACGTTGTTTTGTATCTGCCTGGCCTTTTTCATCAAATGCCATCACGATAACTGATGCGCCATAGCTCTGGCAGGTAAACGCCTGTTCAATAAACTTCGCTTCTCCTTCCTTCATAGAGATGGAATTCACAATGCACTTGCCCTGTACACATTTCAATCCCGCTTCAATGATCTCGAACTTGGAACTGTCTATCATGATCGGGATCTTCGCTATATCCGGCTCACTTTGCACAAGATTTAAGAAAGTGGTCATTGCCTGCACACCTTCCAGTAAAGCATCATCCATGTTTACATCTAATACCTGTGCACCGTTTTCCACCTGCTGGCGGGCTACGCTTAAAGCTTCTTCGTATTTATTTTCTTTAATAAGACGGGCGAATTTCTTCGAACCTGTCACGTTGGTGCGTTCACCTACATTAATAAAATTGGTCTCCGGTCTGACAATAAGGGGTTCTAATCCCGAAAGGCGTAAGTAAGGTTTAATAATAGTGGTGTCCTGCATGTATCAGTTCTTTTTTACAAACAACCTTTTAATAAATGAAAAGTTGTTTACAACAAGTATAGCTATAGAGATGATCAGTAAAATCTGGGCAGTTGTCATACGAGTTCTTTTTCTACTATGGGTAATTGTCTTGGTTTAATATTTTTTACATGGTCTGCTATATGTTTAATATGGTCCGGCGTAGTGCCGCAGCATCCACCAACGATATTGACAAACCCCTCTTTAGCCCATTCTTCCAGGTAATGACCAGTGTCTTCCGGGTTTTCATCATATTCGCCCATGGCATTGGGCAAACCGGCATTAGGATAAGCTGATACATAGCAACTGGCTATTTGGGACAGTTCTTCAATGTGGGGACGCATTTCTTTTGCGCCTAATGCGCAGTTCAATCCTACGCTTAAAGGCCGTGCATGCATGATGGATGTATAAAATGCTTCCAGTGTTTGACCGCTTAATGTTCTTCCGGATGCATCAGTGATGGTGCCGCTGATCATGATGGGCAAAGACTCTTTTTGGGTATCACGGAAGTATTTCTTGATAGCAAATATCGCTGCCTTCGCATTTAGTGTATCAAATATCGTTTCTATTAATAAAATATCAACACCACCATCTACTAAACCTTTTACCTGTTCGTAATAAGCGGCAACTACTTCATCAAATGTAACAGCACGGAAACCCGGGTTATTTACATCAGGAGATAGTGACAGGGTTTTATTTAATGGTCCGATGGCACCAGCCACCCATGCCACTTTACCTGATTGCTTAATGGCTTCCCTGGCACACTTAGCGGCAGCTACATTTAATTCATAAGCCAGCGACTGCATCCCGTAATCAGCCATGGCGATCACCGTGCTGCTGAATGTATTGGTTTCAATAATATCAGCTCCTGCATCCAGGTACTTTTTATGAATCTCGGTAATGATATGCGGCTGGGTAATGTTCAGCAGGTCATTATTGCCTTTTACATCACTGGGCCAGTCTTTAAAACGTTCGCCCCGGTAATCTGCTTCAGCCAGTTTATATTGCTGTATCATGGTACCCATGGCTCCATCAATGATAAGTATCCTTTTTTCCAGTTCTTGCCTGATATCCATACTCTTTCTTTTTATTTCCTGCGAAGGCATAAAAACGCAACGCAAGAAAGATGAATAATGTTCCAGCGGACGCAACAACAGTTGATCTGTGCTATCCTGGTAATTATCCGGATAGGTTACATCAGTATAACAATCGAACTATATAAACGTTAGGAAACCTAAAGTGGAGTTTCGTTGACGTTTATTAGTTCAGTTTTTTCAGGCCGAACAATAAACAAATCCGCCTGTGGCGGCAAAGCTACAATAAGTATTAATAATATCAAAAGTTAAAGGGCTACTTGCTGGCTACATAGCTTTCGACCGGGAGTCGGTTCTGCAGGCTCCGGGCAAGGGTCATTTCATCGGCATATTCCAGTTCGCCGCCAAAAGCAATACCGCGGGCAATAGTAGTGATACGGAGCTGGGGCAACTGTCCACCGGAGCCCGGGGATAGCTTTTTTTGTATATAATATATAGTAGTATCGCCCTGGATGGTAGGGTTAAGGGCAAATATGAGTTCTGCTGTTGTTTCTTTTTGAATGCGATTGACCAAGGATTCAATATTCAACTGGTCAGGGCCAATGCCATCCAATGGTGAAATAACGCCGCCTAATACATGGTAAGTGCCATTAAATTGCTGGGTGCTTTCGATAGCAATTACATCGCGGATACTTTCTACTACACAAATGATCTCCTGCTTGCGCATACTGTTGGCGCAGATAGAACATATATCAGCATCGGCTACATTGTAACAACGCTGGCAGAATTTTATTTCACTGCGCATACGGGCTATCACTTCGCTGAAGTTGCTGACATCGCCTGTATCCTGTTTGAGTAAATGCAATACCAGCCGCAAGGCCGTTTTTTTACCTATACCCGGTAATTTGGCAAACTCGCTGACAGCATTTTCGAGAAGAGAAGAAGAAAATTGCATGAAACGAAGGTAAGAAAGAAGGTACAAGGCACAAGACAGAAGTGCCGGGTTTATTGCGTTATTGCTTGTGCCATGAGAACTTGCTCCTTGTGCCTTTATAGAACTATTTCGATCTCATTATCCCAGTTCTCTTTTACCGTGATACGGCGCTGAACGGGTTTGACGGTCTCTGGTTGCCTGTGCTTGCCGAAGAACTCTCCGGGGTCCCATACGCCATTTTGATTAATATCATTCAGGATGCGGAGTTCATATTCACCCGGTAAGAAAAGGGCCTGGGAAAACGCAACTGACGTTAATGGGAAAGAACTGACTACTTCATCAGATTGGACGAATTGCAATACAGGATTTTTTGAAAGATCAAGGTTGCGGAAACGAAGAGAGAGCTTACCATATTCCTTATTTTCCATAGTGGTAAAACTGATCGTATCAGCTTTTAATAACTGGTGCCCAAGCGTATCGGTAGCAAAATCTTTTTCAAGGATCAGGTGATACAGGGTGTTTTCCTGCCAGGAATAATTCAGGGTTAGTTTTTTCTTAGTGCTGTCAGTTGACCAGGTATATTCTGTAACTGGAGTATAAAGGGTATCAGTTGCAATACGCAGTTTTGACGAATCGAATCTTCGCAATGGCCGGTCAAACAGGAAGCTGAATTTTTTCAGCAGGTCGTGCCGGTTATTGCTGATGGTCGTCTGGTATTTTAATCGTTTGTCAGCAGCGTTTTGTGAACCGGTGCCTGGTGTTGTTTGTTCTGCCTTTACTCCTTCATAGGCATACAATGTTTTACCAGGTGTGTTTTCCTTTACCACCACCGCCGAATCGGCAAAGGCGAATAGCTGTTTATTATTCTGGTAGCGCAATGCCCTTGCTTCATCCTTTAGCGCATAAACATAAAAAGTGCCTGCAGGAAGGTTGCGAAAAATAAAATATCCTTTGCCATCCAGTTTCGTCATGTAGCGGGGACGTTCTTTGATCACTACAGAATCTTCCCGTTTCGTATGAAGTATCACGATCAGTGTCGAGTCAACTTTACCGGATTCGGCCAGTATCACATTACCGCTGAATGAAAGTGAATCAATAGTGGGGCCGGTAGCGAAGACATAAGAAAAGTTTTTCATCACGTTGCCTTCGTTAACGTCTTTGATAGCATCACCAAAATTGATAGTATAGGTGGTGTTGGCTTCCAATGAATCCCTTAACCGTATGGATATGGTGTTCAGTTTATAGGTAGCACTTGGGGTTCTTCTAGGCACAGGAGATACCAGTACGTTCTGCTCAAAATTGTCCACCTGTACAAACTCATCAAAAGAAAGGTTGATCTTATTGCCTTCAAAATTTTTAGTGGAGTCCCGCGGACTTGCTTTGGTCAATAAAGGAGGAAGTGAATCCCTGAATCCCCCGCCAGGCGGAACAATATTGGCGCAGCCCGGCCCGCTGACGACATTGATGGCCAGTATAATAAAAAGAGCAATAAATGAAATAAGGCTTTTGACATTCATATACAGGCTGCAAACTTAGTCGGTTTGCAGGTAATGAATTGTTTTTAAAATCATAATTAATCTGCAACCGGTTCATTTAGTACAGTTATATCTGGGGTCTCATCTTCTTCCTGCGGATGCAGTTGTACGGCCAGCTTGTTGACCTTTACAAAATTGCACCATTCACAATCCGGTTTGCCGCAACCTGTTTTGAATTCTTTGTTCTGTATCTTTTGCCAGGTATCCGTTATCTGGTGGGTAACCGTAATAATATCCGCCGGGGTAATGGTGACCTTCTCTACTTTATATTCATCTTCTACCGGTTCTATAAAATCAAATTCAGTACTGATGGCTTGCCAGTCATTGGTCGTATCATTATCCAGTAATATTTTATAAAAAACTGCCTGGCGCCAGTAATCACCTCCGTTGGGTTCTTTGTCATTGGGTGTTACTAATTTCTTGCGTGCATTTTCGTATTTCCCGGTTTTATAATCCACTACGTTTACCTGCTTACCATTAAACTCCAGTTTATCCAGTTTGCCATTGATCGGAACATTTTGCACGATCACGTTGCGGATCGCTTTTTCAATTATGACTATCTTATTCCATCGCTGGATATGATAGGTGTAATAAGCAGGCAGTATCTTTTCACCGTACTCCAGTTTTATTTTATAGGCTTCAGGAGTAAATGCTTCGCGATTAGTATGCATATAAAATTTGAAATCATTGAACAGTTCTTCCTTCGGGGGGAATGCACCATCCTTAGTTTTCATTTTTTTGAATAACATCTCCACTGCATAATGTACGGCGCTGCCGAAAGCCATGCTTTCATTTTTAGCGGAAGGCACACGAACCAGGTTTTGATAATAAAATTTCAACGGGCAGTTCAGGTAATTATTCAGGTGCGTTACACTCAGCGTATATCTTTTTAATAATTGATTGATATACTCCTCTTCGATCAGTTTTATTTCTGGTCTCGCTTTTTCAGCAAACTGCAAGGCAAGATAGTCTGTCAGCAATGTATCCGTCACTTGTCTGGGAACAGGCTGAAGCGATGAACCTTCCAGTATCTCGGTCACGAAACTACTCTTAACCTGCTCTTTATCTTTTACATTTTTTAACGGGTAAGAAATATGCAAATGAGTTTTAGCACGGGTAATGGCTACATAGAATAACCGGCGGCTTTCTTCCAGGCTGCTGGCGATATTGGTATGGCTGATAAGGTTATCAGGCAATTTATAGCTGCGGTTGTTGCCCGCATTGGTCTCATCCCAGATGTCTTTGGTGGCGCCAATCACAAATACATGCGCATATTCTGATCCTTTGGAACCATGCGCCGTTATCATATTGATGCCATCATCGGTGGCGGTTACCTTATATAATGGTATGCCCAGCCTATTCTTCCGCATGGTTTCTATATTGGCCAGCAATTCATGCAGTGTGAGTGAAGGCTTGCGTTTGGTTTCTTCTTTTACAAAACTGAAAAAGGCATTCAGTACCTGCATCAGCCAGGGCTTTTCCGGGTTGTTTACTACGAAGGAAAGTATGCCGGCTTTCTGTATCACTAATTCTAACAGGTGTTGCAGTGTTACATTACCCGAATTTTTTAGCAGGCCCTCCAGTGTATCGCTTATCTCTTTTACAGAATAACCATTTGGTTGGTTGAAGAGATCGGCTTTAGGTACGGATGATTCCGCCAGCAATCTTCGTATTGAATACGTTTCTTCTTTGGATGACCGGTTCTTTTCATTGGCAGCGATACTTAACCTGGCAACTTCTAATGAGGGCAGTTTGAAAAAATCACAATACAATACGTGGAATAAAATATCGTCGGCGCTATAAGGGATGTACTTTTCTTTATCTATCCATGTCAGTAAACGGATGATATTATTGATAAAAGGTAATTGCAAAAGGTCCACTTTCTTTTTTGCATTCACCGGGATATTTCTTGCTTCCAGTAATTGGGTGATCTCCGCTACCTGCGCATGGTTGCGGTAAATAATAGCAATCTCTTTTCCGCTGATGCCTTGCTGTACCAATGCTTCTGTTTGCAATACGATATCAATAGCTTCCTGCGCGGTATTGGCGTACTCTGCTATTTCTGGCTCTATGGAAATTCCCAGCAGGTTTGTATTGGCAGAGAGTAAGGGTTTATCATTTTCCGGGGATACGGTACGCAGTGTATTGTTAACGATCAGCCGGTGTGCAGTATCTAATATGTTGCGGGTAGAGCGATAATTATTGACAAGATCAATCTTGGTGATCTGTTCTTCATACTTTTTTTCAAACTCAATGATGTTTTCTACATTGGCATCCTGGAATGAAAATATACTCTGATCAGCATCGCCTACTACAAATACATTCGGTATGTCCCAGTATCCGGTGAGGTGCTGCAGCAACAGGTTTTGTGAGCGGCTGGTATCCTGGAATTCGTCAACAAGAAAATAAAGAAACCGTTCCTGGTAATCCAGCAGCATATCTTTATTATTGGTAAATGCATCCAGCACCCATAATATCATATCATCAAAATTATATCGCCCCGCATCGCTCATCATTTTGTTGTAACGTGGATACAGGGTTACCGCGGCCCGCAGCATTTCCATCCTGGTGGTTTCTTCTTTGATGGCGGCCGGCTTTGGGTCACCGGCTTTAAACTCTTTGTATTTCTTTTTATAGAAAAATCCTTCTTTCGTAGGTAGTTCGGCAAGGTATGCGTCAATGCGTTCATTCAGGTAGGTGATTGTCCAGGCTTCTTTCTTGATAAGGCTGTATAATGATTTTAGCCGGTCTTTTTCATAATACACTTCGCCACGGAAACGTTTCAGCGGGTTGTCTTTTTCTATGCTGTCAATAAGTTTATAAAAAAGGTCTATCTCTTCCAGGTCGCCTATCGGTTCTAAATTCATTTTGCCGAAATAGGTAAGATTGTCCTGTATCACTTCGTTGCAGAAGGAGTGGAAAGTATGTATCCGGATCTTATAAGCGGCGGCGCCTATGATCTTCAGCAGGCGGTTGCGCATTTCAATAGCGCCGTTGTCAGTATAGGTGAGGCAAAGTATATTGCCGGGGTTAGTATCCGTTTGCTGCAGGATATTGCCAATGCGCAGTGCGAGTATTTGCGTTTTCCCTGTACCAGGGCCCGCGTTAACAATCACCGGTCCTTCGATGGTGTCCACAGCTTTACGTTGTTGCTCGTTCAACCTGCTATATTCTTCTGTGAATTTCTTATCTGATCTTTCTTTACTAATTGACATGTGTTGCTGAACTTTTTACATTGCTGCCAGTTACTAAGACAAGTTAACGTACTTAATTAAAAACATGGCTGTTCATTCCGTCAAAACCAAACAGAAAATACCCATCAGTTTAGAACAGGCATGGAATTTCTTCTCCAGTCCTGCAAATTTACAGGTCATTACGCCAGCAAAAATGGATTTTAAGACCATCTCCAAACATCACGGGGAGAAAATGTACGCCGGGCAGATCATTGAATACAGCGTGAAACCTTTACTGGGTATTCCCCTCTACTGGATGACAGAGATCACGCATGTAGAAGACAAAAAGTATTTCGTTGATGAACAACGTTTCGGCCCCTACGACATGTGGCATCACCAGCATCATTTCAAAGCTATTGAAGGTGGCGTGGAAATGACAGATATAGTTCATTATAAAAACCCGCTCTGGGTTTTAGGTGAACTTGCCAATGTCCTGTTTGTAAAAAGTCAAATAAAACAAATTTTCAACTACCGGTTCAATAAAGTAGAAGAATTATTTGGCAAATGGCCCGGAGGCCCCGAAATGATGATTGAACTATACTGAAACCACAAAAGAATTTCTGTCATCAGGCTCGTTATTTTTTGACTAAATGACGTATTGACTTATTTTATTCCCGCCCTTCTTCTCAGTTCTGTTACCGGCATTACCATCATTCTGCCCATAGCTTTATTATCCCTGTATGTAATTACTTTCATCGTCACCGCATCTTTTGGAACGGTTAATGGTGCAGTATATTTTGCATAATACTGATCAGGAAAGGAATTGTCAAAACTGTAATGAATGGAAAGCCCGTCTATCTCAGTGCTAAGTTTTACCATGATAGTAGCCGTATCTTTTTTGCTGACTTCAAAAATGGGATCATAGATACTGGGCGCATATTTTACCTGAGCCGCATCTGATCTTTCAAACTGTTTCTCCACTCTTGCTGAGAAATTGTTCCAGTCCCTTTTATCTTTTGGTGACCATAATGCTTCAGCAATGGCAAAGCCACGGGGCCATGTCATGTATTGTAAATGACGCGTATTATATACTTGTTCTGTCCAGAGATTTGCCTGTCCTCCTTTTATCAATGCAGCATTTACTCCTTCCGGTACTGGTTCAAACTGGTACGCTTTTTTCAAACGTAGCGTGGCATATACCGGTGGTTCCAGTACAGCATCGCCCTGCATATAATCTATATAGGCAAAATCAGTAGGGCTCATCACTACTTCATGTCCCTGTTTAGCTGCTTCTATTCCGCCTTTCATTCCACGCCAGCTCATTACCGCTGCATTGGGAGCCAGGCCACCATCCAGTATTTCATCCCAGCCGATCATTTTCTTTCCTTTTGCATTGATGATCTTTTCAACTCTTTTTACAAAATAGCTCTGCACTTCATTCAGGTCTTTCAGTTTTTCTTTTTTCATCATAGCTTTTATCAGGGGACTTTTTTCCCAGAAGTTACGGGCTGTTTCATCACCACCCATGTGTATATATTCAAAAGGAAACAACTGCGCCACTTCAGTAAATACTTTATCCAGGAATTCATACACTTTTTCATTGGCCGGGCAAAGTGTATTATCTAATAATCCGTAAAAATGCTGGCCACCGCCAGGCCATATCATAAATTGCTCGCCGGAGTTAACTTTATACGTACCCGGTGTGCAGACTAATTCAGGATAGGATGCAATAGCGGCGAGGCTATGACCGGGGATATCTATTTCCGGCAATATGTTTACAAAACGGTCTTTAGCATATTGTACCAGTTCTTTGATGTCATCATGCGTATAAAAGCCGCCGGAAGTGCGTGGTTCGCTGGGCGCTGGCGGAGAAAATTTTCCAAAGGTCCCTGTTTTATCCACTCTCCAGGATCCTACTTCGGTTAGTTTCGGTAAACTTTTTATTTCAATGCGCCAGCCCTGGTCATCTGTTAAATGTAAATGCAGCAGGTTGAATTTATACTTTACCATTTCATCAATATATTCTTTCACCTGCTCTTTGGTAAAGAAATGGCGGGATACATCCAGCATAATACCTCTCCATCCAAAACGCGGATGATCTTCGATAGTAACTACAGGAATCACCCATTCATCTTTTTTTATGGCCGGTTTACTTACAATTTCTTTGGGGAGTAATTGTAATAATGTCTGTACGCCATAAAAAATACCGGCTGGTTCTGCTGCGGTTAAAGTAATACCGTTAGTTGTTACCTGTAAACGATAACCTTCTTTCGGGATACTCTTATCACCGGACAGGGAAAGGAAAATAGATTTCCTTACAGGGGTATTTCCTTCATTGATCTTTACATCATACCCGGTAGCAGCGGATAGCTGAGCCGCAAGCCGGCCGGCTATTTTCTTCAACTCTTCATGTTGAGGCAGGATAATGAATAATTCATGAGGTAATATAAAACCAGCATCTTCCTGTACTACAGAAGCGGGCTGAGGAATAATGGATATAGTGCTTTTTTGGCTTTGGACTGAAATGAATAAAGCAGTACATGCTGCGGCCATCAATAGTTTTTTCATACTGTAAATTAAGTTGTTGCAAGTTAGTTGTTTGAACTAAATAGAAATAAAAAGGCTGGTAAAAATAACTTACCAGCCTCTTAAAATAGTATTTACCGGCTTTGTATTATCCCGGCATCCTCGAAATATATTTTTCTATTTGTTTGATCTGGTCAACGATCTGGGATGTGGTAGGCTTTAATGCTTTTGCTTTCCTGAAAAAATCTTTGGCGGCGCGGAATTCTCTTTTGTTCATCATAATGCTGCACATCTGCAAATAAGCGGCTGCTTCATTTTCTTTATCAGGCAAACCTTTCCGGATCGCGCCACGGATATAACTTTCTGCCTGTTTCAGGTCGTTCTTCTGCATGTGAAGCATCCCCATCTGTAACATGCTGGCGCCTTCCGCTTCTTTCATGGGCATACCCAGGTCAAGTCCTTTTTTCATGTTCTTCTCAGCGCCGTCAAAATCCTGTTTCATCATGGCGATATTTCCTTTTAGTGTATAATACACGGAACGGATCGGTTTATACAGCAGGTTGGGAAATTGAATGGAACCTAACACTTTTTCAGCTCCTTCCATATCACCGTTTTCCATGTATTCCTGTATCAGGCGCAGGGGACCAAAGAAAAAATGACCGGCGATAAGCACTACACCAACAAGGTATAAGGGAAAGGCTGGCCAAAAGCTGCCCGCATAGTTTACATAAATACCAAAGGCTATCAGTATAATGCCGATCCAGAGACGGTATTTAATAAGAAGATTATAAAACTTCATCTTTTCTGATTTAAGGCCGAAAATTATTTCGGAGGACGGCAAAGATAAGGTCTTGGCCGGTACCAGGCCTTTAGTCTTTAGCATCATTGATCTCGATCCAGTAACCGTCAGGATCGCGGAAATAGATTTGTTTTACCCCATCTACCCGGTTAGTGACAGCGTTTTTTTCCCCGGCCCAATTCTCGTACTCGATATTGTTTTTTTTGAGTGTAGCGATAAAGACGTCCACAGATGCGACACTAAAACAGAGGTGTGAATTTTTGGGATGTTCCGTTTTGCCGGCAGCTCCCTGTATAAGATGGAGGTGACTTTTGGGCCCGATAGCAAACCAGGTATGCCTGCCATCATGAAAAGGTTCCGGGATAGTATCCAGGCCAATGATATCCTGGTAAAACGAAGTGCCGGTTTTGAGGTCAACGACGTAAAACGCTATATGATTTAATAGCGGTTTTTGCTTTATCGCTGTTTGCGCATTAATGGTCGCAAACATACACAGGGAAAGCGCAAGAGGAATGATCTTTTTCATAATGCAAACTATGGCTGAAAGGTAGGAAATTATAGCCTTGCATTAGTCCCGGAAAAAAAATCATCTTTCATTACCGGAACCAGTAATGAAAAGAGCTTGTGATTGAATGATACATAGACCACTCTCTAAACCCATCTGCCACCAGCAAGCAAAATGAATTTGCCCGGTCTAACCCCGATCCCAGAAGGCAGGGGGCTCAATACCCAATGAGCGGAGATAAACATAAGCCTGCCCGCGATGATGGATCTCGTTGTCTATAAAATAAAATACAAACGATATACCGGTGCCGGGCCACTGCCCGAAGGCAACGTCTTCTTCCTGGAAGCGGTGAACCGGAATAGCGGGCCATATATGGTTGAGGTCTTCGGTGGCCTGGTCCCAGAGACTCAGTAAATCTTTTTTGGCGGTCACTTTTTTGGCATCCGCCCATTGTTGCCATTTTCCTGTAGCAATGCCGGTAGCACCGGGCACTGCCATTCCCAGGAATTCATACACCAATTCAGCAAAAGGTCTCATACCACCGATGGAATAAGTAAAGAGTTTATCTTCCGGGAATGCTTCGATGGTTTTGCGGGTAAGGAGGCGGTGTCCCTGCCAGTGTGCGAGCAGTTCTTCCGGGCTGATGACAGGTTTATCCAGGATTTGAGTTTGACTATTGTTTCCCATTTTGTATGTTTTAGGGGTT
The DNA here is from genome assembly GCA_015654695.1 of Chitinophagales bacterium. Taxonomy (GTDB): domain Bacteria; phylum Bacteroidota; class Bacteroidia; order Chitinophagales; family Chitinophagaceae; genus VBAT01. Next base: position 49,030 of record JAATGJ010000068.1, on the reverse strand, counting down.
TTAAAATGTATTTATTATACAAAGAAACCCATGCCCGGTGACAACCCTATGGCAGTCCATCTTACAGCCTGGAAAAATTATACCGCGGTTACGATAACAGGCAAATCTGAAGTATAAAAACCGGATTTAAGAGGGAAACTGTTATTTTTGCCGCCCGCTTCCTCAAAACAGCCTGTCATTGCGAGCGGCTTGTATAAGCCGGTTGCGGATAGAGTGAAAATAGCGAAGCAAGGTCCCGTAGTTCAATGGATAGAATAGAAGTTTCCTAAACTTTTGATACAGGTTCGATTCCTGTCGGGACTACAAATACCACAAATACTCATAAACACCCATTAGGGCATTTTAAAAGGCATTAAATTACTCGCTGCAATCCCAGTAAGTCTTAGTTAGTTAAAGAAAAGCAAGCGAGGCAAGCGGAGGGCTTCAACATGGGGATTTTTTTTAATTAAGCAATTGTTAGATATACGACGATCTGCCCTTCATAGGCAGATTGCCGCATATTTATTTATTAAGATTCGTAAATTTAAGAGTTGTGTGTAATTTTAAATAGACATTGTGTATGAATTTAAAAAGTGAATTTGTAAGAAGTATTCTGATTCTTTTACTGTTTTTTGCAGGACTCTCTTTTAATGTAGTTGCACAACAAACCGCAAGTCTTGAAAAGTTAAATATAAATTCAAAAATACTTAATCAAAAAAGACCAATATTTATTTATACGCCCTGGAATTATAAGGAAAGGGATTTGGTTTCGTTTGACGTAATTTATGTTTTTGATGCACAAAATAGAGAGCTTTTTGATTTGGTTCATTCCTCTTTAGGTTTCATAACAAATTCAAAAAAATTTATAGTTGTTGGAATATCCTCACCCTCATATGATAACTCAGGCTATTATAGAAATAGTGATTATCTGCCTAAACCTATAAATGTTACTTTGGATAAATATCAAACAAATAACCCGAATGAAGAGAATTTTTGGAAATACTTTAAAAATGAAGTAATTCCATTTATTGACAATAGTTATAGGACTACTAATGTACGATATCTTGTCGGACACTCTTTAAGTGCTTCATTTGTTTTGGACAAAGCGATTAATTCATCGGAGATGTTCAAAGGCTTTATATCAATTTCACCCAATTTTGCATATGACAATTACAGACTTGCGGATGATTTTCTGAGAATCAATTTTAATAAACCAACAGAAAATAAGTTTATTTACATAAGTCAATCAAATGAGCCGGAAACATGGGCAAAATCCTGGGCTATCGGGTATAATAAAGTCAAAACATTTTTAGACAGTGCTTTTGATTATAGAAAGTATACTATTATTATAAAAGAATTTCCTGAATATAATCATTGGAACGGATACTTGCCTTCCTTGTTACAGGGTTTAACATATCTTAGATCGTTCATTGATAAAAACCCTTATTCCTTAAGTGAAATTTATCAGGAAATAATTTTCAAAATAACTGTTCCGAATAAAAATGATGATGCATTTATTACAGGAAACCAGGAAAGTCTAGGTAATTGGGATCCTTCAAAAGTTAAACTAAGAAAGGTTTCAGAATTTGAAAGAGAGATTAAATTGAAAGTTCAGTTTCCTGTAGAGTTTAAAATAACAAAAGGAAGTTGGAAATCAGAAGCCACTACAAATCAAACTACAAATGACAATGAAAACATTGTCATAACTAAAGCTAAAAATAATGAAATCAGGCTAAAATTAATAGCCTGGAATGGCGAATAAAACTAAGCGCAACAGCCGGTCACTTGAAATAATTAGTATTTAATCTGACAGTTGTTATTGACGTTTAGCATATCTCAAAACGTGGAACTTTTTATTACCCACTAACGCCCGGTATTATCCGGTAATGCACTCAATTCCCTTAAATGTTGCAAAATTTGGTTAGAGCCTGCAACCCTCGGGGCTACAATACCCACAAAGACATTTAATGCCTTTCGCAAGACTGGGAAAGCGGCAAAATAGTTCTGAATTTTCCGGTTATAAAACCAATGCAGCTTTTATAGGCAACCGGGATAAATAATTCCTTAAGTTTTTATTCCCCCATGAATGTTCAGCATTGCCGGGTAATTCGTATAATTCTCTCCGATCTTTCAAAATTTGCTTCGGGTGTGAATGTTTGAGACTACCTTTTCACATCTTCAGTCATTATCATTAGGGAGTTGATTATTAATAGACTATGTCATCCAGAAATTTACTTAAATTGAAGGGTATTTTAAGATTTTCAGACGCACCCATGAACTTTACTTAAGCATGATTGACATACCGTGATTATTGCGTTGCGTATATTTATGAGTTAGCGGTCGTGCTTGAGCAAAAGTGGTAAATTGAAAGTAACCGCAAAACATGGACATTTATATTATGGCAGATGACAAAAACTCATTGCTAAGGAATAAAGCGACTATAATTTATAGTATCAGTTTGGCTTTTCTGCTGTTTCTTCTTAAATGGTTAGAACTTCGTTTTATAATATTTGACCATTCATTTGAAATCTATATCGGGTTTATTGCGGTCATTTTTACTGCATTAGGTATATGGCTTGCCTTAAAACTTTCAAAACCCAAAATTGAAACCGTAGTAATAGAAAAAGAAGTGTATGTAAACAGGAATGAAAATTTTGTTCTGGATACATCACTTGTCTCCCAACTTGAACTAAGCAAACGGGAGTTGGAAGTATTGGGTTTATTGGCACAAGGACACAGCAACCAGGAAATTGCAGCAAAACTTTTCGTCTCACTAAGCACCGTCAAAACACACCTTCAAAATATTTTTGAAAAGTTAGATGTAAAAAGACGGACACAGGCGGTTGAAAAAGCAAAAAGGTTAAATCTCATCCCTTAAGTGCCTCCTGCTTTGGTATGAAAATAAGCGAAATAGTATAAAAATAGCCGAAAGTATGACCGGAAAAAGCCATGCAGCAGCCACATTTGCACTAACAAAAAATAAAAAATGAAAAAGAATATTATCATCTACGGGCTTATTGCAGGCATTGTTGTTTCTATTTTAATGCTGTTTACTGTCAACTACATAAGCCATTGCGAAGGCAACGTTGATTATGACACAAGTATGCTCATCGGGTATGCTTCTATGCTCATCGCCTTTTCACTGGTGTTTGTTGGCATTCGCAATTACAGGGATAAATACAATGGGGGCGTTATCAGTTTTGGCAAAGCGTTTAAAACAGGGATCATAATGGTTTTAATCGCTTCCACCATTTATGTTATCGCGTGGCTGATTGACTACTTTTTTTTCATACCCGATTTTGCAGAAAAATATTCAGCACACACGCTTGACAAACTGAAAGCAAGCGGGGCGAGCCCGGCAGAAATAGATAAGCAAACAAAAGAAATGGCAAGTTTCGCCAGGATGTTAAAGAATCCACTCTTTAATGCGATGATGACTTACGCCGAAATTTTACCGGTCGGGTTGATTGTAACAATTATCAGTTCATTAATCTTAAAAAGAAAAACAGCAAAAATTAAACAGGAAGAGAATATGAAAAATTGGCAGGAATAAAATGAAGGAAACTGCAATTTAAAAAGACAATAAAGACAATAAAATGAATACCATAATTATAATTCTGCTTGTAGCGGCAGGCATCATTGCCTTTCTGTTAATCATTGCGCTTTTCATGAAGAGGGAACATTATGTGAAACGTGAAATTATCATTAATGCGCCCCGGCAAAAAGTATTTGACTATATAAAACTGCTCAAACACCAGGACGAGTTCAACAAACACGCAATGGCCGGTCCCGACAGGAAAAGAGAATTCAAAGGAACAGACGGAACAGTTGGATATATTTATGCCTGGAGCGGAAATAAAAGCGCCGGTATGGGAGAAAAGGAAATTAAGAACATTATTGAAGGGGAAAGAATTGAAACAGAAATTCGGTTCGTAAAACCAATGGCTGCCATTGCCTGTATAATCATGGAGACAGAATCACTACCCGATAATCAAACCAAAGTAAACTGGAGCAATGCAGGTACATTGAAATATCCTTTGAACATAATGATACCAATAATGGAAAAACATGTTGCGAAAGATATGGATATTAGTTTGTCCACTTTGAAAAACATTCTCGAAAAATAATCTCAGCACTTAAAAGCAACGAATCATTAGTGGTAAGCGTAAGCCAGGCTCCAGAAATTAATGATAAAATAGGTATTTAGGATACGAGTTTTAATTAAAACCGTTATTGAGATTTCATAAACTCTGATTTTTCCTGGAGACTTTCAACTAATCTATCACCCATAAAATCCAGCATCGGAGTCATATCGTTATCCGAAATCTCAAATCGCTTCAGGTAGTCCTGTCTATTAACTTCTTTGATAAAAATCGGGGGGTATCCGTTTTTAAGCAATATAATGTTCATAAATATTCTGGCTATTCGACCATTCCCATCACTAAAAGGGTGTATGACATTTAAAAATTGCTGGTGGAAAAATGTTGCAATAGACAACGCATGTAGGCCTGCGTTATTCACATTTGTATTTTGTAACAGTTGATTTGTTTTAAGAATAAGTTCATCCATTGCTCCTGATACCCTGTTGGGGAGCAAGTAAGTATGAATCTTTTCGGTTGGATTTGTATTGGCCGGGGCTGTACAATCCATCATCTCCCCATTGCGCGATATCTTTCATTAACTCTCTGTGAAGAGCTTTAATATTATCTTCTGATATATTTTGCGATCTGTAATTGGCAAAGACAGTATCCAAAATTTTTTGATGATTGATCATGTCTAATAGTTCACCAGCGGCAGCATTCTTCGGAGTTACAAAATCTTTAAGCAATTTAATCGTCTGACCGTAAGTAAGTGTATTTCCTTCGAGCTTATTTGAATTGTACGTGAAGTCAATTTTTACCTTTCTAAAGAAGGCATCGTCCCAATCCTGCAGAGGCCTCAACTTATCTAACCCGTTTTTCAGCGTTTCAATATGATTGAATTTTTCAGAAATAGTCATCGTTTGAAATCTATTTCATAATCAAATCCCTTGGTCCTTATTTTCGAAAGCCATTTTTTATAGAGATTATTGCCAATAATAAGTTTTCCATTTCGTGCAGAAAGTGTCTCCCCTGCAATATAATTTTGCAGGTCAGCTTGAAACTCCTGTTGTATATCATCCAGGAAAATCGTTTCCTTTTTTGACAAACTTTGTAGCGATCTTATGCTTTCGGATATAAAGACTAATTCATTCATAATAATGATTATCGCTTAGAGTGGAATGTCCATCCTTTCCAAAAATAAAAAAATTCAGACTTATTTGGAAATCAATTTGTTATTAAATTCAGTAAGAACCCTATAATGTGATAAAACCAATCAAATCCTGCAAAAATCGGGGTAGATAATTCTCTGGTTAGCGCTACATGAACCATCATAGCTTAGTTAAAGTGGTTTTTTATTTTTTAAATCTTAGTGATGGTCAAGGTTGATAGAAGCGTATGTAGTGAAAATTGAATTTTTAATGAAAGCTTCTATAAGGGGTATAAAGGTTTGTTAATTAACAAAAATTAGAATCTATCAGCCTGGCCCAATGGGAATTTTTGAAGATCATTTCAGATGTTTTGTTTTTTTCTTTTTGAACTATCTTTCATTTTCAGAGCCTTCTGCTTTCAAAAAATAAATAACATGAGAAGAAAAGATTTTATCAAAAATACCAGCCTTGCAGCGGCTTCATTTGCCATATTACCTCCAGGAAGTTTATTTGCCAGGGCAGCAGATCCGAAAGTAAAAATTGGATTGATCGGTACGGGATTGCGCGGACAAAGCCATCTCGAATTGTTGCTGGGAAGAGAGGATGTGGAACTGGTGGCCATTTGTGATGTTGATGACCGGATGCTGAAAACGGCAAAAGAAATGATCACTAAAAGCGGTAAAAAGATGCCGCCAATTTTTACAGGGGATAATTATGCCTGGAAAAAATTGGTGGACACGAAAGGCATGGATGCAGTGATCATCGCTACGCCATGGGAATGGCATAAGCCGATGATCATCGGTTCGGTGGAAGCAGGCATCAAATACGTGGGAACGGAAGTAATGCTGGGCATTACATTACAGGATCACTGGGATGTAGTGAAAGCAGCGGAGAAATATAACGCCCATGTAATGATGATGGAAAATGTTTGTTACCGGCGTGATGTGATGGCCGTATTAAATATGGTAAGGCAGGGATTGTTTGGTGAATTAATTCATCTGCAGGGCGGTTACCAGCATGATCTGCGTGAAGTAAAGTTCAATGATGGGATTAACCCTTACGGACATGGGGTGGAGTTTGGCGAAAAAGGATTTTCAGAAGCAAAATGGAGAACCAATCATTCGGTTCACCGCAATGGCGATCTTTACCCTACACATGGTATCGGACCTGTCGCACATTATATCAATATCAACAGGGGTAATCGCTTTCTTACATTGAATTCCTTTTCTTCCAAAGCAAGAGGGTTGCATAATTATATTGTAAAACAGGGAGGCGAAAACCATCCTAATACAAAAGTGAATTTCAAATTAGGCGATGTTGTGACAACGCATATCAATTGCGCCAATGGTGAAACCATATTGCTGGAACACGATACTAATTTGCCAAGACCTTATTCTTTAGGTTTTCGTGTACAGGGTACAGAAGGATTATGGATGGATGTAAATAAAGGGATTTATATACAGGAAAAATCAGCCAGGTCCCACCAATGGGATGAGGCCAAACCATGGCTGGATAAATATGACCATCCATTATGGGCCAGGTGGACGAAAGAAACAGCCGGCGCTGGTCATGGTGGCATGGATTTTTTTGTTATCCATTCATTTGTTGAATCCATTAAGCGCAAAACAGCTACACCGATGGACGTATATGATGCTGCGGCATGGAGCGCCATTACTCCATTGAGTGAACAATCAATTGAACTCGGTAATGAAACAGTTGAGTTTCCTGATTTCACCGGCGGGCAATGGATGTACCGCAAACCTGTATTTGCATTGAATGACGAGTATTAAAATGAAATAGCATACGGAATACGGCGATTACAAAATATACCAGTGATAATTTATATCATCCGTTAAATCCGTGTTCCTTTCTTATTTTTAATAATGATTCGAACTGTTTTACCCGCTTACGGACTTAAAGAAGAAGATACAAGCATTGAATCATTTGGCACCGGGCTGATCAATAATACATGGAAAGTGATATCTGCGGGTAAACCCTATATCCTGCAACGGATCAACCAGAAAGTTTTTAAACAACCCCAGGATATAGCAGGTAATATTAAATTGATAGCCGGTTATCTCAGCCAGTACCATCCGGCATACAGGTTTGTCGCACCTGTTCTTTCAGTAACAGGTGATAATATGGTATTTATTAAAAGCGAAGGTTTCTTTCGTTTATTTCCTTTTGTAGCCGGATCCCACTCCAAAGATGTGGTGGAAACCCCGGAACAGGCTTACCAAGCCGCTGCCCAGTTTGGAAGATTTACCCGTTTGCTTTCCGGTATAGATTTGAGCGGATTTAAAATCACCATTCCTTCTTTTCATGATCTTGCATTGCGCTACGAGCAGTTTTTGGCTGCATTAAAAAAAGGAAATGCAGAACGGATCAGCCAATCACAGGAACTGATAAAAATAATATCCAATCATTCGGGCATTGTGAAAGTATATGAACAAATGAAAACCGACCCGGCCTTCCGGCTGAGAGTTACCCACCATGATACAAAGATCAGTAATATATTATTTGATAAAGAGGATAAAGGTTTATGTGTGATAGATCTTGATACAGTGATGCCGGGCTATTTCATCAGTGATGCGGGAGATATGATGCGAACGTATCTGTCGCCTGTGAGTGAAGAAGAGAATGATTTCAGTAAAATTGAAATCCGGGATGATTATTATAAAGCCATTGTGCAGGGTTATTTGGAGGAAATGAAAGATGAGCTTACCGAAACAGAGAAGAAGCATTTCTTTTATGCCGGGAAATTTATGATCTATATGCAGGCGGTACGGTTCCTGGCTGATTATATTAATAATGATATGTATTATGTTGCAAAATATCCCGGGCATAATTTAATAAGGGCCAAAAACCAATTAACGCTTTTAAGCCGCTTGCTGGATAAAAAAACCTTATTCAGCCGATTCAATTAGTTTACAGAAAGAAAATTATTTTGTTGTATTTTTTCACAACAAAATAATCTATGAAGAGAAGTACATTCCTGCAGAATACTGCTGCTGTTATTGGCAGCAGCCTGTTACCCACCATTAGTTTTGCTGATCAAAATGAAAAGCCGGGCAAAATCCGGTTTGCCTACCTCACAGATATTCATGTAAAGCCGGATCTGGCTGCCGAAACTGGTATGGCAAAAGCCCTGCATCATGCGCAGTCATTAAAACCCACAGTTGACTTTATCATCAATGGCGGTGATTCCATCATGGATAGCCTGGAAGCGGACAAACAAAAAACACAGGCACAATGGGACCTTTATCATACTATCCTAGAAAAAGAAAACAACTTGCCCATTTATCACTGTATCGGCAATCATGATGTGTGGGGATGGTTTATAAAAAATGATAAACCTGAGGCCGACAAACTTTACGGTAAGCAATGGGTGGTAGAAACATTGCAATTGCCCAAACGCTATTATAGTTTTACCAAAGGCAAATGGCACTTCCTTGTTTTGGACAGCACGCAATTGAACCCTGCGGGGGGGTATATCGCATACATTGACCCTGAGCAGTTAGACTGGTTGCAGCAGGAACTGGAACAAGCAAAGGATAAATTCATTTGCATTGTATCGCATATCCCCATCCTTTCTATTTGTGCAGGATTGTTCTTTGATAAAACAGAGGCAAACGGCGACCTTAAAATTCAACGCAACCTGATGCATACTGATTTTATGTCGCTAAAAAAAATATTCCTGAAATACCCGAATATAAAAGTTTGTCTTAGTGGCCATATTCATCTGCAGGATGAACTGGATTACCTGGGCATAAAATATTGTTGCAATGGCGCTGTATCAGGCAACTGGTGGAAAGGGGCTTTCCAGGAATTTGCGCCTGCGTATGCCGTTATTGAATTATATAACGATGGCACCTCGGCAAGAGAAATGACAGAGTATAATAAATAATGCTGAAACATTTTAACGGACAAAGCTTCATGAGCCCCATATAACCGGCTTGTTCCTTTGTGGGTTGCTTGATAATAGACAGGAGCGGCTCAATCAATTCAGTAATACCTGAGTTGGAAAAACCAATAAGTCCTATGTCACCAGGGACCTTTATTTTTTTCGCCTTCAATATACGCAGGTTGCCGGTAGTGAGTTTATCGCCAGGAGCAAGAATGGCATCAGGTTTCGGACTCTTTTGTACCAGGGAACACAGATTGATGATTCAGGCTATGCCGATTTTGATTGGCCCGGGGTGGAACAAATTCAATAGATTTATAAAAACAATTTAACATGATAAGGAAATTATTTTTTACAAGTATCATTTGCCTGGTAATAACAACAGCAATAAACGCACAAAGCAGGGATGAAACAGCAGTAGCCAATGCCGTAGAGAAATTGCGTAAAGCCATGATAGACGGAAACAGAACAGACCTGGAAAGCATTGCGATGGATAAACTAAGCTATGGTCATTCGGGCGGGCATGTGGACGATAAAAAAGAATTTGTTGAAAAACTGGCAGGCGGTGCATCTGATTTTGTAACTATTGAGCTGTTAGATCAAACAATCAGCATCAGCGGCAAGACGGCTATTGTGCGGCATAAACTAAATGCCAAAACCAATGATGGCGGTAAACCGGCAGAAGTGCATTTACTTGTCATGCTCATTTTTCAAAAAGATCATAAGCAGTGGAAATTGCTGGCCAGGCAGGCGGTAAAAATTGCTTCATAAGCCGGTTGATACGGGATGGATGCAAGAGTAATCAGCACCATTTTTGCCGGCCCCGGCGCTGGTAACGATTGCGTAAATAAAGACTTTCGAAACTATTGAAAATGACCGCGTTTTGGGTAGAATTGTATAAGAAACAAGCTGTTCAATTAACGATTTATTTGTCATAATGAAAAAACCTTTCATCATCCTTTTCTTTGCTCTCTCTTTTTCAGATGTAATAGCCCGGTGGAATAAACTTCCGGTGATCATTTCCCCGAAATTCAAAAAAGATACGATCAGTATAGTAAAACATGGCGCCGTTCCTGGTAGCCATGCTTTAAATATAAACAGCATCAATGCCGCTATTGAGGCCTGCAACAAAAAAGACGGTGGCGTAGTATTGGTTCCTTCGGAATTATTGTTACTCGTCAGCGGCGACGGAAGTAATACTTTAGTATTAAAAATACGGATGCCTCCGGGGCGAAAGAAAACATCGTTTATAAACTGGGAGCGAGGGATAAGAGTGTGACGGTAAAGTGAGTGGTGAACGGTGAGTAGTATTTGGTTTTTTAAAGTATCTCATAATTTAGCTGAGTATGTGAAAGTGATGAGTAAAGAATTAAAGATGATGTGGGAGGAATGAAGTTTATTAAAGAGATGCAGCACCGTCCCTCTCCCGTCATTGCGACTACGAACAAAGTGAAGTGGGAAGCAAGGAGAGGGATAAGAGGGTGAGCTCTGGTAAAACAATAAAATGAAAAAATTTCTTATAGCCGGATTTTCTTTGTTCACCATGATTGCTTCTGCGCAGCAAAAATCATTGTCGCAGCAAATGGCTGAAACGGTCATGAAGACCTGGAAAGATTCATTTGCACTTGACGGCAGGCAGGCAAAGTGGTCGTATGATATGGGGGTTATTCTGAAAGGCTTTGAGGGACTTTGGAGAAATACGGGTGATGTGAAATATTATAATTATATACAGAAGCAAATGGATTTTTTTGTACAGGATGATGGAAGCATTAAGACGTACAAACCGGATGAATATAATATTGACCATATTAATAATGGCAAATTGATTTTACTTTTATACCGTCTCACACAAAAAGAAAAATACTTGAATGCGGCTAAGTTATTGAGAGAGCAGTTGCGGACGCACCCGCGTACCAACGAAGGCGGTTTCTGGCATAAGAAAATTTATCCCTACCAAATGTGGCTGGATGGATTGTATATGGCTGAACCATTTTATGCGGAATATGCAGACCTGGTGCACGATAATGCCGTGTTTGATGATGTGGCCAACCAGTTTACATGGATGGAAAAACATGCAAGGGATGCAAAAACAGGTTTGCTCTTTCATGCCTGGGATGAAAGCAGGGAGCAGCAATGGGCGAATAAACAAACCGGGACATCTCCACTTTTCTGGTCAAGGGCGATGGGGTGGTATGCAACGGCATTAGTGGATGCACTGGATTGGTTCCCGGAAGATCATCCTAAAAGAAAAACCCTTATTGATATATTGAACCGGTTGGTGAATGCTATCGCCAAAGTGCAGGATCCAAAGACGGGCCTTTGGTTAGATATACTGAATTATAAAGGACCGGGAAAACAAAAGAATTATTTTGAAGCCTCAGCCAGCAGCCAGTTTGTATATGCTGTTGCGAAAGGGGTCCGGAAAGGATATATCATGCCCGGCAAAATCACCATCGCTACGAAAGGATATACGGGTATTATAAAACAATTTATTAAAGCAGAGAACGGGCAAACAAATTTGCATGGAACGGTAAAAGTAAGCGGGCTCGGTGGCAATCCTTATCGTGATGGAAGTTTTGACTATTATATGAGCGAAGATGTAATAGTGAACGATCCAAAAGGTATTGGCGCTTTTTTATTAGCCGGCAATGAAATGGAAATGATGCCGGTACAATTAACCGGCAGGGGGAAAACAATAATGCTTGACCGCTATTTTAACAGTGAGAAAAGAAAGGACTTGACCGGGGCATCAGTTTACTGGCATTATGTATGGAATGAAATGTCACATCCCGGGTTCGCCGGACTTGGATATATATTCAATAAGTATGGTGCGAAGCTTTCTTCACTGGATGTGGCGCCAACTGCCAATAACCTGAAGAAAGCATCTGTGTATATAATAGTTGATCCCGACCATGTAGAGGATAATCCCGCTCCAAATTATGTTTCTGAAAAAAATGTAAAATCAATAAGCGATTGGGTAAAAGCTGGAGGCGTATTGCTGCTGCTGGCGAATGACAGCGCTAATTGCGGCCTTGAACACTTCAATAAATTAGCCAATACGTTTGGAATAACTTTTACCAATACAAGCAGGAACATGGTCAAAAATGATGAATTTGAAACAGGGGCAGTGATAGCCGGTGACGAAGAGGTTTTTAAAGAGCCGTATAAAATGTATTTGAAAGAGGTCAGTGTATTGGATATAAAAGCTCCGGCTAAAGCACTAGCTGTAAAAGAAGCTGATGTGATTATCGCTACCGCTAAATTTGGAAAAGGAACTGTATTGGCTGCCGGCGATCCCTGGTTGTATAATGAATACCTGGACGGAAGAAAGTTGCCAGCGGAGTATCCGAATTATAAAGCCGCCGAAGACCTGGTGAAATGGCTATTGATGCAAAGTAAAAAAGTAAATTAAAAATAAGCGGGGATGCAATTGTCAAAAAAAACGATAAAAGAAATTTCTCCAAAAACAGGGTTGATCATCCCCATGGAAAAATTGTTTGCATTACCTGAGAAGGTTTTGCAGTTCGGAACAGGTGTGTTGCTGCGCGGATTGCCTGATTATTTTATTGACAAAGCTAACCGCAACGGTGTTTTTAATGGCCGGGTAGTGGTAGTAAAATCCACTTCGCAGGGCAGTGCTGATGCATTTGATCAGCAGGATGGATTATACACTTTATATGTAAAAGGAATTGAGAATGGCGCGATGACAGAAGAAGCGATCATTAATTCTTCCATCAGCCGGGTGCTTTCCGCTAAAGAACAATGGGCTGAGATATTGACATGCGCCCATAACCCTGAAATGAAAATTGTCATTTCCAATACAACAGAGATGGGTATTGTATTGACAGATGATGATATTACATTATCGCCACCCCCATCATTTCCCGGTAAGTTGCTGGCTTTTTTATACGAACGGCATAAAGCTTTTTATGGCAGGGAAGATAGCGGTATGGTGATCATCCCTACGGAATTGATAATAGAAAATGGGACGAAGCTCCGTTCCATCGTTCTGGAACTGGCTGTAAAAAATAAGCTTGAAGAAAAGTTTATTCAATGGCTGCAATCGGCCAATCATTTCTGTAATTCATTGGTGGATCGCATAGTGCCGGGAAAATTGCCGGATGCTGAAAGAAAAGCAGCTGAACAAAAGTTTGGTTATACTGACGAACTGATGATCATGGCGGAAGCTTTTCGATTCTGGGCGATTGAATCAGGCAGTGAAAAAGTAAAAGAAACGCTTTCTTTCAGCAGGACAGATGAAGGGGTGGTGATCACTCCTGGTATTGAAAAATTCCGGGAGTTGAAATTACGTTTACTGAATGGCACGCATACATTCACCTGCGGTCTTGCTTTCCTCGCCGGTTTTGAAACGGTGAGAGAAGCGATGAGTGATGCAGATATTTCATCGTATGTCCGCAGGCTGATGATGCTGGAGATAGCGGCGGCGCTGGATGGTGAAACTATCACCTATAATGAAGCCTGCGTTTTCGCCAACCAGGTAACAGACCGTTTCCGTAATCCTTCTTTAGACCATAAATGGATCAGCATTACCATGAACTATACTTCTAAGATGAAGCTGAGAAATATCCCTTTATTGCTGAAGCATTACAGTAAAACAGATACTGTTCCGGAAAATATGGCCCTGGGTTTTGCCGCCTGTCTTTTATTTATGAAGTGTAAAGCAGGCCCTAATAATGTATATTATGGAGAAGCTAACGGGAAGAAGTATGCGATACAGGATGAGATGGCATCCTGGTTTGCTGATAAATGGGCTAAGGGTAATATAGATAACTTTGTCCAAGATATCCTGTCAGATAAAAAGCTGTGGGGGGCTGATCTTTTGGAATTGAAAGGTTTTGCCGCAGCGGTAAAAGAAAATTTACAATTATTAGAAAAGCAGGGGGTGGCGGCCATTTTTGCCAAACAAATAAAAGCAGTAGCCTGAGATGAAGCAAATCGTTTTAAAGGTACATCCGAAAGATAATGTGCTGGTGGCGCTAAGAGATCTTGCCAAAGGAGAAACTGTATCATATAACAGGGAGGAATATATGATACAGGAAAAAATTTCCGCGAAACATAAATTCTTTACAAAGGATATGAATGCCGGTGATAAAGTGATCATGTATGGAGTGTTGGTGGGTAAAATGCAAAATCCTGTTCAGGCCGGGGCATTAATGACAACCGGCAATACAAAACATGCGGCGGATCCCTATGAGTACAGGCCCTTTCATTATCAATGGCATGCACCTGATGTATCAAAATTCAAAGGGAAGACATTTAACGGTTATCATAGAAAGGATGGAAGAGTGGGTACGGCCAATTACTGGTTATTTATGCCAACTGTTTTTTGTGAAAACCGTAACCTCGATGTGATCCGCGAAGCATTACATAATGAATTGGGATATGCGGTGACGGATAAGTATAAACAAAAGACGCATCATTTACTGGAGTTGTATAAAAGCGGTGCTGATGTAGCCACTGCTGACCTGGATGTAAAAGAAGCAACGATACATACTAACCGTGTTTTTAAAAATGTGGACGGTATAAAGTTTTTAAATCACCAGGGTGGCTGCGGGGGCACAAGACAGGATGCGGCTATACTGGGAAAATTATTAGCGGCTTATGCGGATCATCCCAATGTGGCCGGAGTAACTATTCTGAGTTTGGGTTGCCAAAACCTGCAAACAAAGCAACTGCTGGATGAAATAAAACAACGCAACCCCGGTTTTGATAAACCATTATATGTTTTTGAACAACAGCAATCGCAAAGTGAAGAACAATTGATCACTGAAGCCATACGCAAAACTTTTATTGGATTAATTGAAATAAATAAGTTGGGAAGAACGCCTGCGGCTTTGGATAAATTAACGATCGGTGTGAAATGCGGAGGCAGTGACGGCTTCAGTGGCATATCCGCTAATCCCGCGGTGGGTTATTGTTCTGACCTGCTGGTGGCGTTGGGCGGCAAAATTTTGTTGGCGGAATTTCCTGAACTATGCGGAGCAGAACAGGACCTGATAGACAGAACAAGAAATGAAGCGGCGGCAAAAAAATTTATTCAATTAATGGGTAGCTACAGCGATGCGGCTGATAAAGTCGGTTCAGGTTTTTACATGAACCCGTCGCCGGGTAATATTAAAGACGGATTAATAACAGACGCTATAAAAAGTACAGGTGCGGCAAAGAAAGGCGGCACATCACCCGTGGAAGATGTATTGGATTATACAGAACCTGCAGTAAAACCCGGCTTAAGTTTAGTATGCACACCAGGCAATGACGTAGAGGCGACAACAGGAAAGGCGGCCAGCGGAGCTACATTAATATTATTTACGACCGGGCTGGGAACACCAACAGGTAATCCTGTTTGCCCCACTATCAAAGTAGCTACCAATTCAGCATTGACAAAAAAAATGGGCGATATCATTGATATTAATACCGGCCCGATCATAGATGGCGAAAAGACAATAGAACAAATGGGGGAAGAGATATTGGAATACTGTATCAAAGCGGCAAGTGGTGAAGTGATACCTAAAGCGGTATTGCTGAACCAGGATGATTTTATTCCATGGAAACGGGGAGTGTCGTTGTAAAAACCCCCCTGTCTTTCGACCCGATGAAAACCGGGTAGAAAATAAGGACTTAGCCCGAAGCTGGCACTATCATTTATTTTAAAGCAGTAGTATGAAACCATTTTTAGACGAAAATTTTTTACTGAAAACAAAGACAGCGCAGCGTCTTTATCATGAGTTTGCTAAAGACATGCCCATCCTGGACTATCATTGTCACCTGCCACCACAGCAGATAGCAGAAGATATGCAGTTCAAAAACCTGGCACAGGTGTGGTTGTATGGTGATCATTATAAATGGAGGGCTATGCGTACCAACGGGGTGGATGAAAGTTATTGCACCGGTAATAAAAGCGACTGGGAAAAATTTCAAAAATGGGCCGAAACAGTTCCTTATACATTAAGAAATCCATTATACCACTGGACGCACCTGGAACTACAGCGCTATTTTGACGTACAGAATATATTGAATGCGGATACAGCCAAAAAAATTTATGAGGAGTGTACAGCCAAATTGCAGGCAAAAGAATTTTCTGTTCGTAACCTTTTGCGAAAGATGAATGTAAAGATGGTTTGCACTACTGATGATCCGGTTGATTCATTGGAATATCATCAGAAGATAAAAGATGATGCGTTTGAAACGCCGATACTACCGGCTTTCCGCCCCGACAATGCGATGAATGTAAGCGACCCGGTGAAGTTTCTTGACTATATAAAAAAGCTGGAAGCAATAACCAATATTGCTATTTCATCATTTGACGATTTCCTGTCTGCTTTGCAGAACCGCCATGATTTCTTTGCCGCAATGGGTTGTAACGTATCTGATCACGGGCTGGAAGAAATTTATGCCGACGATTTCACCGGTGCTGAGATTGATACCATTTTCAATAAAGTGCAGGGAGGAAAGAACCTCAGTGACGCGGAGCAACGGAAATTCAGGTCAGCCATGCTGATCCATTTTGCGGAATGGGATTGGGAAAAGGGATGGGTGCAGCAATTCCACCTTGGTGCGCTGCGGAGCAATAATTCAAGGATGCTGCAAACGATCGGACCTGATACCGGCTGGGATTCTATCGGCGATTTTTCGCAGGCAAGAGGACTGTCGAAATTTTTAGATAAGCTGGATAGTAATAATAAGCTGGCCAAAACAATTTTATATAATCTGAATCCCGCCGATAATGAACTGATGGCAACCATGGTCGGCAATTTCAATGACGGATCATCAGCAGGTAAAATACAATGGGGTTCATCCTGGTGGTTCCTTGACCAGAAAGACGGAATGACCAAACAGATCAATACCCTGTCCAATATGGGATTGCTGAGCCGCTTCATTGGCATGCTCACCGATTCAAGAAGTTTTCTTTCTTTTCCCCGTCATGAATACTTCAGGAGAATACTCTGTGATCTTTTTGGTGATGAGATAGAGAATGGTGAATTACCCAACGATACCAACTGGGTAGGCAAAGTGATACAGGATATTTGTTTTAATAATGCAAAAAATTATTTCGGCTGGCAATTAGATAACAAACCTGCGACATTTAAAAAGGTAATTGTATAGGGTAAATGAATTTCTCCAACAACTATGCACTAAATTCCGGCAGATAGTATCATTATTATTTTTATCTTTCAACTGTTCGATAACATAAAATATAAAACCAGGAAAAAATGTCTGAAAAAGTTGTAACCCTCGGAGAAATAATGCTTCGTTTATCAACCCCCGATTTTAAGCGTTTTGTACAGGCCGATACTTTCGATGTTACCTATGGAGGCGGGGAAGCCAATGTAGCTGCTGCATTGTGCAATTATGGTTTGAACGGAACTTTTGTGACCAAAGTGCCTGATAATCCTATCGGCCAGTCTGCCATTAATCATTTGCGCCGTTATGGTGTGAACACACAATATATAGTAAGGGGCGGTGACAGGTTAGGGATATATTTCCTTGAAACAGGCGCATCCATGAGGGCATCACAGGTAGTGTATGACAGGGCGGGCGCATCTATTGCCGATGTTGATGTTTCAGAATTTGACTTTGATAAAATACTGGAAGGTGCAAGCTGGTTTCATACAACAGGTATCACACCTGCATTGAGTGATAAAGCAGCAGCATTGACGGAAGCGGCTTTAAAAGCAGCCAAAGCAAAAGGGATCACTACGAGCATTGACCTCAACTACCGTAAAAAACTCTGGACCAAAGAAAAAGCGAGAGAAGTGATGACTAAGTTGTGTAAGTATGTGGACGTTTGTATCGGCAATGAAGAAGATGCGGACACTACGCTTGGTTTCAAAGCAAAAGATACAGATGTAACCAAAGGAGAACTGAATCTTGAAGGGTTCAAAGATGTATTCAAACAAATGAAAGCGAAATTCGGGTTTAAATACATTGCTTCATCGTTGAGAGAAAGCCATAGCGCCAGTGATAATGGCTGGAGCGCATTGGTATATGATGGCACGGATTTTTATCATACCAAACAGTATAATGTTCGTATCGTTGACCGTGTAGGCAGTGGCGATTCATTCGCCAGCGGTTTTATTTACGGACTGGTTACAGGTATGCCTATGCCGGATGCCGCTGAGTTTGGTGTAGCCGCATCTGCTATAAAACATACTATACCCGGTGACCTGAATCATGCGACATTAAGTGAAGTGAAAGAACTGGTAAAAGGTGATGGAAGCGGAAGGGTGCAGAGATAGAACCCCTGTCCCCTAAAGGGGAACTTAGGTCGGAGATACTTTTATTTTAGTTGGGTTCTTTAAAAGAAATGAGTTCAATAAGTGGGACACCAGCTTTAGTACTACTATCATCGTCCCTTGCGTCGCACCTTTGTACTGCATATCGCTATTGAGCCTGTTCGAAGTTTCGTTGCGTCTTTGCGCCGTTGCGTCAAAAAAAATAAAACATGATAATAGATACAATTAAAAATGCGTCGAAATACTTCAGTGTTCATCCTTTATTTGCTAAAGCCTTTGAATATATTCAACAAACAGATCTGAATAATATTGAGATGGGCAAGTATGAAATAGATGGCGACAATTTAAAAGCTATCTTTTCCAGTAAAAAAGGAATGAGCGCTGCTGAATCTGTCGCTAAGTTCGAATGCCACGACAAACATATTGACATACAACTTTGTATTAAAGGCGCAGAGCAGATCGGCTGGAAGCCAGGAGAAAAATGTGTACTACCGAATGGTGGATATAATCCTGATAAAGACGTTCAGTTGTATCATGAGCAGCCGGATATGTATTTTCAATTAACCGACGGTCAGTTCGCTATTTTCTTTCCTGGAGACGTTCATGCTCCCATGATAGGGGATGCTGAAATAAAAAAATTAGTCATAAAAGTAAAAATTTGAAACATGAGTCCGAGCAAGCAGGTAACAGATGCGATCATACAGCAGGGGATGCTGCCTTTGTATTTTAATGCAGACGAAACAGTTAGTGTAGAAGTATTGCAGGCAGTTTATAAAGCTGGTGTAAAGGCGATTGAATATACCAACCGCGGAGAAGCGGCGCTGAAAAATTTCACAAAACTGGTGCAGGTAAGAAATGCTGAAATGCCCGGTTTGCTGATGGGAATAGGAACTATTAAAAACCTTCAACAAGCAGAAGAATATTTAAAGGCAGGCGCTGACTTCCTGGTAAGCCCGGGATTTGTAGCGGAAGTAGCCAGCTATGCAGTAAGCAAAGATATTTTTTATGCACCCGGTTGTATGACACCCAGCGAGATCATCGCGGCGGAAAATGCCGGCATAAAATTTATCAAGCTTTTCCCCGGCAATATGCTGGGCCCTGAATTCTTAAGCGGCATCAAAGATATTTTCCCGAAATTATTATTCATGCCAACCGGTGGTGTGGATACAACTAAAGAAAATATTGAGGGCTGGTTCAAAGCAGGTGTATGTGCAGTAGGTATGGGCAGCAAACTGATCAGTAAAAAGCTGATGGAACAAAAAGACTATCTTACTATTGAAAAGATGACAAAAGAAGTACTCGAACTGATTGCGACGATTAAAAAATAACTGCCCCATATGCAACAAGCCATAGGAAAATACAGGTGGACGATCTGCGGTCTGATCTTTTTTGCAACAACAGTTAACTACCTTGACAGGGCGGTAATAAGCTTATTGAAACCTTATTTGGCCGCAGCCTTTAACTGGAATGCTGTAGAGGAGGCAGGCAATTATGCAGATATAGAACTGGCGTTTAAAATTTCCTATGCTGCCGGCATGTTATTTACAGGAAGGCTGATTGATAAACTCGGTTCAAAAATCGGTTATGCCCTTGCCACTTTTTTATGGAGCATCGCTGCAGTCTGTCATGCCTTTGCCAAAGGCACGGTAGGTTTTTCAATAGCAAGAGTTTTTTTGGGATTAACCGAATCTGCCAACTTTCCTGCGGCTATTAAAGCAACCGCTGAATGGTTTCCGAAAAAAGAAAGAGCTCTGGCAACAGGTATATTTAATTCCGGGACAAACATCGGCGCTATCCTGGCGCCTTTGTCAGTGCCGCCCATAGCGGATAACTGGGGTTGGGAATGGGCTTTTATCATTACTGGTTCGATTGGTTTTATCTGGCTTATATTCTGGTTTATCTTTTATGAAGTACCCCGCAAACAAAAAAGGTTATCGCAGGAAGAGCTGGCTTTCATTGAAAGCGATAAAGATGAAATGCTTGAAGCAGAACAGGCAATAGGTAAAAAAAGAATATCCTGGGGCCAACTGCTTACTTATAAGCAGACATGGGCTTTTGCCATAGGAAAATTTTTAACCGATCCTGTATGGTGGTTCTATTTATTTTGGTTGCCGGATTTCCTGAGAAAAGAGTATCAGCTTACCAGCCGTGAGATCATGTGGCCTGTTGCAATTGTTTATATTATATCAAGCATCGGAAGTGTGTTTGGAGGATGGTTGCCTTTGAAGCTGATCAATAATAACTGGCCTGTTTTTAAAGCAAGAAAAACCAGCATGCTTATTTATGCATTTTGTGTAATACCCATTGTTTTTGTGCAATACCTCGGCGATATTGATATGTGGTTGGCAGTTGGAGTAATAGGCCTTGCTGCAGCGGCGCACCAGGCATGGAGCGCTAATATCTTTACAACAGTAAGCGATATGTTTCCGAAAAGAACAACGGCTTCTGTGATTGGATTAGGGGGATTAATCGGCGGAGTAGGAGGAATTATGCTTACGTGGCTTGTTCAAAAGAACATGTTTATTTATTATGAGAGTATTGGTAAAATTAAAACGGGCTATTTTATCATGTTTCTTATTTGTGGAGGAGCTTATTTATTAGCATGGATCATGATGCATTTCCTGGTGCCCAAAATGAAAAGGATCGAATTTTAAAATAAAGAGAGATGTAATATAAAAAATATGGGCAAAATTTTAATAATGCCTCGTTGATGCGGGCATTATTTTTTTGTCCAGATGGTTCGCTTTAAAGTAGCTGCCTGGAAAAAAATTTCTCCGTTGCACATACTCACTGAAGGTCCGCCAAACCCACCTACACTGCATAGCATGTCACAATTGCTATCTTTTATGACGGTGGCGCCATCGGCAATTATCGTATGGTCCGGGTTGAAAGCATAAACGATTTTATTTTGGAACAGGTATTCTTCTACACTGCCGGTACTCCAGTCAGCATTATTCTTATTGTCCATGATCTCTTTGTAAATACAGGAAGGAATATCTGAAACGATACCCGTTTTTTTGCAGGAGGTGGCTGCCAGTATAAGGAAGAAAAGAAAAAAGGAAATTGTTTTCATATTCTTTTTGATGACTGACAGCGATAAACAGGCGACCGTTGCATCAGGAATAAATTCTTTCAATGACGTCCTTGTATTTTTCCGTGATCACTTTTCGTTTCATGGATAGTTTGGGTGTCATTTCGCCTGTATCCACGCTCCATTCAGTGGCCAGCAGTTCAAATTTTTTGATTTGCTCCACATGATTGAAATATTTATTAAAGCTTTCAACGAGGTCTTTGTACAGTTCAATTACTTTTGAATTACGGATCAGTTCCTGGTTGGTTCCGTCGGGTATCCCATTATGACGGCACCAGTCCCGGAGACTGGGAAACGAAGGAATGATCAATGCACCCACAAACTTTCTCTCCGGGCCAACGATCATCACCTGTTCTACAAAAGGTGATTCTTTTAGTTTATTTTCTACCGGCAAGGGCGCTACATATTTACCACCGCTGGTTTTAAATAGTTCTTTTTTACGGTCTGTTATTTTCAGAAAATTATTTTCCGTCAAAATGCCGATATCCCCGGTATGAAACCAGCCATCAATTATTTCCTGTGCTGTCAGGTCAGGACGCTTATAATAACCCATCATTATATTAGGGCCTTTGCAAAGTATTTCTCCGTCTTCAGCGATTTTTACCGCTACGCCATCAATGAGCGGTCCCGCAGTACCAAATGCCCTGCCTTCTTCCTGGTATCGGTTTACAGAGATGACGGGAGAAGTTTCTGTGAGACCGTATCCTTCCATGACAGTGATCTTACCGGCTGTAAAAATGCGGATCAGTCTTACCTGGCAGGCGGCGCCACCTGTTACAATACATTTAATATTATTACCAAGTCCCTCTCTCCATTTGCTGAAAATAAGTTTATTGGCAAGGGCTAACTGCATATTGTACCAGGCTCCCTGTTTCTTATTGATCTCAAACTTTTCAGCCAGGCTATGTGCCCAGAAAAATAATTTCTTTTTTGTACCGGTCAGTTCATTTCCTTTTTGCATAATGCGGTCATATACTTTCTCCAGCAATCGCGGTACGGTAGTGAACATATGTGGTTTTACATCTTTCAGGTTATCAGCAATAGTATCCAGGCTTTCCGCGTAATAAATGGACGTGCCCTTGAACAAATACAGGTAAGTGACCATTCTTTCAAAAATATGATTGAGTGGCAGGAAGCTCAGCGATCTTGTATTGCCATCGGTGGGAGGGAAACAGGGAATGCACGCCATTACATTGGAAAGAATATTGCGGTGACTGAGCATTACACCTTTTGGTATGCCGGTAGTGCCTGATGTATAAATGATAGTAGCCACATCTTCATAGCCGATCTTATCAGCAATGGGTTGTATCCGGTCTATTAACTCAGGTGTACTTTGATTTATAACATCTTTCCAGTGACGGGCATTGACCACATGTTCAAACGTGAATATCTCTTTTAATGACGGCACACGGTCTCTAATACTTACCACTTTGTGAAAAGTATCTTCATCGTTGACAAAAACTATTTTTACCTGCGCGTCGTTTAATACAAATTCCAGTTCATTTACATTAATGGTAGGATAGATAGGAGTAAGCAGGGCGCCGATCTGCTGCACGGCCAGGTCAACCATCATCCATTCGGGCCTGTTCTTGCAAAGGATAGCTACTTTATCCCTTCCTTCCACCGTCATATCATTCGGTCCGATACCCATACTGAGCAAACCTGCACTGAGATCATTGACGATACTGGCTGTTTCCCTGGTGCTGTATTTTTTCCATAGGCCACCTTCTTTTCCCGCCAGCATTACATCAAGAGGTTGGCGTTGTAAGTGATATTCAATGCAGTCAAATAGTCTTTTGGGTTCATTCATGGTTCAATCGTTTTTACTGGCAATAGAAGTAGTGTTGTTGTGACAGCATAATAATACCGCTTTTAGTAACAAATTAGGTAAAAACTGTAGCAAAAAAAAGTCCCGCTTAAAGCGGGACGGGCGCTATGATTTATGATAGTGTCCCTATTGATAATATTGGCCAGCCGGCATTTTAAAAATGCGGCTGCGCTGAAATGTATTGAATGCCGTGTATTGTTCTGCATGTGCTTTGGTCCAGTTGTCATAAGCCGCCAGGTTGTCCACCGGGCCAAACAGCCATTGATTGTAAGCTTCGAACATACCATCTCTCAATAATTGCTGATGGTAATCAAATAGCCTGAACGGGAATTTCGTGGCATTTGCCGTGTACCAGTCTAATATAAACCGTGAACGGATCATAGTAATAGTTTCGATGGTCAGTCCTTTATTGGCCAGGGAACTTTGCTTGTTCATACCCTGTAAAAAGGCTTTGGCAAATTCGCTTTTGTTTTTATCTTCTCCTTTCAGGAGATCAGCTTCTGCAAACAATTTTTCTTTATATCCCTGCAGTAAAAGTTGTTTCATGGCGGCGCCTCTTTCTGACAGGCTTTCCATGTTTATAAATATCTCTCCATAGACCAGGCTCCACACTTTGTCTTTAGTAAAGAAATAGAAAAGAGCGGCGTTATAATAATTACCACTAAAGGCGGGGTCGCTCTGGATGCCTTTTAACCATTGCTCAATGGCGGAAAAATCTTTTAATGACCAAAGCAGTTCACCGTATTCGCTGTACAAAGGGCCGCTCTTTGGGAATTTCTTTAATCCTTTCTTATATATTTTTTCGCATTCCTTTGGTTGTTCCAGTGCTTTGTAAACATTGCCGGCTAACTGGTAAGACACCACATCTGCATCACTACGTTCAAGTAATGCCTCTGCACCATCCAGCGCTTTTGCATAATCTCTTTTCAGGTAATAACACATGACCAGGTCTTTTTGCAGGTCAAGACTTTTTTTATCCTGCTGTAGCGCACGAACCAGTACGATGATCGCATTATCAAAATCGCCGGAACGCATAAACGTCTTTGCATTTTCATGCAGTGTCTTTACATCTTCCGTTTGTGCCAAACTGGTGATGGCCAGAGAGCAGGCAATCATGAAGGAAAGGTATTTTTTCATATTACAAAGTAACGTCTATAAGACATCAGTAAAAAAGCTTCTTGTGCAAAATAACAAATATTTGAGAGCTGCGGATCAGATCAAATGTGTCAGCAAACCATCTCTTAATTTGGGCTCAAACCAGGTGCTCTTCGGGGGCATCACGTTGCCGCTGTCCGCAATGTCAAACAATTGTTCTATCGTGACGGGGTAAAGACTGAATGCCACTTTCATTTCTCCGCTGTTCACTCTTTTTTCCAGTTCACTTAATCCCCTGATGCCGCCAACGAAATCTATTCTTTTATCAGTCCGCTGATCTTTAATATCCAGTATTCTGCCCA
This sequence comes from Chitinophagales bacterium, assembly GCA_015654695.1. Lineage (GTDB taxonomy): Bacteria > Bacteroidota > Bacteroidia > Chitinophagales > Chitinophagaceae > VBAT01. The sequence goes on along the minus strand of JAATGJ010000068.1, from coordinate 24,287 downwards.
GTATATTATTTGAAAGAATGGTTACATCCAGTACCCCAATAGGATCTTTTGTATAACTGCCTTTTCGGGAAGTAAGGATATACCACTGCCTATCTAAATACATGCCGAACTCATGCAATTGTAAAGGCTTTACCGGCTCAGGGCTTTCTGTGATCAAAAAATCATCCTGCAGTGCGCTGATAAGATCTTCCTTATCCAGGCCATCCAGGTCTTTTACTACACGGTTGTAATCCAGTATCGCCAGTTCGCTGGCCGGGAAGATAGTAGTCAGGAAATATTTTGCCGCTTCGCTGTCCGGCAATAGTTGGCTGACTTTGGCGGCAGAAGCTGCGCGGTGATGCCCATCAGCTATATAAGTAGCGGGTACTTTAGTGGCAAAAGTCTGCGTAATGGAATCATTTATTTCATCATCGCTTACTGCCCATACCGTATGCTGAATGCCATCATCAGCTTTGAAGTCATATAGTGGCTGATTATTTTTCTTCCAGCCATTGATAATATCATTGATCTCGTTTACATCACGGTAAGCTAAAAAAACATTCCCGGTTTGCGCCCTGGTCGTTTTGATATGGTTGATACGGTCCTGTTCTTTTTCGGGCCGGGTAAATTCGTGTTTTTTGATGATATCTTTAAAATAATCATCAACAGATGAAACACATACCAGTCCTGTCTGGCTTCTTCCGTTCATGATCAACTGGTAAATGTAATAACAGGGTTTTTCTTCCGTGAACAGTACACCGCCAGTAATAAACTGCTGAAGATTGTCTTTTGCTTTTTCATAAACAGCAGCGCTGTGAATGTCTATATTATCCGGCAGGTCAATTTCTGATTTAGTCACATGCAGAAAAGATTCGGGATTGTCTTTCGCTTCCTGTTTAGCTTCCGCACTGTTCAGTACATCATAGGGTTTTGATGCTACTTCAGATGCTGATACTTTATTTGGTCTTAATGCTTTGAAAGGGGAAATAATAGCCATCCTGTTTTATCCTTTTTTATTTGCAAAATCTTTCATCAAATCAGTTAAGGCCTCCACACTTTCCAGTTTCAGTGCATTGTACAATGAAACCCTGAAGCCACCGACACTACGATGTCCTTTTACACCGATCATGCCTTCTCTTTTACACAGGTCAGAAAATTCTTTTTCCAAACCTGGATCTTCCATTATAAATACAGCATTCATATTGCTGCGGTCTTCTTTTGCGACCACTCCTTTGAATACAGGCAGGCTGTCAATCGTTTTATAAAGCAAAGCTGCTTTGGCATTGTTTATTTTTTCAATGGCTGCCACTCCGCCCTGTTTTTTCAACCAGCGCAGCGTAAGCATAGCAACATATACAGCGAAAACCGGCGGGGTATTCAGCATGCTGCTTTCTTTAATATGATTCCTGTAATCGAGTATCGTGGGAATGGATCGTGTTACCTTTCCGAGAATGTTTTTATTTACGACAACAAGATTTACTCCCGCGGCGCCCATATTCTTTTGCGCACCGGCATAGATCAGGTCAAACTTATTAAAATCAAGCACCCGGCTCAGGATATCACTGCTCATATCAGCTATTAATGGAACACCACAGTCATACGGCATTTTTTTCCATTGCGTGCCGGCGATAGTTTCATTGGTGGTAATATGTAAATAGACCGCAGTCGGGCTAACTAATAAATTTTTTGGGATAGAAGTATAATTATCCTCTTTCGTTGAACCGGCTATTTCCACATGCCCGAACAATTTTGCTTCTTTAATGGCTTTAACCGCCCATGTACCGGTATCAGTATAAGATGCCAGTTCATTTTCATTCAGCAAATTCATAGGTACCTGCATGAACTGTGTAGTGGCGCCACCATGCAGGAACAAGACTTCATGATCATCGTCTGATTGCATTAGTTCTTTTACCAATGCCCTTGCTTCAGCCATTACAGGTTCAAACAAATTAGTACGATGACCTATTTCGAGAATAGATAAACCTGTATCATTAAAATCAAGAATAGCACGGCTTGCTTCTTCAAATACTTCTTTAGGAAGAACAGATGGTCCTGCATTAAAATTATGTACACCCCCTAACCCCCTAAAGGGTAAATTAGCAACTTGTTTTTCTTTCATTAGGATGCAAATGTAAGAAATATACAGGCTGAGAAGCTTCTAAGACCCTTTAGGGGTTTGGGGTTTTCATTCATGCTCCCGGCCTTTAACCTGGCTATTTTTCCAGGCAGCGTTCAGGCTTTCAAATTCTTTCAGATCTTCTGCGGAAAATTCTTTGTTGCTGAGTTTTGCAAGATCAGGTTGCCCTGCATTGATCCATGACGTGTACCAGAATGAAGCGATCGCATAAATAGATTGGCGCATCCGGCGTTCTACCATTCCTTTCATGATCTCATTGTATTTGATGGTATAGGCCGAGGAGTATTGCCGTATGGTTACACCATTGCGGTCTTCAAAAGAATATTTCTGATCAGGAGAAAAAGATTTGGATAATTCCTTTTCAAATTTTAAAACCGTATCCGATGCGGCGGCGCTTTCCAGCACACGCTTCCAGATAAAATCCAGCGGATTTTTAATATACTCCGCTTTACCAATAAAAAAATCCCATTCTTTGTCCGCTAATAATTCAGGTATGCGGCTTTCCCAGAAACCATGGATGCCTTTTTGATCAGTCAATTGCCCGTTATGATTGCTGCTGGCATGAAGCGGTACATGGGCATCAGCTATGTAATGACCTATCTCCGCTGAATATTTTAAAATTTTAGCCTGGTTCTTTTCTTTGAAAGCATCCGTTAAGCGGTATAACATGGTATTTACCCACCAGGGAACAATACCATGCGCATGTAATGAATCTTCTGAATATTTTACCACTGCATCATTCCATTTTACTGGCACTGGCAATGAATCATAAGGGTAAGCGCCATACCGGTCAATATCTATGTAATGGCGTGGGCCTTCAGCAGCGACGGCGTATCTTCTTTTGTCCGGATCAATAGCATGTTCCATTAAAAAATCTGCATAAGGTTTATATAGCACCATCATTTCCGGTGGCAGCAGAAATACTGCATAGTAATTGATCTTGCGATGGGCGTAAAACCCCCAGCAAAAACATGGCTGCGCAAGCAGGATACAACATGAGAGAATAAAAAATTTTTTCACGCAGTGAAGAATTACAGAGTTTCAAACCTTATTCCCTGTCAGTCTTTAATTCCGATTTTGTTTGTTCATCCCGTTCCGCATCCAGGTCAACAACACCACCTGTTACAGCATACTTCATCGCTTCGCCTGAACTAATGTTTTCTATCTTCCTGACCTTATCTCTTGGCAATATATATAGTTGCCCTGCAAAATTGTAAGCCTGCGGCACATAGACGGCTACTTTATCCGCACCCATATCAAATTTTTTCATTTCTTCATCGGTTAAAAAACCAACGATCCAGACTTCTTCAGCAAAGACATTAGCCAGTACGGCTTTATTAAATCTTTTTTTATCACCCGCAAACGCTTCAAAAAAATCTTTCGTGGAAGAATAAATGAATTTAACCCCGGGTGTCCGTTCCATCAGCTGATCAAATAAGGTAATGGCGCTTCCCATCAGGAAATTCGAACTAATCCAGCCAACCAGTATTACAAACAACAGGATGATCACAAAACCAATTCCCGGGATATCCACGCCAATAATAGCATAGACAGCGGGGCGGAGAATACCATCCACTTTTTCAAAAAGCCAGTACAAAACATAGGCGGTGATACCGATCGGCGCCAGGATAATAACGCCCTGGATAAAATACCGGAAGATCTTTTTGAGGGTTAAACTCTGTGACTTTGTCGCCTTTTTACTCATTCAATCAGTTTTGGCATTCAAAGATAATGTAAAACAGGCGGCTGCTTTTTAAGGGCAAACCCGCTTTGGACCTAACAAGTGTTTGGGCTAATTAATTGTTACGGACGGAAATATTTATTGATGGAAACTTTGGTAACGAAAAAAGTTTCCATAGTTTTGCCACTCAAATTGTGAGTATGGAACCTAAAGAGAGGATATTAGTCAAGGCGGAAGAGCTGTTCATGCAATATGGCATCCGGTCGGTTTCTATGGATGATATAGCCAACAACCTTGGGATGTCCAAGAAAACACTTTACCAGTATTATGCTGATAAAGATGAATTGGTGGACGCCGTGGTAGAAGGGCATATCTCTATGATAGAAGACGATTGCATGAATTGCCGGAAAGATGCCAAAGACGCAGTACATGAAATATTCATTACCATGGAAAGGATCATGGATGAATTCAATAACATGAATCCGATGTTGCTTTACGACCTGGAAAAATTTCACTTCAATGCCTACCAGCGGTTCAAAGGACATAAAAATAAATTCCTGGCGCAGGTGATAGCTGCCAATATGGAGTGGGGTATAAAAGAGGAACTATATCGCCCGGAAATCAATATTGATGTGATGTGCAAATTCCGGCTGGAATCTATGATGATCCCATTCAATGTATCCGTTTTTCCGCCGGGCAAATATAATCTCGCCACCTTATCTGAAAAGATTATAGAACATTTTGTTTTCGGGCTGGCCACCGTCAAAGGACATAAACTGATACAGAAATACAATGAACAAAGACAAAAAAAATCGAGTTATGAGGAAAGTAAAAAGTAGGAAAGGAGCCGGCTTGTTTGTGATGGCATTGTTTCCTATGCTGGCAATAGCGCAGGCAAAGGATACGGTGAAGATCACAAAGCATGAATTTTCTGTTCAGCAGGCGGTGGACTATGCAAAGAAGAATAATGTGCAGGTAAAAAATGCTTTGCTGGATGTAACACTGCAGGAACAGGTGAACAGGGAAATTACAGCCGGCGCTTATCCGCATATCAATGCAAGCCTGGGCACAACCTATAACCCGAATGTAGCCACGCAAGTATTACCCAATTTCATTTCACCTGCTACTTACCAGGTGTTGATAGACGAGGGAGTGAAAGATGGCAGCGGCAATCCTATTGCAATGCCTTCCGATTTTGGTTTTATTGCTGCACAGTTTGGGACAAGGTACAGCGCCAACGCTGGTATCAGCCTTAGCCAGATATTATTTGACGGGCAGGTATTTGTAGGTTTGAAGGCGAGGGGTACTACACTTGATTTCCAGAGAAAGAATGTTGAAGTAACAGAAGAAGCAATCAAAACCAATGTCTATAAGATCTATTACCAGTTAGTCGTTAGCAAGACACAAATAGAATTACTGGATTCCAATATCAGCCGGTTTCAAAAATTGTTGAAGGATACCCGTATCATTTACCAGAATGGTTTTGCTGAGCAACTGGATATTGATAAAGTAAGTGTATTACTCACTAACCTGCAGACGGAGAAGAGTAAAGTGATGAACATCGTGTCCAACGGCTATTATGGACTGAAGGTATTGATGGGAATGCCGATCAAAGATGAACTGGTGCTGACAGATACACTGAGTAATGAGCAAATTAAAGACGGCATACTTGGAAATGAGGCTTATTCTTACGAAGACAGGAAAGAATACCAATATGCACAGATCGGTAAAAAACTGAATGAGTATAATATCCGCCGGTATAAACTGAGCCAGGTACCTACTGCTTCATTAACCGGCCAATATGCCAAGAGTGCGCAACGTAATAAATGGAATTTCTTCGGAAGCGGCGACTGGTTCACTATTTCAAATGTCAACCTGAATATCGCTATCCCGATCTTCAATGGTTTTTTTACCAAATCAAAAATACAGCAGGCCAGGATTGAACTGCAAAAAAGTGAAAACCTGATCAGTAACCTGCAACTTTCGATAGATAATGAAGTGGCTACATCGAAGAATAATTTCAGCTCTGCTATAACTACGATGGATTTTCAGAAAAAAAATATGGAACTGGCGGAAAAAGTATATCTGCAGACAAAAAAGAAATATGAAGCGGGAACGGGTTCGCAAACGGAGATCAACTCAGCGCAAACAGACCTGAAGACGGCGCAAACAAATTATATACAGGCATTGTATGATGCTATTATCGCCAAAGTGGATTTCATGAAAGCGACAGGTAAACTATAAAATCAAAAATATTACATGACTAATAAATTGAACTATATGAACAACATGTTGAAAATTTTCTTCACAGCTGTAATCGCTGTTTCATTAGCAGCCTGCGGTGCCGGGGCGAAGGATAAAAAAGGCGATACAGCCGACCTGAAAGTAAAGCTGGAGAAGCTAAAAAAAGAAAAGAACGATATGGATGCTTCTATTCGTGAGCTGGAAGATAAAATAGCCAAAGCAGATCCTGCAGCAGCAGACCAGGTAAAGAAATTAGTGTCTGTTGATACGCTGCGCATCAGTGATTTTACTCATTTTATCGAACTGCAGGGAAAGATTGATGCGGATGGTATCGCTTATGTAGCCCCTACGGGACAGGGCGGATTAGTAAAAGCAGTGTATGTAAAACTCGGCAGCAGGGTAAATAAAGGGCAACTGATTTTGAAATTAGATGATGCACTGGCAAGACAGGGTGTAGTTGCGGCGCAACAGCAAATTGGAGGCATCAAAGCACAGTTGGCCCAGGCGCAAAGTATTTATGAAAGACAGCAAAACTTATGGAAAGAAAATATTGGAACTGAAATACAGGTGTTAAACGCAAAAACGGCAGTGGAAACATTGCAAAGCCAGTTACGGGCCGCCCAGGCGATGGTAGGGCAGGCACAGGAACAGGCCAATATGTCAAATGTTTATGCGCAGATAAGCGGAGTAATTGACCAGATGGATGTAGAACCCGGTGAATTCTTTTCTCCGCAATCAGCTGCGGTGTCCGGCATACGTATAGTAAATAGCAGCAGCCTGAAAATAGTAACCGGCGTTCCGGAAAATTATATTGGAAGAGTAAAGAAGGGCGATAAAGTGGAAGTAGTAGTACCTGAAACAGGCAAACCTCCATTCAAATCTGTTATTACTACCGCAGGAGCATCTATTAATCCCACAACAAGATCATTTACAACGGAAGCTAAACTTCCATTTGACCCGTTGTTAAAACCTAATCAAACGGCTACGATGAAGATTCTTGATTATGAAGCAAAGGCAGCGGTCACCGCCCCGGTAAATGTGGTACAATCAGATGAGAAAGGAAAGTATGTCTATGTAATAGAAAAGTCCGGCGATAAGATGGTAGCCAGGAAAAAAATAGTGATCGTCGGTGAAACCTATAATGGAATTATCGAAATAAAAAGTGGACTGGCTGGTGGCGACCTGATTATTACAGAAGGATACCAGACGGTGTATGATGGGCAGGCCGTGACGACAGGAAGCTCCCAAACCCCTTAAAAGGAGGCTTCCTGAAATGCAAAGCCAGCTTATTTGAAAAGGTTGATTAATCTTGAATGGGCTTTTGTGTGAAAGGGAAATTTGTTTATCAGTAAATCACTTCGAAAAGTAAAAACTGTGCGAAGAGGGTATTCTCTTTTGGATGGTGAGGCCAAATAAATTGACGACATAAAAATAGTTTCAGATGAAAATTTTAGAAGGAGTTACAAAAAAGTTTAAACAGTTTGGTCCTACCAGCTGGGCTGTGGATAACAAAACAGCTATATACATTATCGCTATCCTCATTTCCATATATGGGCTGATCAAGTTTACCACTATGCCGAAGGAGCAGTTCCCGGATATTGTGGTACCTACTATTTCAGTGACAACGGTATATATAGGCAATTCGCCGAAGGATATTGAAAACCTGGTGACAAGGCCGATAGAAAAGCAACTGAAGGGGATCAGTGGCGCTAAGGTTAAAAAAATCCAGAGTACATCACAGACGGATTACAGTTTGATAGTGGTGGAGTTTGACACCGATGTAAAAACAGAACTGGCGAAGCAAAAAGTAAAAGACGCGATTGATAAAGCAAAAACCGATCTGCCGACAGATTTAACATCGGAGCCGGACGTACAGGAATTTGCTTTCAGTGAAATGCCGATCATGTTTGTCAATATAAGTGGTGACTACGATGGAATAAAACTGAAACAGTATGCGGATAAAATGCAGGATCGCTTTGAAGAGCTGAGCGAAATTACCAGGGCGGAAATTGTGGGTGCGCCGGAGAGGGAGATACAGGTAAATGTTGATCCGTATAAAATGACAACAGCCCGGATAAGTTTTACGGATATTGAAAACGCTATCAGCCGGGAGAATAACGATATAACCGGCGGTTTGATAGAAGTAGGCACCATGAGACGTACGCTGAGAGTAAAAGGTCAGTTCACCAGTGCAATGGACCTGCAGAACATTGTTGTACGCAGCAGCGCGCAGGGCGCTACAGTTTATTTACGGGATATCGCCGAACTGAAAGATACGATCAGGGAAAAAGACAGCTACGCACGGCTGGATGGTAAAAACGTGGTGACACTTAATATTGTAAAAAGGGCGGGTGAGAACCTGATTGAATGTGCGGATAAAGTAAAAGCTGCCGTAGAAGATATGCAGTTGAAAGGAGAAATACCCGGCGCCGATCAATTGAAAGTGGTAATAACAGGCGATCAGAGTAAGCAAACAAAAACCTCGTTTAATGAATTGATCAATACGATCATCATCGGGTTTATACTGGTACTGATCATTTTGATGTTCTTTATGGGAGTCACCAATGCCTTCTTTGTCGCATTGAGTGTTCCATTAAGTGTATTTGTCGCATTCTTATTCTTACCCATCGCTGACGGTATTATCGGCTCAAGTGTTACGCTCAACTTCATTGTATTGTTTGCGTTGCTATTCGGTCTTGGTATTATTGTAGATGATGCTATCGTGGTTATTGAAAACACCCATCGTATTTATAATAACGGCAAAGTGCCGATTATAAGAAGCGCAAAAGAAGCCGCAGGAGAAGTTTTTATTCCCGTACTGGCAGGTACAGCTACTACGCTGGCGCCGTTCTTCCCGCTATTATTCTGGAAAGGGCTGATCGGTAAATTCATGATCTACCTGCCTACTATGCTGATACTAACCCTGGCGGCCTCATTGATCGTGGCTTTTATTTTCAACCCGGTGTTTGCAGTAAGCTTTATGAAGCCTGAAGGCAGGGAATTTGAAAAACCCAAGAAGGCGGTATTCAGAAGCAAATGGTTCATCGTTTTCGCTATAGCCGGTGTGCTATTGCATCTGCTTACTATGCACGGTCTTGCCAATTTCTTATTGCTGATGGCGATATTGATGGTACTCAACGCTTATGTGATCAATGATATCATCCATGCTTTCCAGAAAAAAGCATTACCAAAGCTGATGAATAGCTATGAAAAATTATTAAGATGGATACTGGTGGGTAAGCGGCCTGTATGGGCTTTTGTTTCCCTGTTTGGAGTATTTCTTATATCCATCTTAGGGTTAATGGTTCGGGGAAATAAATCAACCTTCTTCCCGAGTGGCGACCCCAATTTTGTATATGTATATATAAAATTGCCGGTGGGTACTGATGTAAAATATACTGACAGCATTACCCATTTACTGGAAGAAAGGGTGCAAAAGATATTGGAAAAAGAAAAACCGGGGACGCAGGGCGGCATAGTAGAAAGTATCATCACCAACGTGGCGGTAAGCGCCAATAACCCGAGGGATAATAACCGCAGTGTTCAGTCGAACCTGGGCCGTATCCAGGTTTCCTTTGTTGAGTATGAAAAAAGACATGGCAAGAGTACAATGGTTTACAAAGACGCCATACGTGAAGCCATGAAAGGCGTACCCGGCGCCAATATAGAAGTAGCCCAGGAAGATGGCGGCCCGCCCACTGATCCACCGGTGAACGTAGAAGTAGTGGGTGATAACTTTGAAAGCATTGCGTCAGTAGCTACCCAGCTTTTCAATTATTTAGATACAAACAAGATCAATGGAATCGAAAACCTGCAGCCCGATGTGGACCTGAATAATCCGGAGATCACCGTGAATGTGGATCGTGAAAGAGCCATGATTGAAGGAATAAGCACCGGCCAGATAGGAATGGAGATACGTACCGCCGTCTTTGGTAAAGAAGTAAGCAAACTGAAAGACGGTGAAGATGAGTATAAGATACAATTGCGTTATAACGATCTTATGCGCAATAATATCACCGACCTGCTGAATATGCGGATCACCTTTATGGATATGAATACGCTGCAGGTGAAATCAGTTCCACTAAGCGCTGTTGCAAGAGTGGATTACACGAACACAACCGGCGGTGTAAAAAGGAAAAATGTAAAACGAACCATCCAGTTACAAAGCAATGTTCTTGATCCTACCATGGTAGGCCCGATAAACAAAGAGCTGCAGATAAAGGTGGATGATTTCAAAAGCAAAGTGAAGATACCTGCTGATGTAACTATCAGGCTGAGCGGGCAAAGTGAACAGGAAAAAGAAACGCAGACATTTCTCTTAACGGCATTTGGAATCGCCATCGGCCTTATCTTTTTGATACTGGTGCTGCAGTTTAATTCCATGAGCAAACCGTTTATCGTTATCACTGAAATATTTTTCTCTGTCATCGGTGTACTGATAGGATATGCCGTTACCGGTATGACCATCGCCACTATCATGTTGCTGGTAGGTATTGTTGGGTTGGCGGGTATCGTAATTAAAAATGGTATCCTGATCATTGAGTTTACCGATGAGCTTCGTGGCCGGGGTATGCGGACAAGAGAAGCCGCGATACAGGCCGGCAGGATCAGGATCATCCCGGTATTGCTGACGGCGGTGGCTACTATTTTAGGTTTGCTGCCACTGGCGATAGGATTCAATATTGATTTCGTTGGCCTGTTCCAGCATCTCCGGCCTAATGTTTTTTTTGGTGGCGACAGCGTGGTATTCTGGGGGCCGCTGAGCTGGACTATCATCTTTGGTCTTATATTCTCTTTCTTCCTTACGCTAATCATGGTGCCGAGTATGTACCTGATAGCCGAGCGGCTGAGAAGGCCGATGGAAAGATTCTATGGTACAAAATTCATCGCCCTGCTGGGGTTTACCGGTCCGTTCTTCTTCATTTTTGTGGGGATTATGTTTTTAGTCCGCCGGTTCCAGGGGAAAAAAGTATGGCTTGGGAAATTAAAACCCGCCCCGTCTAAAGAATAGTGTGTGAAAAATGATCATTTGAAGAAAGCTGGAAATGAAAGGTTTAGTATAAGCCAGGTTAAATAAAATAAGTAAGAACTATAGAAAAGGACAGCTCTCTTTGAGGGTTGTCCTTTTTAATTAAAAGAATTTTAAAAAAATTTTCAGAACAAAGCAGCAATCCGGAATTAGTCTTTGTCATATATGCGGTAAAGATGTCAACCTGTTTTTAGCTTTACCCTGCTTTCTAAATAAATGTCGTAAAAAGTTGGTTTTGTATCCGCCTCACTAACTGCTTAGCGGAAAAAGCGGCTCCTTCATCGGGGCCGCTTTTGTTTTTCTACTTGCGAAGCCTGCCCATTGATTATTCAATCATCCCTGCACGTTGAAGCAGGCTGAAGCAATCTCCCCTTGATAAGGTATCGCTATATTCGTTTGTTGTTGATACCAGGGTGGAATGGCCAGGGTTAACACCAACCAAAGACGCCTTATAATTTTTTGGAAGACCTGTAAAGGCGATAGAAAGATTCATCAGCGCAATAGTAATTTTGCAAAATGAAGTTGAATATTATTCATTTGCAACACAGAACAGATCGTCTGGAAATTCTCCATAAGGAATTAAAAGCTCAACATATCAAAGATTATAAGCTTTGGGATGGAATTATTGATGAGGAATTAATTTGCAGAGGTATTTCGCAGGCTCATAAACAAATCGTACAGCACTTTAAAAAATCAGGTATTCCTATGGTATTAATTGCAGAGGATGATGTTCAATTTACTGCACCAGGGGCCTTTCAATATTTCTTAAATACTATTCCTGACGATTTTGACATCTATCTGGGAGGGATAATATATGGAACAATAGGGGCTGACGAAATTGCAGAGAATTTTTCCGGGACAACATTATATATCGTACACGAACGCTTTTATGATACCTTTTTATCTTTACCTGAAGACTGTCATATAGACCGGGCATTAGGTGGTAAAGGAAAAGCTATTGTATGCAATCCATTTGTAGCCATTCAGCATAATGGATTCAGCGATAACAAAAAAAGATTTTGTGAATATGAACCTTATATCAGGGATCGAAAATTATTCGGAGTTAGTTAGAATGGTTTTTGCCAACAAATTTTTCCAACCGGTCAATAATAAAATAAGTACTGGGTGGCGAGAAAGAAGACGAATGTGAATATATCCATTCTTCAAAATCAGCATTATTTAAGAATGAAGTAAATTCTTCTTTCAGGTATTTTTTTACTGTTTCAGGAGCCGTACTCATTTCTTCCCAAATGGCATTTCTGTTTTCTAATACAAATACAATATCTTCAAAATCTCTGCTTATGCGGCCATCAGCTTTGCCCCGGTCTTTGAATGCTTCTATCTTCGACGCAATAAAATAAGGAGCACTAAAAATCTTAATAATATGTTGTTCATCTATTATATACGACACGGCATTTTGAAGGCCATCGGAATACCATTTATTAGCTTCACCTGAAATTTTTGCTGTCATGGACATAATATCTACTATCAGCCCATCAAGCAGAAATCTCCCTATGAACTTTGCACTTGTATCATTTTTGAAACCAAACTCCCTCAATTTTATTTCCAGTGCGGTATATTCACCAAGCGTGTATATTTCTACTAAAACATCGACATCGTCAGTGGGTCTTACTTCTTCTGCCATGCGATCAGCATATAATGAGACAGTAGCTCCCCCAATAAAAACAACAGTGGTCTTAAGGTAACCTAAAGCATTAAACACCGACTTTATTCTTGTTATATTTATTCTATGACTCATTAGTAATAATTTTTTTGAGTTCCTCAACAGCAATCACCCATTCTCTTACCCGGCCCACACGAATAACATCAATAAGCGCTAACATTTTATATAAAGTTTCATCCAGTCTTGCGGCCTTAACCTGTTCTTTGTACAACGGCTCTATACTAAGCCCCCTTACATTCCCCTGTGCCTCGGGCCAGACATAGTTTAGGTCGCTGGAAAATTGTTGCTGCATATATGGATGTGAGTGGGCGGTGTAAATTCCGTTCACCATTCCGCCGGGTATAGCCGGAAAAACATAATGCAGTCCATGTTCAATAAATTCCAGCAAAGATTTCTTATACACTTTTTTCTTCGTTTCATTGTCAACCAAACCAGCCATAGCGCTCCTGTTTAAAGAATCAGATATTTCTGATTGACTGATAAAAAGCTCATTTGCCAGATATTTATTTTGCGATGCCAGACCATGCCTGGCAATGATCTTTAAAAGAATCACTATGTCCTGTGGTCGCATACCATTATGCTTTCTCATAATGCAAATGTAATCCATGATTCGCAATTCGCAAATTGCGTAATATATTGATATTCAATGATAAAATCAATTAAAATATTTATGTGAGTAACAAAAATTGGCTAATTACCCACCTCTCTAACTGCTCAACGGAAACAGCCGCTCCTTAAAGGGGCCGCTTTTGTTTTTGCACTTGCCGGGCCTGCCTGACGATTATTCTATACTTTTGAAGCAGGCCGAAGCCATTTCTTCTTGATAAGGCATCGCTATATTCGTTTTGTTGTGATGCCAGTGTATAAAGGCTTAGCGCCAGCAAAGACGGTTTATAATTTTTAGAAGATCTGCAAAGGTGGATAATAACGAAACCAATAGCTTTATACCTAAGATACTTCGCTGTGGTTTATAGCAGAGTTAATCATTAGCGGCCTCAACACTAACAAAGGTGTCTCAGGTTTTTTAAATTACCTGCAAAGGCGAAAGGATAACCCCAAAATAAATCAGATGAAAAACATACTATTTATTTTCTTATTTGGCTTTTCTCTGGCACTTCCAGCACAGCCAACAAAGCGACTTTATACCCAATCGGAGAACGAAAAGATGCTGAAATTCCTTGATTCAACACAAAGAGAATTGCTGGGAATTGTTCAATCACTTTCTGATACCCAGTTTTATTTTCATATTGATAAGGAAACCTGGTCTGCTAATGATATTGTAGAGCATATTGGACTTGTAGATGAAGGGTATTTACGTGAATTGTGGTTTTGTTTAGCCCAGCCAGCCTTTCCCGAAAGCTATTTCCAAAATAATCTTTAGTCTCTCAGGCTTGGGTAAGCCATTCAGCCACCAATAACTATTAATCATGAAAAATTACTTTTTTCTATGACCGCTTATGCAGGCTGTGTCTTTGCACAAGGCTCTGTACCTGTTATGAAATAAAAGAAGTAAGTTGTAAAAAAATTGCTTTCCATAAATCCTTATTTATATGCAACGCAGAACTTTTATTAAAAATGCCGGGCTTGCTACAGCCGGCATTACTATTTTAAATTTTCCCGTCTTTGGCAAATATGCACCTTCCAACAAAATAACAGTTGCTGTTATGGGATTGAACGGACGCGGCACTTACCTCGCAGAAAGTTTTTCAAAGCTCCCCAATGTAGAAGTAGCTTACCTGTGCGATGTGGAAGAGGGCGCTATTGCAAAAGGAATGAAAGCATTCGCCAATGCTGAAAGAAAACCTATTGTAATAAAAGATATCCGGGAACTGGTTACTAAAAAAGATTTTGATGCTTTGCTGATTGCAGCGCCGGATCACTGGCATACACCTGCGGCTATACTGGGCGTTACACATGGCAAGCATGTATATGTAGAAAAACCCTGCGGGCATAACCCGTATGAAGGTGAATTGCTGGTACAGGCCATGAATAAATATCCAAAGCAATTCATACAAATGGGTAGCCAGCGCCGTTCTTTTCCAACCTTGATAGAAGCGGCGAAACAGGTACAGGAAGGAATTATCGGTAATGCTTATTTCGGGAGATCATGGTATAATAACAACAGGAAATCTATTGGCATTGGCAAGAAAATACCAGTGCCTCCCACACTTGATTTTGATTTGTGGCAGGGTCCTGCTCCACGTAAAGAGTATAAAGACAACCTGGTTCATTATAACTGGCATTGGCACTGGCACTGGGGTACCGCCGAAACCTGTAACAATGCAACCCATGAACTTGACTGTTGCCGCTGGTTCCTGGATGTAAATTATCCAACCAAAGTAACTTCTGCCGGTGGACGGTATGCCTTTAAAGATGACTGGGAAACACCGGATACACAAACTGCTTCATTTGAATTTGGCAATGGTAAAGGCATTTCATGGGAAGGCCGCAGTTGCAATAATTACCCAACAGAAGGCTCTGGCCGGGGTTTTATTATTTATGGTGACAAAGGAACTCTCGTAAACCAGGGTAATGATGATTATAAAATTCTTGACTACAATAATAAACTGGTAAAAGAAGTAAAATCAGCAGGAGGTGGTAATGGAGCCAATACCATAAGCGCCAATGGTGATCTCGATACATTCCATTTTATCAACTTTGTAGAAGCTATACGTGGCAATACAAAAATTACTGCCCCGGTTACTGAAGGACATAAATCAGTATTGCTTTGCCATTTGGCCAATATAGCCCAGCGCACCGGCCGTACGTTGCACTGCGATCCGTTAAATGGGCATATCCTGAATGATGCAGGTGCAATGAAACTGTGGAGAAGGGAATATCAAAAAGGATGGGAACCGAAAATATAAAGTAAAAAGACAATCTTTCAATGATTGCCTTTGTTTGGTAGAGCCTCAGTTTAAAATAATAACAACTGTACCGCAGTATAAGGTGTTGAGTAATCAATAAGTTAGTCAAAGGTATCGGTCCTTCGCTCATCCTTCGCTCATCTTTCGCTTCAAGGACTACTCGAAGGCATAGATGGTAAAAGGGAAACGTATGCACACGGTACTGGCAAAGTATTACAGAAGAGAAGAAAGCCTTTCTTCTGCCTTTATCTGCAATGCTATTCGTTTCAAATTGAGACAGTACCTTTTTTTAAAACAGGTAAGATAAAACAATGGCTAAATCACGCTGGTACCGCCTCATCCCGGTGGCTTTTATAACTTATAGTCTTGCCTACCTGGACCGTGCAAATTTTGGATTCGGTGCAGCAAGTGGAATGGCTAAAGACCTGCACATTACAGCAGCCACATCTTCTTTATTAGGATCACTGTTTTTCCTGGGTTATTTCTTCTTCCAGATTCCCGGGGCACATTATGCAGCCAATAAAAGCGCAAAGAAACTGATCTTTTGGTCATTGATCCTGTGGGGCGGGCTGGCAATGGCAACCGGCATGGTTAACAACATACATCTTTTGATTGTTATCCGGTTTATGCTTGGCGTAGTAGAAAGTGCTGTAATGCCTTCAATGCTGATCTTGTTAAGCC
This sequence comes from Chitinophagales bacterium, assembly GCA_015654695.1. Lineage (GTDB taxonomy): Bacteria > Bacteroidota > Bacteroidia > Chitinophagales > Chitinophagaceae > VBAT01. Next base: position 7,985 of record JAATGJ010000068.1, on the reverse strand, counting down.
GGTGGTTTACAAAAGCAGAACGTTCACGTGCTAATACTTTCCTGATTCTTGGTAACCCCGCAACTATACTTTGGATGTCGGTCCTGTCCGGGTATTTAGTAGATGCTGCCGGGTGGAGATGGATGTTTATCCTGGAAGGAGCCCCTGCCATCGTCTGGGCATTCTTTTGGTGGAGATGGGTAAATGATAAACCCGGAGACGCGAAATGGTTAACGCAGGAGGAGAAACAAACTTTAGAGGAAGCGTTACAAAAAGAACAAGAGGGCATCAGGCCTGTTAAAAATTACGCAGCAGCATTTAAATCAAGAGTGGTTGTTTTACTATGCCTCCAATATGCACTATGGAGCATTGGTGTGTATGGTTTTGTTATGTGGCTTCCTTCTCTTATCAAAGCAGCCCCTGACATGGATATTGTAAAAACAGGCTGGTTGGCTTCTGTTCCTTACCTGTTCGCCGTTATCGTTATGCTGGCTGCTTCTTATTTTTCTGACAAAACATTAAATAGAAAAGTATTTGTCTGGCCCTTTCTTTTAATCGGCGCCATTGCTTTCTACGGTTCGTACATGATCGGCACTCATAATTTCTGGCTATCGTTTGTACTCCTTATCATTGCAGGTGCAGCTATGTATGCACCGTATGGACCGTTCTTTGCAATTATTACCGAAATTTTACCGGCTAATGTTACGGCAGGAGCTATTGCCCTGATCAATAGCCTGGGAGCGTTAGGATCATTTGCCGGCTCCTATATTGTTGGCTATTTAAATGGCACTACGGGGGGATTCGGGGCCTCTTATATTTTTATGGCAGGCTCACTCTTTCTTTCAGCTATCATAACAATCATTGCTGTAAAAGATTCTTCTGCCATACATGCACGGAAATTGGCAAAAAAAGTATCTAACCGGCTTAGCTCTGTTCATAGACACAAATAAAGTATTTCATAATAGTAGCATTGAATTTAATTGTAAACGTTTTAACTTCAAAGCTCAGCCTGGCCAGGATGGCCAGGCTCTTCACTAACTATAACGATTGACCATGAAAAAATTATTTCTTTTTATGTGCCTGCTTGTGCAAACTTATGTCTTTGCACAAGCCCCTGCAGAGACATATCCTGTTGATTCCGCCAGCGTAGAACATACCGGGGTGCCTAAAGGAGAAGTATTAAAATTTACATTTGATCAGTCAAAAATATTCCCGGGAACATGGCGGGAATGCTGGGTGTATGTACCTGCGCAATACAAACCTGATCAGCCGGCCTGTGTATATGTAAACCAGGATGGCATACAATGGAAAGCTCCAACAGTATTTGATAATCTTATTTATCAAAAAGAAATGCCGGTTACTATCGGGGTATTTATAAGGCCGGGTGTTGTAATGGCAGACAGTGGCTCCAATGCGTTGAATCGTTTCAATCGCAGTTTTGAATACGATGGATTAGGTGATGCGTATGCCCGTTTTATTCTCACAGAAATTTTACCCGAAGTAGAAAAGAAGAAAACAAGTGATGGCCGTGCAATACGTTTATCCAAAAACGGAAATGACCGCGCCATTGGCGGATCAAGCAGCGGCGCTGTTTGCGCTTTCACTGCTGCCTGGGAAAAGCCAAATGAATTCTCCAGGGTATTCAGCGCTATCGGCACTTATACAGGATTGCGTGGTGCTGACCGTTACCCCATACTCGTCCGTAAATACGAACCCAAACCGATCCGCATTTTTATGCAGGATGGCGCTAATGACCTGAATATTTATGCAGGGGATTGGTGGAAAGCGAATGAATCAATGGAACGTGCATTGGCATTTGCTGGTTATGAAGTGAATCATGTATGGGGTGAAGGTGGTCATAATGGTAACCAGGGTACAGCTATCTTTCCGCAGGCCATGCGCTGGCTCTGGAAAGATTGGCCGGCACCTGCAACAAAAGGAAATTCAAAAAATCAATATCTAAATGACTTGCTTATTCCAGGCGAAAACTGGGAATTGGTAGGAGAGGGTTATCAATTCACAGAAGGTACAGCCGCTAATGCAGCGGGTGAAGCCTTTTACCAGGATATCCCCACCTCAAAAACATATAAAGTGGGATTGGGTGGAAAACTCGTTACGCTTAATGCAGATGCTAAAAAAGCAAGCGGTACTTGTTTTGGCCCTGACGGTAAACGTTATACAGTGGCGGGTGTTACAAAACAAATTTTAAGTTATGATGCGAATGAAAAAGAAACAGTGGTGGCGGATAGTATTGCAGGCAATGACCTGGTGGTGGCTAAAAACGGGAACATATATATAACATCACCGGATGGCGCTACGAGGCCGGGCAAACTTTACCTGGTACGTCCTGATGGTGAAAAAATAATAGTTGATGATGGATTGAGATTTCCCAATGGCGTTACACTTTCACCTGATCAAACGCAACTCTATGCTACCGAGTCTGCTTCTCACTGGGTGTGGGTATATAAAATAAAACCAGATGGTACACTCACTTATAAGCAACGTTATGGCTGGCTGCATGTAGCGGATACGGATGAGAATGCATGGTCGGATGGTCTTAAATGCGATACAGCGGGACGTGTTTATGTAGCGACAAAGATGGGTATCCAGGTAATGGACCAACTGGGACGTGTGAATGCGATATTAACTACACCGCCTTCTAATAATCAGACCTCCAATGTTTGTTTCGGCGGGCCGGATTTTAATGTACTGTATGTTTCTGCCGGGGACAAAGTATTCCGGCGGAAATTAAAAACCCGTGGTGCTAATACTTTCGTTGATCCCCATAAACCCGGTAATCCAAGAATGTAAAACAAAAAATCATTTAGCATTTCTGTTCCCCCTGGTATCTAAACCTAAAATCCCTCTTCCGTATCCGCTTTCTTTGGGGTGGGTTTACCCTGCCTGATGCGGTAACTGATCGTAAAGTTTATTTGCCTTCTCCTGAATTGGGAGTTTCCTTCCGAGTAAAAATTAGGCCCGGTACTGATGCTCCTGTTTCGCCGGGAATTGAATACATCCAGTACATTCAGGTTCATTGTTCCTTTACCTTTGAATATGTCTTTGCTTGCCGAAAAATCAATATAATAAACAGACTTACGTTTACCCTGTGCCGTTTTTTGTGCAGCTTCATAATTGCCTCTTGCCTGTATCTCTATATTATGTGGTAAGCTGAACCGGGATGTTTGCCTTGCGAACCAGGTGTACGAAGAGGCTTTATATGACGCAAGAATATTACTTCCATCAATAGCCGAATGAAAAAGATTGACATTCATATCCAGCTTCCACCATTTAACAGGTGTCCATGCGCCGGTAAATTCAGCGCCCCATGCTTCTTCTTTCAACAGGTTTTCGGGTCGTGTAGCTGATTTTCCTTCATCATCTACTCTCCTGATACGGTCAATCTTCCCTTTTGTACTTCTATAATATACACCGGAAAACAAAGACCCTTTATCAAAATTCATGATGTACCCGATCTCACCGACATCGCTGTACTCCGGGTTGAGATCAGGGTTACCGCTAAAAAAATTGCGGCTGTCAGAATATGTCATGAACGGGCTAAGGTCATTATAAAAGGGCCTTCTCACCCTTCTGCTATAGCTTACCTGTACGGCATTTTCATCTTTCGTGTTGAAGGTGAAATGCGCACTGGGAAAAAGATTGAAATAATTTCTTGGATTTACTTCATTGCTTTTTTGCAGTACCGTTTTTACATCCGTCCATTCTGCACGCAGTCCTGCCTGGTAAGATATTTTTTTGCTTTTATTGGCCAGTATGCCATAGGCTGCATGGATATTTTCATTGTAAACAAAAATATTATCCAATCCCGGCAGCGGAACAAATTCACCCAAAGCGTTTTTTTCACTCACTACAAAATCATTGGTCATATCGCGAAAGCTGTTCCGGATGCCTGTTTCCAGTTTTCCTTCTTTCCCGATGGGCTGGGTATAATCAAGTTGAAATAACCATTGCTTTTCAAATTCATCATTCAGCGATTGCTGAAGAACAGATTTGGATGGCTCCTGTGTTCCGTTAGCATTGAAATAATGCTGGGTAAATAATTGCTGTGAGCTCTCCCAGTTGTCTATGAATTTGGCGGTGGTCGTCAACTCATGATCTTTTTTCTTAAATGTTTTTTTATAGCTGATCGTATATTCCGAGTTGGGTTCTTTTTCTTCTTCGTCCTGCCGCCGTGTTGTTGTGCCTGTAAGATTGCCGGGAGTAAACAGGTAATCTTCATAGCGGATATCCGATATCCGGGTGGCATCGCTGCGGCGAAAAAGATAAGAAGCCGTTAATATACTTTTATCGGTAAAATAATAATCCAGGCCGCCGCGAATATTATTGTTTAAACCTTTTACCCGGTTGTGTGTGTTTTGTTTGGAAATAAATGTGGTATCAGTACCATATACTTCCTGGTACAATGAACCTGCACCGGGCTGATTGCGGTAAGCAATGCCATAATTAAGAAAGAAATTGATCTTCTTATGGCGGTAATTCAGGTTGACAGCGGCGCCAAGATTAGCATAGTAACCTGTGATTAGTTCCAGCGAACCATTAAAACCCTGGCGTTTGTCTTTTTTTAAAACGATATTGATGATGCCTGCATTTCCTTCCGCTTCATAACGCGCAGAAGGGTTAGTGATGATCTCTACCCGTTCGATAAGACTTGCAGGTAACTGTTGCAAACCACCGGCTCCTTTAAAACTAACCAGCCCGGAGGGCTTGCCATCAATTAAGATGCGGACATTATCGCTTCCCCTGAGCCTGACATTTCCTTCCCCGTCAACGGAAACAGAAGGAATGTTGCCTAATATATCAGAAGCAGATCCACCTGCATTGGCCAGGTCTTTCCCTACAGTAAAAACTCTTTTATCGAGGGAGAGCTCCATAAAACTTTTTTCCGACTGCACCACTACTTCATTTAAAACGGTGGCTGCTGAAACAAGCCGGATGAGACCAAGCTCATGATTCGGGTGTTCTGCAGAAAGAACAAATTCACTGGTTGTAAAAGATGTATAGCCGGTGTGTTCTATTACTGCATAATATCGCCCCCAGGGCAATTCAATGGAAAAACCTCCGCTTTCTATAGCGGTATTACCATTCACCATTTTTTTTTGACTGCTCTCAAAGAGCCGGACAGTGGCGGCAGGCAAAGGATGGGAAGAAAGTGAATCCACTATTTTACCTTTCACGGTTGCCGCAGCAACCTGGGCGGATAAACTGTTGCCAAAGAAAAGCGGGACAAAAACAAGGATGCATACCTTGCAGAAAAACAGGAAGCTGTAGCTATACTTCATAATAGAAGCACAAATATACAATGTTGTGTCCGGCAAGATGTGTCCGGTTAACAGGCGATTGCGTATTTTTTATGTAAGCACAGGGTTCACTTTCCTTTCACGAAACTGACCCGATCACCAGTAAATATATTTACTCTTTCAAACTTTTCAGGTATGCAATACTCTGCGGTACTTGCGTCATGATAACGCTGCTTTCATCTTCTATAAAATAATGCTTAATCCCGGTTTTTTTGGCTTGTTTCAATATGCCCGGAATATCAATTTCCCCCGTACCCAGCGCTACATCATTTTCGGGAGAGGTAAGCCCGGTTAAATCTTTCTTCGTTCCTTTCCGCATATCTTTAATATGCATCAGCTTCCACCTGTTACCATACTTTTTCAATAACGATACAGGGTCACCACCGCCAAACCAGATCCAGAATATATCCATTTCAAAAGATACATAATCGGGGTTTGTATTATTCATCATATAATCCAGCAGTGTTCCATTTTCGTAAGGAAGAAATTCGTAACCATGTGCATGATAACATAAAGTAACACCTCCTTCTTTTAAAATTTTTCCGGCTGCATTGAAATCATCTACTGCCTTTTTCGCATTTTCAAAATTGAAGCTTCCGGTTTTATGCGGTATCCAGGAAATCATCACATATTTAGCTCCGAATATTTTTGCACGCCATATCACTGAATCAGGATTTTTTACCACCTGGTCATAGCTGGTACCAAAGGAGGGAATACTCAATCCTCTTTCATCGCACAATTTTTTATACTCTTCCGGGGCCATACGTCCGCCTCCGCCTTCTATCTCGGTAAATCCCATCATTTTAATGGTATCCAATGTGCCGGCTACTCCATTGGGAAAATGTTTACGAAAAGTATAAGGAGCTATACCTATCGGAGCGGTGAATAAAGGTTTATCTTTTTGAGCCAAAACAGTTTTATTGTCTGAAAGTAAAACGGCCAGTAATAAAACAAACCCGAAATATTTATTCATATAATGTTTTTTAATTTTAGCGGACAACTATCCGGTAGTTAGGCTACCTTTTTTTAAATATTACCTTTCTTCAATTCTTCTATGGCATAATTAGCGGCACGGGCAGTTAAAGCCATATAGGTTAATGTAGGGTTTTGAGTGCCGGTGGATGTCATACAGGCACCATCAGTTATAAATACATTTTTACAAAGATGGAGCTGGTTCCAGTTATTGAGTAATGAAGTTTTTGGGTCATGACCCATACGTACGCCTCCCATTTCATGTATATCAGATCCGGGAGGAGACTTGGTGTCTTCAGCTTTGATATTGACAAACCCTGCTTTTTCAAACATTTCTTTGGTTTGTTGTATATAATCTTCCACCATCTTATCATCATTTTCACTCCATTCGCAGGACACAATTAATTGCGGAATGCCGTATTTATCTTTTAAATCCGTATGCAGCCGGACATGATTTTTTTCAAGTGGCACACACTCACCCATCATCCAGCTGCTGATATTCCAGTTGCCCATTTTTGGATTCAATAAATTTTCTCTTAGCTGATCGCCAATCATACTGGTGTCCGGTGATGCACCTCTTCCACCTCCAATACCGATAGCATAACCACGCAAAAAACCCATTTCCTGTTTAAATACATTTCTGAACCTGGGTATATAACTATTGCTGGGATTGCGGCCATCTGTTTTTTTATCTTTGAAGCCTTCGTATTCAGCTCCACCTTTACCCCGGTAATTGTGCCATGAAATAAATTTTCCCAGTAAGCCATTGTCGTTACCTAGTCCGTTGGGAAACCGCGACGATGTCGAATTTAATAAAATAGCATTGCTGTTTAATGCCGATGCATTTACAAAAATAACAGCGGCATAATATTCTATCATCTCCTTCGTGCCTGCATCAATAATTCTTACCCCTGTTGCTTTTCCTTTCTTTTCATCATAAATAACAGAGTGAACAACCGAATGGGGACGTATAGTCAAGTTGCCTGTTTTTATAGCCCATGGTAAGGTAGATGCATTGCTGCTGAAATAACCGCCGTATACACAGCCCCTGTTACACATGGTTTGGTTCTGGCATTTGCTTCTTCCCTGTTGCACATGTACAGGCTGTGGATCGGTAATGTGAGCGCAACGGGCCTGTATCAAATGCCGGTCTTTAAAATTATCTTTTAGCTTTTCTTTGAAATACGCCTCAATGCAACTCATTTCGAAACCAGGCATTACTTCGCTATCCGGTAATTCAGGCAAGCCGTCTTTATTTCCGGCAATACCCGCAAATTTTTCAACATAACTATACCATGGCTCAAGGTCTTTGTAACGTATGGGCCAGTCCACCGCAAATCCATCTCTTACCGGGCCTTCAAAATCATAATCACTCCATCGTTGGGTTTGCCTTGCCCACATTAATGATTTACCACCCATGTGATAACCCCGTACCCATCGAAATGGTTTTTCCTGGATGAATGGTTGCTCATCATCTTTCAATGCCCAATGCAATGTTTCTTCCCGTACAAATCTTGCTCCCTGGTAGTCTTTTCTTTTTTCAATAGGTACCGTACCCCGGTATTCAAAATCCCAGGGCGCTTTGGAAGCAGTAGGATAATCTGCTCCATGCTTTACTTCACGGCCACGTTCAAGTATTAATGTTTTTAAACCTTTATCGCAAAGCTCTTTTGCCGCCCAACCGCCGCTGGCGCCCGATCCAATGACTATAGCATC
>JAATGJ010000061.1 GCA_015654695.1 Chitinophagales bacterium | reverse complement strand
AAACGTTGCGCCTTTGCGCTTTCGCGGGATATGGTTGTTCCTTTGCGAAAACCTCTTTTTATCCGTAAATGGATTTCTGTTTTTTCAGCTTCATTCTTTTAACTGCCTTTTCTATTTCTACCGCCCAGAAAGCGATGCTCGAAATGCCAATGGCCGTCAGCAATTCTATCCATGTCAATGGGCTGGCGTGAAAAAAGCTGCTCAGTTGAGGTATATAGATGATGGCCAGTTGAAGTATTACCGTTAGCAAGACAGCGCCCAGTAAAGGTTTATTACTGAGTAAGCCCTGGGAAAATAATGATCTTGTTTCGCTGCGGATAGCCATCACATGCCAGAGCTGGCTAAAACATAGTGTAGTAAAGACGATGGTTTGCCAATTTTTATCACCGGCATTTATCTCATACCATTGTATGCCTATCGAAAGCATGCCCATCAAAACGCCCACCCAGATAATATGAAAGCCCATGCCCCCGGAAAAAATACTTTCATTCGTTTTTCTTGGTTTACGTTTCATAATATCTTTTTCCGCAGGCTCCGAGGCAAGCGCTAATGCGGGCAAGCCGTCTGTAACCAGGTTTATCCATAAAATATGTACGGGTAATAGTGGCATGGGCAATCCAAAGAAAGGCGCCAGGAAGATCGCCCATATCTCGGCAGAGTTACCAGTCATGATATATTTTATAAACTTCCGGATATTATCATAGATACGGCGGCCCTGCTTCACTGCTTTTACAATAGTGGCAAAATTATCATCCAGCAATATCATGTGAGCTGCTTCTTTGGTCACATCCGTACCGGTAATGCCCATCGCCACACCGATATTCGCCCTGCGTAATGAGGGTGCATCATTTACTCCGTCACCTGTCATGGAAACGAAATGATCTTTTTGCTGCAATGCTTTTACAATGTTTAGTTTTTGCTCGGGTGACACACGGGCATATACGCGTATCTGTTCCACTTCGTTTTGAAACGCTTCTTCAGAGATGCAGAAAGTTCAGTGCCTGTCATTACTTTTTGTTCCTTATTCTCCAGTATGCCAAGCTCCCTTGCAATAGCGGCAGCCGTAAGCGGATGGTCACCGGTGATCATTACCGGTATGATACCCGCGGTCTTACATTCTTTAATAGCTTCCTTCGCTTCTTCTCTTGGCGGATCAATAAGACCGGCCAGTCCCAGGAATTCCAGTTCTTTTTCAATAATTTCCGGCTTTATTTCTGCGGGTAATTCATTAAGATATTTCGTGGCAAAAGCTATCACACGCATGCCTCCTTGTGCCATTCTTTCTTCCTGTTCTTTCCATATAGCTATATCTGCACTAATTCCCATTCCGGCTATTGCTTCCAATGCCCCCTTCGTGATTACCTGGTACTTGCCATTCACTTTGTGAATCGTGGTCATCGCTTTCCTGTCAGCATCAAATGGCAACTCATCTTCACGCGGATGTTCAACTTCCCAGGATTCTTCAAAATGATTATGCTCTCTTGCATAGGTCACCAAGGCCACTTCAGTGGGATCGCCGGTAAGTTCTTGTTTATCTTCTTTTTTCTTTACATCATGGTTAAGGCTCATGGCCTTTATCAGTTCTTTTCTTTCATTTTCATCCGGGCTCCAGATGTCTTTTACCGTCATTTGATTTTTGGTAAGCGTACCGGTTTTGTCGCTGCAGATATAAGTGACAGATCCCAGTGTTTCCACCGCATGTAATTTTCTTATCAGTACATTTTCCTTTATTAATCTTTTTGCTCCCAGTGCCAGTGAAATGGTGATAACAGCCGGCAATGCTTCCGGTATGGCAGCTACAGCAACCGATATGGCGGTCAGCAACATTCTTGTCGCATCTTCCCCGCGCAACCAGCCCGTTCCGAATATCACGGCGCATATAACAATAATGATTATCGTCAGTTTCTTACTGAAATCAGCCATTCGTTTTTGCAGGGGAGTGGGGCTTTCTTTTTCCTGCAGCATGCCTGCTATCTTTCCGAGTTCTGTTTTCATACCGGTAGCTACAGCTACACCTTTGCCGCGGCCATTGGTAATAACAGTTCCTTTGAACAGCATATTGGTCTTATCGCCGGGAGGAATATCTTCTTCTTTAACCGGGGCGGTGGTTTTATCAACAGCATGCGATTCACCGGTGAGGCTGGCTTCATCTGCCTTTAAAGAATGTACTTCGAACAATCGTATATCCGCAGGTACCATATTGCCCGCTTCCAGCAAAACAATATCGCCCGGCACTATTTCAGAAGATGGGATTTCAATCGTTTTATTATCTCTTACTACATCAGCTACCGGTACAGACATTTTTTGCAATGCTTCCATGGCTTTCTCCGCCCTGTATTCCTGTACAAATCCAACGACTGCATTAAGTATAATGATAATGATAATAACAAAAGCATCCGATATTTCACCTACCACCGCGGAAATGATGGCTGCCGCTGCCAGTACAAGGATCATTACATCAAAAAACTGCCGGAGAAAAATAACCAGGGGAGGTTTTTTCTTTTTAGCTACCAGCTCATTGCGCCCGTGTTCCGCGAGTTTTTCTTTAGCAATTTCACTGCTAAGTCCCTGTTCAGAACTGCCGGTTTCTTTCAATGCATCATTAATAGAAATAGAATGCCAGTGCATGGATGGGTTTGAATAAGTGGCAAAGGTAGAATGCCCCGGCAAGATTTGTACAAAATCATGTCATCAATTATAATTTATAATGCTGGCGGGTACTGAGGGCTAAAGAGATAAGCCAATGTAAGAGGTGTTTTACTTACTGCGCTTTGTCTTTCTTTATTTCTTCTGCAGACAATCGTAAAAAATCGGCGGCATTATTATAAAAAACATTTTCTTTCTGCTGATCTGTAAGAAAGGCTGCTGATCTGATATTTTCAATGGAAATAGGGATTGATTGCGGCCACATCATTTCGTCGGAGCCATACATAATTCGCTTGCCGAATCCTGCATCCACTAATCGTTGGAGATAATAATGAAATTCCTTTCGCGGAAGTACCCAGTTGATGACTGCAATATCTACATACACCTGGGGGTAGGTAGCCATCAGTGCAATCATTTCGCTGATAAACGGATATCCCGCATGCATAACATATATCCGCAGGTTTGGGTGTTTACGTAAGACATTTTCCAGGTATAGCGGATTAGCATTTGCAATTGTAAAATTTGCAAAACCCGCTTTTCCGATACCGAGGTGAATGCCGACTGGAATATTGAATTCATCAGCTACCTGAAAGTAAGCTTCCATTTCCGGATCGTCAGGCCGGAATCCGATATATTGAGGCATAAATTCGGCTATTAGCTTATAAGTTCCGGCCTGAAACCAATGGCGTAAGGAATCAACAGAGTCCCGAAGTAAAGGACTGATTCCCTGGCGGGCAGGAATAATCCTTTGAGGATCGTGGTGAAAATAATCTAGTGCAAAAGCATCATCCGTAACAGCTTTTACAATGTTGTATTTTTTTAAGTAGTAAAAAGTAGAATCACGCATTGCCGCCGGATCTTTAGGTGCTTTGAGACCAAGTGGCCCTACTATTGAGGATTCGCCCCACCAAAGCGCATGCAAATGCATGTCAATTATTGGGATCTTTTTTATTCCAGATGACTGTTGTCCGTAGGTTGTAAAGATTAAACCAGATAAAGAAAAGAAAAACAAAATTGTTCTTTTCATTAGAGTGATAGTTTTGGTTAAAAAATAAAAAATCCGCCGGGAGGCGGATCTTTGTTGCGAAGGGGAGGATCGAACTCCCGACCTACGGGTTATGAGCCCGTCGAGCTACCGCTGCTCTACTTCGCGGCGCAAAGATAGCTTTGAGATACTTACCTGCCAAACAATTTTAATCGGTTACCTTTGCAAACTGGTTTAAAAATCACAGGGGTATTTTAATTTTCAATGAAAGCAGGTTTTGTCAACATATTTGGCCGTCCCAATGCGGGAAAAAGCACCCTTCTCAATGCGCTGATGGGCGAAAAAATGGCCATTGTATCCCCAAAGGTGCAGACAACCCGGCATCGTATAAAAACAATATTGACCGAAAAGGATTACCAGGTTGTTCTATCGGATACGCCCGGTATCATAGAACCAAAGTATAAGCTGCATGAAAAAATGATGCAAGCCGTCAAGGGGGCCCTGGAAGATGCGGATGTGGCATTACTGATAGTGGATGTAAATGAGAACTGGGAGGAAGTCAACGCTATATGTGAAGCATTGAAATTAAGGGTGCCGGCTATTGTTGTTATTAATAAGATTGACAGGGCTCCGGAAGAAAAAATAAAAGAGGCCATCGCTTTTTTTAGCAGTAAAAAATATTGCAGGAGTACTATTACTATTACCGCTACGAGCGGTATCAATATTAAAAAGTTTTTAAAGCCCATACTGGAACTATTACCGGAAGGTGAGCCATTCTATTCAGGTGATGAGATCACGGATCTGCCAACAAAATTTTTTGTAAGCGAGCTGGTACGCGAAAAAATATATGATCTGCTCTCTGATGAGATACCTTACCAGACGGCTGTATTGGTAAGGGAGTATAAAGAGAAAACAACATTGGTAAAGATAGTAGCTGATATCATTGTACATAGGGAAACACAGAAAGCGATAATCATTGGTGATAAAGGCAGCATGATAAAAAGGATCGGTACAGAATCAAGGATCAGTATTGAAGCATTTTTACAGCAAAAGGTTTTTTTGGAATTGTTTGTAAAAGTAAAGCCTAAGTGGCGGGAGAATGAGATGCAATTGAAGGAATATGGTTATTAAGGTGAATGGTGAGTAGGGCAATATCGTATGTTACTCATATCTGACCATTGACGATTCACAAAGAACATAATGATCGAAATAAATTTTTAACATTAAATCTAAGTTCTCCTTCAGGGGACAGGGGTATGAGTTTTACAGTCGCAATAGTAGGAAGACCGAATGTCGGGAAAAGCACTCTCTTTAATCGTTTGTTAGAGCAGCGAAAAGCCATTGTGGATGATGTAAGCGGGGTGACCCGCGACAGGCAGTATGGTGTGGCCGACTGGAATGGTAAAACATTCAACGTGGTGGATACCGGGGGGTTTGTAGAAAACAGTAATGATGTATTTGAAAAAGAAATAGCCAAGCAGGTACTCATTGCCCTGGAAGAAGCGGATGCTATCATCTTTATGGTGGATACCCATACGGGCATAACGGCCCTGGATGATGCAATGGCTGCCTTATTGCGCCGGAGCACCAAACCTGTTTTTCTCACCGTCAATAAAGTGGATGATAACACACGGATGATGGAAGCGTCGGAGTTTTACAGTCTCGGTTTTGAAAATATCTTTTTCATAGCGGCCAACAGTGGGAGTGGCAGCGGTGAATTACTGGATGCCATTGCTGAATTAATTCCCGCCGACGTATCAGAAGAAGCAGAACTGGAAAACATTGATAAAGATGCGCTACCTAAATTCGCTATTATCGGGCAACCGAATGTAGGCAAGTCATCATTGCTGAATGCACTGGTAGGAGAGGAGCGTACCATCGTCAGCGATATTGCAGGTACTACACGGGATACTATACACACGCATTACAATTTATTCCAAAAAGAATTTATCCTGATAGATACGGCTGGTATCCGCCGCAAAGCCAAAGTGCATGAAGACCTGGAATTCTATTCCGTCATCAGGGCTATCAAAGCATTGGATGAAGCGGATGTATGCCTGATACTGATTGATGCCGGGAAAGGTATTGCGGCACAGGACCTGAACATATTCAGCCTGGCTGTGAGAAAAGGTAAAGGAGTAGTGGTGCTGGTAAATAAATGGGACCTGGTAGATAAAGAAACCAATACCGCCAAAGACTATGAAAAAAAGCTGAAGGAAAAACTGGCGCCATTTACGGATGTGCCCATCCTCTTCATCTCCGCCAAAGAAAAGACCCGCATCTTCAAAGCTATAGAGGTGGGGCTGGAAGTATATGATAACCGTAAAAAGAAAATACCTACTTCTCAATTGAATGAGGCCATGCTGAAAGCGGTAGAAACCTATCATGCACCGGTAGTGCGTGGTCATCCTATCAAGATCAAATTTGTGACGCAGTTGCCGACCCTCGTTCCATCATTCGCTTTCTTCTGCAATTTCCCGGACGATATTAAGCAGCCGTATAAAAATTACCTGGAAAACCAGCTTCGCCAGCATTTTGACCTGACGGGTGTACCGGTACGGCTTTTTTTTAGAAAGAAGTAAGAAGCCAAATACCGGATAAGTACAGGATAGCCGGCAGTTTCGGTATCCAGCACTCCCCGGCTTGTACAATCAAAAGCACACTGTAATATCAAATCCGGGTATTGCTTCACATCATTTTCTCCCGCCGAAAGCGGGAGGTTTTTTTATACACACCTTTATAATAAGTAGCCTCATGTAAACCGGGATTCCTTAAATTGTATTCAAATCATATCCGGTGTAAAGCCTTTTCAAATCCGATCCGCAAATTCAAATTTTTTGAATGAAAAGGTGTTTACTCTTCTTCATTTTATTATTTCATTTTTCCGCATCTTTCGCCGCCATTTATTATTCCAGGGCCGGGCAAACGGAACCTAATGCTCTTGCCAGCTGGGATGTAAATATGGGCGGCGGCGGTGGCGCCCCCCCGACTTTCACAAATGCTGACAGGTTCATTATCCAGGCAGGACATTCAATGACAACTACCGGTACCTGGATATTTGGTATTGCCGGTTCAGCATTGGAAATACAAAATGGTGCTACCCTGCAGGGAGACCATCTTATCCAGTTTACCGGTACTTTTCAAATTGATGATGGCGGAACTTATATTCATAATAATAATGGTTCTGTAGCCCAAACCCCTGCCGGGACAAGTATTTTTAGTGGAACAGAATCATTTGGGGCAGGCAGCAATTTTGAAATAAGAAATTGGCTGGATAATCTGAATGGGTTGCCGAATACAGCGCCGGGTATAGCATGGGGAAATCTCATTGTTAATATGCAGGTAGATTTAGGCGGAGCATGGAATTGGGATATTACTGCCGGTACACCATTGACAATTAATGGGAATCTTGATATAAAGTCAACTTATCCGGGAGTAACTCCAAGAGAATTACGATTTACAGGAATTGGTAATCAAATAATAAATGTTGGAGGAGATTTTTTATTATCTGGTACCAGCATTGTTAATCTGAAGAATAACGCCGGAAATAATGCTACTGGAAACGTTACCATGCAGGTAGATGGTAATGTTTTACTTGCAAATACATCACAACTTAATTTAGGGAGCCCGGTTTCCGGAGCAACAATAGGTGTATTTGATCTGCGGTTCAAAGGAAACTTTACTGCTACTACCACTGCAGTTAACGGAATAACATCAACGTCTGCGATCGCGTACTTAGTTGCCAACGGAACAACCCCCCAGTCATTTACATGTCCTGCTTATTTAAACTGCCATTTCAAAGTTGCACCCGGTGCAATCGTTAACCAGTCAGGCAGTATTGCCAATGGAGGAGGCAGGGTGTTTGCCATATTGGGCACATATAATGATAATGGATTCACTAAGACATTCAGCGGTGCATTGGAAGTAGCAGGAGGTATATTTAATTCTACGGGATCATTGGCCATGGGTGCCAACCGTTGCCGTTCCTGTACGGGTGATGGAACTTTTACTGGTTCTGGTGCTGCATGGTGTACGGGTACTGGTTCAAGAGGGCGGATAAATTTTATATCAAGCATTGTAACATTCGATCAAAATTCTTCTTCTTTGCTGCTGGCCGGGTCAGGCAGTTCACCCGGAGATATTTATCTCGCCGGTAACGCTGAAGTTGGATTTACCGTTGGCAATAGCGGAACCGGCTCTGTTACTTTGGCTTCAAATTCAATTCTCTCTATTGCGGGTAACAGCAATATTAATGGTAATGCAAACTATAGTGCTGATGGTGGTACTTTACGCAGTGGTTCAGCGGATGGAATAACGGCTACCGGCAATACAACCAACGGTAATATGAGGGTAGGCGGAACAAAATCATATAATAGTACAGGCATAAATAGTTTTGAATACTTTGGCACAGGTATCCAGGTTACGGGAAATGGGTTGCCTGCGGTATTTTCCGGCACATTAAAAATAAATAATACAGCAGCTACAGGTAGTACCGGTGTTACATTGTCTCAACCCACAAGTCTTTCAGGTACTCTTGATCTTACTTTAGGAAACCTCACAACTACTGCCGCGAACCTGTTAACAATAGCTGATGATGCAACGGCAATTAACGCATCGGCAAGCAGCCTGGTAAACGGGCCATTGAAAAAAATTGGCGATGATAATTTTAGTTTCCCGGTAGGAGCAGGAAGTATTTATGCACCTATTGGCATCACCAATGTTTTTGGTGAATCGGGTACGGATGAATTTACGGCAGAATACAACAGAGCAAACCCTCAAAGTACTTTTCCCTATAGTTCTGCTGTTCAGGCAGGGTTGAATCATGTTAGCTATGTGGAATATTGGACACTTCAGCAAAATACAGCGGGAGCAATATTTAAAAAGGTATCCCTGGCTGTCAATACTACAAGTTTTTGCAGGGACCTGGACAGAACTTTTGTTGGCCGCTGGAATGGATCTCTTTGGGTCAATGAAGGATCAGAAATTATCAGCGGGCCTGTTACTATAGGTTTTAATCAAACGGGAACAATCAGGAGCGACAATTTAATTACCGGGTTTACACCGCCTGCTATTGCATTTACACTTGCAACCGATCTTGTTTTCGCTGACAACCCGCTCCCCATCCATCTTATTTCTTTTGACGCTGTAAAACTCAGTTCTGCAACATCATCTGTTGCATGGGAATTAGCAGCCTGTTGTTCATCCACCGCAAAGTTTGAAATACAGCGGGCAGAAAAAAGCAGGAACTTTATTACTATCCGTACAATGGCTGGCAGTGAGACAAATCGTTTTTATAACTATACTGATAATGATTTGCAAAGCGGTATAAATTATTATCGTTTAAAGATGACAGATGCAGACGGAACAATCACTTATAGCAGAACAGTCGCGGTAATGAATGGGGTCAATGGTTTATTGTTTACATCACTTATCCCAACCCTTGTTACTACTACAGCATCGTTAACCATTGCTTCATCGGCTGCACAAAAGATGGATATCGTCATTGTTGATATGCAGGGAAGAGTCATGATGAAACGTAACTATATGATTGCCGCCGGCAATACGAATATAGAATTGTCATTAGGCGGGCTGCCGGCCGGCGCTTACCAGTTGTTGGGTATATCTGCTGAAGGCAAGACCAATACAATTCGTTTT
>JAATGJ010000049.1 GCA_015654695.1 Chitinophagales bacterium | reverse complement strand
CTATCAGGCGCAAGTCATTTTGCCTCATTCAAAAAAGAAAAAACAGCTATTTCTACCGCTTGATGAAATTCAAACATCAGTTGTGCAAGCTTTTGGCCTCAAACCTTAGGTCAGGGTGACCCCAATGCGCAAAACAGGAGGTGACCTTATCTTCTGATTGTATTTTCCGTTTTGAAAACGATCCTTTTACTCTTTTATCATCTTATACCGGCGGGTAATTTTTTTATCAGCATCCAGAACTACAATTATATAGGTACCTTTTGTAAGTGATGAAACATTGATGTTAAGGTTATTCAACCCCTTGGCATAGTTTGTTTTGACTACCTGTTGTGAATTACCAAGCATATCCAGCACACGAATTTCTCCAGGGCCTTCCAGTTTTGTATTGTAAGATATAGTTACATTGTTATTTGCAGGGTTCGGATAGATCGGTGAAAGTTTATCTATATCTGCTGTGACCGGTTTTTCTTTCTGATAGCCGACTACTACTACTTCTTTTAAATCAGGTTCATTTTCTTCTTCGATGACTTGAAAAGTAACTGGCTGTTTTTTGAACGCTTTTATCGCTTTCCCATTCTTCATTCCCGGCACCCAAACTGGTCCCGATTTTAATACGCGAATTACTTCTTCTTCCATTCCAAAGCCATGTTCAGTAAGGGCTTTTATATCGCTGATATGGCCCTGCTGATCTACTATGAACTGTACATATACTGTGTATGTCCCGGCAGATGCGCCATTGTCAACAGGAAGTGAGGGGTTCAGGTTTCTTTCAAGGAATTTTCTCCATCCAGTTTGGCCACCCGGGAATGAAGGTTCGGCTTCTGCCTTTGGAGAAGCATAGCCAACTACCACCACTTCTGAAAGTTCATCGGCAGTCACTTCTTTGATTTCGACGCCTTTAACTTTTTCCAATACTACTTCTTTCATTTTTTTGGTATTGATTTCAACTACACCGTGTACTGCATCATCACCATATTTAGTAACAGCTTTTATATCTTTCAATATATTGACTGATTGAATATCTTCAGGGTTTAGTGTTTGCAAAACATCAGTGGATGTATTTTTGGGCTGTACGATTCCATCAATAACATACAATGGCTTTGCTACCGGTTTTTCAATAACCTGTTCGTTCAGAATATTTCCTTCCAATGGCACTCCTTTTGTGATCTTTACTTCCCGCAATTCGATAACACCGTTCTTTGCTTTAGGACCATACTCTTTTATCGCCAGGGTATCACCGGCTTTTGTATAAATGACATCGCCTGCGGTAAACCTGATTTCTTTTCCAATTAGTAGTTTACCGGCTTCTTCTTCTGTATATTTTTTGCCGTTAATGATGATTAGTTCAGGGGAAGGCAATTTCTTTTTCTCTTCCCGTACAGAATTGGGTAAAGAATCTTTCAATGTTATTTCACCGGTAAGACCTGCTTCTTTTGTGCCGGATTCCTGCTTTTGTTTGTAAGTAAAAGCAAACAGGCCGGCGATGATAAAGAGCAGTGGTAATACCATCACTTTCCTGAAGTACTGGTATTTGGGTTGTTGAGATGAAGTGATCATGGCTATACGTCGTTTTATTTGGTTATGAAAAAAAGGATGAGTGAACCGGAGGTTAGGAGAGCCGAGCAAATGCATGAGCAGAAGTTCTGCATAACTCCATTTTTCATTTTCCTTTACAGCGAACTGGTCAGCTAAGAACTCATGAATAGTGGTCAGCTCTTTTTTAATAAGATGGAAAAATGGATTGATCCAGAATACTACAGAAAGAAGTTCGAGGAAAATAATATCCCAGCTATGTTTTTGCCTGATATGGAAAAATTCATGACGGAATATTTGCTGGCCATCAGGTGAGTCAAGCTCTATCTTGTTATTCCAGAAAAGCCAGTGAAAAAAGGAGAAAGGAGTACCTTTTTCTTCTGTATTTACAAACTTGATCCCATTCAGCTTTTCCACACTGTATTGACTGATTAATTTCCTGATCCTGTAAATTGAAATGATAAAGCGGCATAGTACCAGTACGGAAGCCAGTACATACAAAAGAATAAGAATATTGTTCCATGTAAAAATTGTTACCGGTGAGTTTTTTGCAACAATGGTAAAAAAGTAATTATCTGTTCCATTAAGTGTTTGCAACCAAACGGGACTTGTATCCTGGCTGTTGAAATAAACAGGTATATTAAGAAAGGGGACAAGGATGCTGATCACTGCTGCTGCAAGCAGGTAGTACCGGTTATAGCGATGAAATTTTTTATTTCGCAACAACAGGTGATAATAGCCATACAACAACCCGGAGCAAACAATCACTTGCAAAAGGTATAGCAGTACAGGTTTCATTTTTTCTGGTTTTGCTGTTTTTTAATTTGCTGGAGCAATGTTTCCAATTCTTCTATTGTGATATTATTTTCTTTTACAAGAAAGGACACCACATTACTGAATGATCCTTCAAAATATCCCTTCACCATTTGCTTTATCGTTCTCTTGGAGTATTCGTCCTTATTGATCAGCGCTGTATATTGATGCTGACGTCCCAGCACCACGATACTTACAAATTCCTTTTCGACCAGTATTTTCAACAATGTGGCAATCGTATTCTGATGCGGCTTTGGGTTGGGCATTGCTTCTATTATCTCACGCAAAAAAGCGCTGTCCAGTTTCCATAATACCTGCATCACCTGTTCTTCTGCTTTTGTAAGTGGTTTCATTATTTTTTAATTCTGATTTCAAACCTATAACTAATTTCTTAGTTTAACAACTAATTTTTTAGTTATAGAGAAATTTTTACTTTTTTGATGCTGAGTTTCCGTTATTTTGCAGCAAAGAAGATAGAATGGCAGAACCGATCATTGAATTACGCCACGTTAATATTTACCAGGGAGATAATTTGATACTGCAGGATGTAAACCTGACCGTAAATAAGGGAGAATTTGTGTACCTGGTTGGAAAAACAGGCACAGGTAAATCAAGCCTTTTAAAGACTTTGTATGGAGAATTGCCCTTACGGGAGGGAGATGGGACTGTCGCTACCTACAATCTTCGCGGATTAGACTGGAAGAAAGTTCCCTTTCTTCGCCGCAATCTTGGTGTCGTGTTCCAGGATTTTCAATTACTGACAGATCGTAATGTAAACGACAACCTCAAGTTTGTTTTAAAAGCTACCGGGTGGACTGATGAAAAGCTAATGGATGAAAAGATCGCTGATGTGCTGGACAAGGTGGGCCTGAAATCGAAAGGATTTAAAATGCCTTTTGAACTGAGTGGCGGGGAACAACAAAGAGTGGACATTGCCCGGGCTTTATTAAATTCTCCCAAACTTATTCTCGCTGATGAACCTACCGGTAACCTTGATCCCGAAACCTCGGATGAGATCATGAACCTGCTATTTAATATCGCCAAAGAATATAATGCTTCCGTCGTCATGGCTACACATGATTATATCGTAGTACAAAAGTTTCCTGCCAGGATGATAAGAACGGAAAGAGGTCATGTATCGGACAATGCTACCATAACCATTGAGTAAGCTGCAGGGTATTTTTCTCATTATCATAGGTCGAGCATAGCAATCCCTTTCTCAATTTTATTTCTTCTTCAGCAAAAGGCTGATGATATAGTTGTGTGATAATGGAAGCAAAGGCATTTGCATTGGTTCCTATATGGCAGGTTGAGTCTAATCCTGTTCCTGCTACCATCGGGTCATTGACCACGCAATGGCGCCCCTGGTATAAAGCGTGTAACAACTTAAGACGGATACCGGTAATGCTTTTATTGAAACAGGGAAGCACATTGATTTGCGCTTTCCGGATAAGATCATTCATTTCGGTTTCGGTAGGATCAGCTACCAGGCAGGTATGCTGGCAAAGATGTGCTATCTTCAGCAACCGCTTCGATGGTTTTTTCCCTGCTATCACAAACGGAACCCTTACTTTGGTAAATACTTTACACAATAACCACAAAGCGGCTTCTTCATTTTCAGGCACAGCAAGATTACCATGATACAAACAAAGATTACCAATGCCTTCTTCACCCGTTACTTTTTGCCAGGCAGGAAAAGTGGGCAGAAATTCTACTTTGGGAAGCGAATAATCATTCTTTAATACACTGATATCATTTTCGGAAACGCAGGCATACGTACAGCCGCCGGGCAACTGGTGATTATATTTTTTCAATAGCCTGCTTTCATTATGAAAATAAAGTTTTTTAAAAATCCCGGTGGCTGATCTTGCCAGTTCTTTGTAATAAACACTTTCTTCATTGTGCATTCTTACCACGATCTTTCGTTTACTTATATCCAGGAGTGAAAGTATGCCGGTGCAGTGGATACCTTCCAGCAATACGGGATGATCATCTTTTTGCAGGTTGGCTACCAGTTTTTCGTTGTTCCGGGAAGAAATAATATAAGGCAACTTAAAAGAAAATCCTTTTTGAAAATTTTCTCTTTCATATACATTGATTGTTTCGCAGTATTGATTCAGTTCATTGGGAGTACCTCTTTCGTTATAGCTGAAATAATGAAGATGGATACCGACACCCAGTTTCTTTAGCATCATGATCCTGTTCATCATATCAATGGCGCCGCCGTAATCGGCGGGCCATGGAACATCCAGGCATACGATATGTAAATATTTGTTCACTGATTGAAAACAGATTGATAAAAGTCAAGCAGCTTTTTCTCCTCCTGCTGCCAATTCAGTATTTTCCTGGCCTGCAGACAATTTTCCCTTAACCTCCCGTATAAAACAGTATCAAGCAGCAAATTGTTTACAGCTTCCGCTATTCTTTCAGGATTAATGTCATCAAGCAGGATAGCCACCTCAAACTGGCTATTGATCTTGCGGTATTCAGGAAAATTCATGGCTATCTGCGGCACTCCGGCATGCAGATAATCAAAAAACTTGTTGGGCAGGGCCATGTACTGGTTGATCCCGGTATTTTCAGCTACTCCCATGCCGATGGTCGCTTTTTGGGAAATAAGCCATAATTGATCCGGGGAGAGCATTCCTTTTAACACAACTTTTTCCTGTACGTTATTTTCTTTTATAAGCTTTTTTAACTGATCCATAAAATTTCCATCACCACAAACCACCAATTTGCAATCGATGATTTTTAAGGCTGGTATCAGTTGTTCAAATGCTCTTGCTTCGTTGACAGCTCCCTGGTACAAAAGAAATTTTTCTGTGGATGGCTGCTCAGTAAATTCCCTGAGCCTTGTAATATTTCTTACCACTTCATATTTTACAACATACCTGCGGTTAAATTCTTCCGCAATACTTTCACTAACTGTATATCCGTATTTAAATTTCGGTACTGTTTTTTTTTCCACCCGCATCCAGAATTTTTTAATCCGTGGCCTTGTTGCCACTTCTTTCAGCCCGGTAAACAACTCATGTGCATCATATATGCGGGGGATTTTTTTCCATTGTGAAATATAAAGACAGGGAAGAATGGTATCCAGGTCTATAGCGCAAACCGCGTCCATTCTTTTAAAAAGTAAAAAGAAAAATAGCCGGATATTATACTCAGCATAAAACAATTTACCTGTATTAAAAAAACAACTGATTCTTTTTTGCTGAAATTTTTCTTCCTTGAGTGGGAGAGAGGTGCTTAGTTTTCTTCCAACTAATATAACTGTATAGCCATTTTCTGCCAGCGAAGTGCAGATACGGTTCATACGCTGATCATACGTCAGGTCGTTGGTGACTGTAAAGAATATCTTTTTCAAATGATTTGTTGAAGTATACCTTTTAAAAAATCATGTCTTTTTGAATAGTCCGTTTGTAAGTGTGGCATACTATCAGCGCAAAGAAACGGATTTGTAAATTGTTTCAATAGCCTCTACAGTTTTCAGGCCGTCCTGTGCATTGGCGAAGGGATGATTGTCGTCATCCAATGCCTTTACCAGGTTTTCGTATATTTTATCATGATTGCTCATTGACCCTTTATAAAATCCATAATCATTTGCTGTACCGGCAAGGGGAGCTTCCAGTTCAAACCCGTCAAATAGCTGGTAATTTATTTTATTCATGTATTCGCCGCCAATCTCTATGCTCCCATTTGCGGCGATAATGCTCAATGAAACTTCCATATTTTTTTGAAACGTATTCACCGACCAGTTTATTCCGCCGATGATCCCGTTGTCCATTTCTACAGACACTACACCGCTGTCTTCAAAATCAATACTGTCCTGGTGTGCAAAATTTTTTCTGAAACCGGAAACAGATTTCATATCCCCCAGCAACCAAAGCAGCGCATCAATATAATGGCTGAACTGTGTAAATAAAGTCCCTCCATCCAATACTCTGTCACCTTTCCATGAATTGGCATAATAAGCAGCGGGCCGGTTCCAGAAACAATTCAACTGAAAGCTATAAATATCTCCCGTTTTATTTTCTACGATGGCTTTTTTCAGCGCCACCAATGCAGGATTATACCGGGTGGATTTTACCACAAACAGTTTTCTATTATTCTCTTTAGCCACATTGATCATGTGCAACGCGTCCGTTGTAGAAGTACAGAGCGGTTTTTCGCAAAGGACATGAGCGCCGGCCCGTAAAGCTTTTATAGAATGTGCCGCATGTAATCCGTTAGGCGTGCAGATCGCGGCAATGTCTATGCTTTCATTTTGTAACAGATCATCAATCGTATAATAAGGTTTGGCATTAAAAGTCGAAGCGGTAGCGTCGGCTTTTTCTTTCACTATATCACACACAGCTACCAACCGGCCATGATTGACTGCTTGAACCGCATGGCGCGGAGCTATTTTGCCACAACCTATAATCGCAAATTTCAACGGTGAACTCATAAAGTGCCAAATATACAGTGGGTGGTTTAAATGGCTGCAAAGAAAAGGGGCTGCAAAAACGCAGACCCCCTTGACTCTTAAGCAAAAATATTTTTATTCTATCCCTGGTTCATTCCATCCATGGCTCCACCATCGCCCTGGTTCTTGAGGTTTTTACGTTTGAACAGGTTGGCATCAAACTTTCCAAATCTCCAGTTGAAATTAATACGGAGTATCTGCGGATCGCGGCGACGAAACACGTCCTGCGCAAAGAACAAGGATTCAGAATGAATATCCTGTCTCCTGGTTCTGAAAATATCGTTTACGTTAGCAGAAAGAGATGCTGCCCTATTCTTTAAAAATTCAAACCTGACAGCAAAGTCAACTCCGTAATTCGGGCGTATATAGCCCTGTGACGCCGTCTGTGGTCCGCCGAACATACCACCACCGCCACCGCCAAAACCACCACGTCCGCCACCACCGCCACTGCCACCCGGAGGTAAAACAGTTTTTGACTGGTATTCACCTGACAACTGCAGGGTAATATTTTTAGGAAGTTTGAAATTATTGTTCAGTTTGCCAAACCAGCTCGCCAGTCTCGCCTGGTCTGGTTGCAAAGGATCGTTGATCTTTACATCAGAAACAAAGAGATTAATATTTGTAGTTAACTCCCACCATTTCGTCAGCTTATTCCTTCCTGTCATTTCCAGACCTGTTACATAGCTCGAATTGGCATTGATATAGGTATTAAGAATGATATTCTCGTTGGCGGATCCTTTTGCACTTACCTGGTAACGTGTGATCATGTCGTTGGTATTCTTATAATAAACAGAAGCAAGGAAATTGTCTTTGTTCTTAAATGTTTTCTCATACGAAAGTTCGAAAGAGTTAGTAAACTCAGGTTTTAAAGCAGGATTACCTTTACTTGGACTCAGCCTGTCAGAAGAATCGGTAAAGGGAGTCAGTTGCCAGAAATTGGGACGATTGATACGACGGCTGTAATTTAATTGCAGGCTCTGTGTTTCGCCAAGCTTTTGTGATAAGAAGACACTGGGGAAAAGACTGATCGGGAAATCAATATTGAACAGTTCGCTTGTCTTTAAAAGTGTTCCTTCATATTTTGAACTCTCTGCTCTTAATCCCAATTGATACCCGAATGTTTTTAACTGGTTGGAATAAGTAGCATAAGCTGCATATACCTGGTCGTTACTTTCATAATCAACCTGCGAAGAAGACTGGAGAGTAGCCTGGCCGGTATTAGGATCAACCAGGTAAAAAGCATTTGCACTACTGTTCTTTCTTAATTGTGCCCTGGCGCCTATTTCAAATTTAGATTTATCAGTGATCGGGTTTACATAATCCGCCTGCAGTGTCAGGTTTTCATTTTCCCCGTTGATAACCTGTTGTTGCTGGTATGTTCTCAGCAATTGATTCTGCGGAAGTGCCAGGTAATCGGATCTGAGATTAGTATTATTGGCGTTCTTACTGCGGTTGTATGTAATATCAGTAGTCCATTCGCGTCCGGCCTTGGGAAAATTATGTTTAAAACTCAGCATTGTTCCTATATTCCTGAACTGCCCGATTGTATTGGAGTTTCTCTTTTCATTATAAAAAGGGGCTGATGAAGTATCATACAGGATATCGCTGATCGTATTGGGTTTGAATTTTCCTTTTACGTAAGTACCGCTTACAGAAAGTGTATTTCTGTTGCTGATAAAATAGTCCAATCCACCACGTAGAAAAGCAAAACTTCCCAGTTGAGTGGATTTATCTGTCTGGTGAAGGATAGTATCAGGGTTTGTATAAAAATTCTGCCTGTCAGTAGTTCCGTTGCTGATTGACTTACGTTGATTGTACATACCACTGGCGAATACATTCACCTTTTGCTGGCGCAGGTTTATATCGCCGCCTAACCCGATACGGGCACGGGAATCAATATTAGCCCTGAGATTTCCGTTATAACCCACTTTCTTTTCTTTCTTCAGCACAATATTCAGGATGCCTGCGGTACCACCGGATGCGTCAAACTTTGCTGAAGGATTAGTGATCAGCTCTACACTTTGGATAGCGTCAGCCGGTATTTGTTCAAGCGTCAGATTAGTAGGACGACCATCCACAAATATCTGTGGTGCATTATTTCTCATAGTGACGTTGCCATCAATATCCACATTGAGTGAAGGCACATTGCGCATCACATCTATTGCTGTACCACCGGCAGAAACAATGTTTTTGTCCACGTTGAATATTTTCCGGTCAATGCCAAGTTTGAGACCCGGGGTATTGGAAGTGACCGTTACATTATCCAGGAGTTTCTGATCCAGGTCCATTTTTATATTGCCAAGATCTTTGTCCACCATTCCCAGCATGGCAGACATATCACCACCAGGAGCGCCACCGCTTCCGCCCATTTTCAGTTCAAATGATACTTTTTGTTCAATGGGAGCAAAACCTATCGCAGTCGCTTTTAGTTTATATTGGCCAAAAAGAGGAACATTTTCCAGGCTAAACTCTCCATTAGCTTTTGTAAGCATTCCGCCTATTATTACATCTTTTCTCGTTTTGGAGACACTGTCGAATTTGTTTTGCAAGAGCTGAACAGAAGCGAATTCAACCGCTTTGGCTGTTTTGGAGTCCACTAATTTGCCATAGAACCGACCATTCATCTGCTGGCCGCCACCTCGTGCAGGACCACCCATACCGGGCTGGGCAAAAAGGGAAGAAGTAACCAGGATAAAGGAGAAGGAAAGGATAAGATTTCTCATGAAAGTGTTTAAGTTTTTTCGTTAGACGCCCAAAGATCAATTAACCTGCTGACAGCGGCATGACAATTTGATAAAAGGTAAGGAACATACAACTACCAGAGTTGTTCAAATAATTCTAATTAATACAATAAAAACAATGCCGTATTGAACAGGCCAATGATAAAACCAGTGATGGCCCCTGTAAGCCGGTAGTAACTCAAAACAGGTGAAAGCGCTTTTTGCAATTGGCCGGGAGCGATGGAGTTTATTTTAGCAGTAACAAGTGTTTGTATATTGAATTCGTTTTTAAGATTTCCTGCAAATTGGTTCATCAATGGCGGAAACATTTCTTCTATCTCTTTCAGAAAAATTTCTTTCAGCGAGTTGATCGTTTTATCCCCGATCAGCATACCTATCATGGGCATTTTCGCTTTTAGCTTATGGCGCAGGAAATCATCAATATGCGTTTCTACAACAGGCATTACCCGTTTTATATTTTCCGGATCACTGATCTTTTTTTCTATATCAGCAAAGGAAAATGCGGCGCTGGCTGCTATGCCGGCTTCTGTTGCCAATTGTTGCTGACGTTGAGGTATTATTTTCTCAACAAGCATTTTTCCCGCTACCCAGCTGCCCATCCAGCCAACAAAAGCGGATATCAAAGGAATAAATAGTAACCAGTAATTCATAATAAAAAATAAGGATAAAAATTAACCCCGGTCTATCTCACCTGAAGCGGGATGTGACCGGGGCTGTAGGGGGTGGCTAACCGGGTTCGAACCGGCGACCCTCAGAACCACAATCTGATGCTCTAACCAACTGAGCTATAACCACCGTTTTGAAATTAAAGCGGAGGCAAAAGTAAATAAAATGATTATTGATAAAAAATAAAGTCTTTCACAGCCATAAAGACGATGCTGAAACAAAATCGTTGCTGGATCAAAGAACCCATCACCGCCTGCCGCTTATCAAAAACCCATCAAAAACCAATGTTAAAAGCCTGTAAAGGCACGAAAACCATGGTTTTTGCGTTAATTTTGAGTCATGCCTAACGTTTTAAAATACCTTTTGAATATGAAGAGACTTCCCTTTGTAATACTGATAATCGTAGCAGGAACATTTTTGGCTTTCCAGTCCATGGGTTCGGGTACCAAAACCCCTCCCGGTAAGTATGAAGAAATACTGAAACTGGTAGGAGAGATGCTATCACAAGGCCATTACAGCCCCCAGGATATCAACGATGCTTTTTCTAAAAAGATATATAAGAAATTTATCGCCGACCTTGATCCGGAGAAAAATATTTACCTGCAGGCGGATATGGATCTGCTGCAAAAAAAATATGAGACAAGAATAGATGATGAGATCAAAGGTTCTTCCGCAGAATTTTTCCTGGCTGCAGGCAAAACGTTCAATACGCGTATGGAAGAAGCCGCTCTTGTCTGCAATGAGATACTTTCAAAGCCATTTGAATTCACTACTGATGAAGAAGTGCTCCTTGATGGCGACCAATTGTCCTATGCTGCCGGCAGTGCGGAAATAAAAGAACGCTGGAGAAAAAAACTGAAATACCTGACACTGGAGCGTTATTCCGATCTGCTGGAAACCCGTGATAAAAATAAAGGTAAGGAAGGCTTTGTAGTAAAGACTGATGAAGAATTGGAAAAAGATGCCCGTGAAAAAACAAAGAAAGTAATTGACAGGATGTTTGATCGTTTCCGTTTCAAATTCAATGATGATGATAAATTCAATTTGTTTGTAAATGCCATCACTACCACGATGGATCCGCATACGGAGTTTTTCCCACCGGTTGATAAAAGATATTTTGATGAAGAAATGAGCGGTAGCTTTTTTGGTATTGGCGCTTCATTGCAATATGATGATGGCAATATCAAAGTTAGCAGCATACTGACAGGTAGCCCTGCGTTCAAATCAGGTGAGTTGCAGTCCGGCGACCTGATACAAAAAGTAGCGCAGGGAAAAGATGAACCTGTTGACCTGACCGGTTTTGTAGTAACAGATGCTGTAAAGCTTATCCGTGGAAAAAAAGGAACAGAAGTAAGATTGACCGTCAAGAAGCTGGATGGCACAGTAAAAGTAGTCACGCTTATCCGCGACAAAATCGTGCAGGATGAAACATTTGCACGCAGCGCTATTGTAAAGAATGGTAATTCAAAGATCGGGTACATTTTCCTCCCGGAATTTTATGCTGACTTTGAAAATCCTAATGGTCCGCGCTCTTATATTGATGTAGCGAAAGAAGTAGCCAAATTAAAAGAAGAAAAAGTAGATGGCATTGTCATTGATCTGCGCAATAATGGCGGCGGTTCTTTGTACGATGTAGTGCAGATGGCGGGGCTGTTCATTGAAGATGGCCCGATAGTGCAGGTAAAAGACAGGGAGAATAAAGCAAGTGTATTAAAAGATAAGGACAAATCTGTTATGTATTCCGGGCCATTGGCGGTAATGGTAAATGAATTCAGCGCATCCGCTTCTGAAATATTCGCCGCAGCGATCCAGGATTATGGAAGGGGTGTCATTATCGGCAGCACTACTACGTATGGAAAGGGAACCGTGCAGCGCAATATTGGTTTGGATCAGAGCTTCACCGGTTCTAATTCTGACCTGGGAACTGTTAAGCTGACATTGCAAAAATTCTATCGCATCAACGGAGGTTCTACCCAATTGAAAGGTGTTTCTTCGGATATCGTGTTGCCTGACCAGTATGAAAACCTGAAAGTAAGGGAGAAAGATGATGTGGATGCATTACCCTGGGATGAGATCAATAAATCACCTTATGCAAATTGGAATGCAGGTTATGACCTTAAAGTAATTCAGCAACTGAGCAGCCAGCGTTTGGAAAATGACCAGGCTTTCAAACTGATAAAGGAAAACAGCGATTGGCTGGCTAAACAAAATGATAAACGTTATTCATTGCAACTTGACAAATACCGCAAAGAGCAAAAAGCCATTCGTTCCACTTTTGCCCAGAATGAAACATTGATCAGGTTAAAAGACGATCTCAGCGTTAGCGCCCTTACCAATGAAGAAAACAAATGGGCCAACGATCAGAACAAACAGGAACGTTTTAATTTATGGCTGAAAAGCCTTCGTAAAGATATTTACCTTGACCAGGCTGTGAAAGTGGTGAATGATATCATTAACCAGCAAAATATTGTAAAAAGCAAACTGGCGGAAGAACCGGTGAAGAAAGCGTTCTGATATATAAAAGAATTGAATTGAAAATTTTGCCCCGGCTAAAAACCGGGGCTTTTTTTTAGGTTATGAGAAAGATGATCTACTGACTTATTAGCTTGTCCCTTGTCTCCTTGTTATCTTGTTTACAGGTATCTCTCTTTTACTACTCTCATGTGATGCAGGCTATGACCTATTAAAAGATATCCAATCCCCAGTACATATACCGAACTATTATTGGATGTACCTGTAGCATCCAATTGATCGGCATCAAATGAATTGAACAGGTATTCTGAAGCCAGTCTTACAAATCTGAATTCCGATACCAGGTTGGTCCAGTCCCTTGTAGCGGCTTTGGCATTGTCGGCATAATCATTCTCATCAAACCCCGGAAGAAATGTTTTATCCTTCCTGGCGAAACATAAAGCCCGGTAGGCGAATATTCTCTCCGCATCAATGATGTGCTGCAATACTTCTTTGATCGTCCATTTGCCATCGGCATAGCGGTAATCATATTTATCCTGCGGAATGCTTTCGATGAATTCAATAAAAGCGGGTGTTTGTGTATTAAATGCTTCTGACAGTTCATCCTGTGGTACATGAATGATATAATTATGATAGAACTTCGGAACACGGGATAAATCGGGACGCATGTTGATTTAATTTTTGATTAGGGGAGGGAAGTTCGGAATTTTTGCTGAGATAGTAATAGTTCAGGATTTATCAGCAATATGATTTGTCCTGTTCAGGTTGAAAATTAGTTAAATTTGGAACAAGAAGTAGAAACAATACAGGAGTAATATGTAATTAATTCAAACACTCAAATGTTCAAAAAGCTAAGATTTGGTAAACGGTTCGACCAAACTTTATACCTCGAAGAAATGACAACAATGATTGATAAAGCAATCAGTAGACTTCAATCAGAGAAACCAGGTTTCAAAATTTATACTGCAAGTATTTGGACTGATCCTAATGCAGCTGCGAGTTCAATTAATTTTGACAGCAAAGAAAATTCCTTGAATAAAGTCGAGAATTCAAACAAGTGGAATAAAAAATATTATGACCAGTATTTAACAGAAGGCGATTTAGCCCAAGCTGAATTATTCAAGGCAAATGAAGGCACAAGAATGTGTAATCCGGCAGATTTTGAACTGAGAGACTTTGAGGAAATAATTCATAAAAGTTTTCCTGAAAATTGGGAGAGTAAGACTGATGGTAAATGTTGGAAAGAGCTTGAACCAGCCCTAACTAAAATAGGTGAAATCTATTTTCATAAAATCAAAAACGTAAATGTTGAAGAGGGATTTGAATTGTCAATAAACAGCGAACGAGACTGGTATGACAAGACGTGGCAATAACATCAAAACTACAGCTTCAACATTGGGCTTTGCTGCTATACTGGCAGACGAATAAATTCGCATCTTTTTGTTCGCTATCAGCAGTGGTTCGGTCAGACTTAATTCTATTGAGCTTTTGTTCTTATCTTCATCATCAGTAATTCTATTGGGCTTCAGCTCCGGGACGAATCACGGAATATCAGCACAGCAGAAAGCACTGCTCGCTGCAAACTATGGCAATCACTCTAACATATCAGCCAGACAAAAGCATTTCCTTTGGTAAAATCTTACTTTTATGGGATACAGACAGAAACCAAACAAGACAATTGCTCAACGACAATTTTGAAATCAGTGACAATGTTATTGACCTCAGCCAATATAACAATGGCGACACATCTCAAAATATAATACAGAGACGAGACATTTATAGAAACTTTCAAGGACAAGACAACTTTTTCTTTGTGAATTATGACAACGAAGACAGACTTCGTGATATAGAAATACATCACGGACTTGACATTAATATAAATGGAAAAGTTATTAATTTCTCGATGGATATAGAAAAAGTTACTGAATTGCTTGGCAATATTTCAAACGACAAAAAGCTACTTTCGGAGGGAGAATATTTTTTTAACGATTTGAAATTGACAATTGCAAGTAGTGACGCTATGGGCGGAGATGGCAAAGAGTTGTCATATTTTTATTGCAGTAAAGATGTGACGCATTTAATAGACAACTAAGTCTGCACACGACATTTAGCAGTATAGCCGATAAGCTCCGGGGAATTAAAACCAGTTAACATAAACACGAAGCCCCGAAGTTCAGACTTCGGGGTTTTTGGCTATACGCTGTTGAACAAATAGTTTTGATCACCAGGGGAATGAATAAATCCCAACAAAAAATCCTGCCTTTCAGCAGGATTTTCTTATTTATAGTTTATCAATTATTATCCTTTCACTTTCGGTTTCACTGTTGACTTAATAGGCTTTATTACAGCAGCTGGTTTTAATTCGCCTTTGATAGTAGAAGCCAGTTTGATCGCTTCATACGCATTGATGATGCCACCTGATTTGCTGATGTCAGCCAGGTTCACCTGCTCGCTGGTACCCGGTATTTTTACTTTTACAGATGGGTTTTGTGAAGATTTTTCAATCACCATCTTTACCTGTTTAGCACTTAATGTTGGATAATATTCCAGGATGAATGCAGCCAAACCAGCTACAACAGGAGATGCCATACTGGTACCCTGTAAGTTCTGGTACGTATTGCCACCGGGTACGGTAGAGTATATTTTTACACCGGGAGCAAACACATCCACTTCTTTTTTACCATAGTTAGAAAAACTGGCAGTAAGACCGCCTGCTTTAATATCGGCATTGGGTGCGCTGGCGCCAATCGTGAGCCAGTTGCTGGCCCTTTTTTCATCTTCAAAAACAGGAGTGGGGAAGTTCCAGGCCGTATCAATGTTTTCAGCGCTGTTTCCTGCTGCATGTACCAGCAATACACTTTTGCTTTCTGCATATTTCACTGCGTCATCCACCCATTTCTTTTCCGGAGAATATCCTTTACCAAAACTCATATTGACCACCTTAGCGCCATTGTCCACTGCATAGCGGATAGCCAGGGCGATATCTTTATCATGCTCATCACCATCAGGTACTGCCCGCACCATCATGATCTTTACATTATCTGCCACGCCATCCATTCCCAACCCATTACCTCTTGCAGCCCCAATGATGCCGGAAACGTGAGTGCCGTGTAAGGCAGCCGCTTTGCTTACCATCACATCATTATTGCCATAAAATTTATCATTAAAATCGCTGTAGTTATCTTTTACAATATCCTCTCGGTAGGGTGTTGGTTTTCCCTCCACAGCGTTTGATTTTGTTTCCTCGCCTGAAAGATATTCACCTACTTCGCTCAGCACGTCTGCTACAGGTTGTTCCAGGTCCAGCTCAAAACCGCGATAGAGCCTTAAGACATTTCTCTTTGCTTTTTTTCCTGCATCATCAAGAGGTGCGTAGGCTTCCACATCTTTGCCTGTATAATTTTCTTTTAGTTTTGTTTTTAAAAATTCATCGGCTGCCTGTGCATCTTTCAATACTCCTTTTACTATACGTACATTAAGTGCAGAAGACGGATCAACAGTTCCTACTTCGGCTTTAGATCGCAGCCACATCCGGTATTCGTTAGCCTCTTCCGGCGAAAGTTTGCTTTCATCTATTTCTTTACCATCGAATTTTGTTTTGAACTGGTGATAGACCCTGGCAGCTTCATAGGTATCTTTTTCTACACTGCGCCCGTCACGCCCACCGAGAAAGTTCCAGCCATATATATCGTCCACATAGCCGTTCTTATCATCATCTATACCATTGCCGGGTATCTCTTTAGGATTGTGCCAGAGTACAGATTTAAGGTCTTCATGCAGCGTATCAACGCCTGAATCAATAACCGCTACAATAACAGGGCTGCTTTTTAAATTTTTTGTTTTTACAAAATCATAAGCCTGCGCAAGACTGATACCATAATAATTGCCGCTATCTTTTGGATTGAGAAGTTGCCATCCTTTGGGTACTTCGATTTTCTGGGCTAAAACAGTAAGGCTAAGTAAACCGTTTATCACCACAAACAAGCTTCGTTTAAATACAATGTTCATTTAATATATGTTTGTTTTCTTTATGTACAAAATTCTGAAAAATGGCAAAACTAGTGATTACCATTCATACATTTTAGGGAAATAAAAACCCCTGCTATATTATCATGCAGGGGTTTTGTACGCTATTTGACGGTTATTTATATTTATTGGTTGCTTAGTTTCAACTCTACCCGGCGGTTTTTAGCCTTTTCCGCTTCAGTTATGCCTTTGGTGAGGGGTTTGTTAGGGCCAAAACCTTGTGCACTGAGCCTTGAAGAAGATATGCCTTTTAATACGAGATAAGCTTTTACTTTATCAGCCCTGTCCTGCGACAATTTCATATTAGCATCATAAATCGCATCACCGCTGGTATGTCCTTCGATGGCTACTTTAATGGTCGGGTTTTTCTTTAGAATAGCCGCTACATCATCCAGTACTTTTTGTGATCCTGGTAACAAATCATCTTTTCCTTGTGCAAAATTAATACGTCTTGCTGCATAGTTTACTTTTTCCACTATCTCCTTTTTCACTTCTTCAGGGCAGCCATTCCTTGCTTTCAGTCCTTTTGCGGTTGGACATTTATCTTCATCATCGTTTATACCATCACCATCGGTATCAGGAACAGGACATCCGTTAAAACGGGCGAGTCCTGCTATGTTCGGACATGTATCTTCTGTGTCAATGATACCATCCTTATCGCTATCCTTTTCTGCAAGAGGGCAGCCTTTATTATCTTTTACGCCTGCTACATCCGGGCATTTGTCATCTTTATCCAACACACCGTCTTTGTCTTTATCAGCAGGAGGACAGCCCGCATTAGACAACATACCTGCTTCACCGGGACATTTATCTTCACTATCCTGCAGGCCATCACCATCCGTATCAGGGCAACCTTTGAATTTTGCGATACCTTTTACATCCGGGCATTTATCCTCTTTATCAAACACACCATCACCATCTTTATCCGATACGGCTTTTTCCCCGCTTGCCAGTTTGTCCACATAAACGCCAAGCGTAATTCCCATTACCTGGTGCTTCAGTGTAGCATTATACCCGTCAGGATTATAAAGATCATTCAGCCCCTGGCTATAATTAGCCGTTAAGAAAACACGGCCAAATTCAAAACCAGCAAGACCATTTACACCATAGTCCATCACGTTATACTTACCCGGTGCACTACCAACTCCGGGATCTTTATTTTCATCAAGTGTATAGATACCAGTTTTAGAAATGGTCTCTGTCTTTAATTTTCCCGTATAGAAAAATGATAAATAAGGGCCAGCGCCAATTATGAATTTGGCGCTTTTGGATAAATTGAATTTATAGACAAGGTTCAACGGCAGTTCCAGGTAATTGAGATGCTCATACGATTTTACAGAAAGCACCTGGCTTACAGCAGTATCAAACCTTGCGGCGTATTTTCTTCCTTTATTGTAATAAAGAATGCCGGGCTGAAAGAAAAAAGTTGATTTTGCGTTGAGGGACAGGTTAGCAATAATGCCGAAATGAACGCCAGTTCTGGGGGAAAAATTATTCTTATCCGTACTCCACCCGGGCTTGTCACTTTCTTCTGTTATTTTCGATTGGTGAGGGCCGGCTACCATGGCGACCCGGTATTGTTGTGCATGAGTGAAAGTAGCTAAGCAGCAAACCAGCGCCACAATATTGCAGAGTTTTTTCATTTGGTCAGATATTGTTTTATAAGATATCGGTTTCTACGGGTAAATATTATAAATATTCGCCAAAAAGCCAAGGGCGTTATAGTCATGTTAACTAACCGAAAACGACGTTAAGTGTTATAAATCAAACTTAATGCCCTGGGCCAGCGGCAGATTATTACTGTAATTAATAGTATTTGTCTGCCTGCGCATATAGATTTTCCATGCATCACTTCCGCTTTCACGTCCGCCACCTGTTTCTTTCTCACCTCCAAATGCACCACCGATCTCAGCTCCTGAAGTGCCAATATTTACATTGGCAATACCACAATCACTGCCTGCATGGGAAAGATACTGCTCTGCTTCCCGCATATTCAATGTCATAATGGAAGAGGATAATCCTTGCGGCACTTCATTTTGAATATAAATCGCTTCGTCTAATGTTTTATACTTCAGTAAATATAAGATTGGGGCAAAGGTTTCGTGACGTACAATTTCTAAGTCAGCGTTTACTTCCGCAATACAGGGTTTGACATAGCAGCCGCTTTGATAGCCTTCGCCCGATAGAACGCCTCCTTCCACAATAAAGTTGCCTCCTTCGGCTTTACATTTTTCAATAGCCTCTACATACATTTTTACAGCATCAGTATCAATCAATGGGCCCACGTGATGCACTTCATTTAACGGATCGCCAATTTTTAATTGCTTGTATGCCGTTACCAATCTTGTCTTTACTTTATCATACACATCTTCGTGAATAATCAGCCTGCGGGTAGAAGTACAACGCTGGCCGGCCGTACCCACTGCTCCAAACAATGATCCGATAATTGCGATATCAAGGTCTGCATCTTTGGAAATAATAATGGCGTTATTACCGCCCAGTTCAAGTAATGCCCTGCCTAATCTTGCTCCAACGGCAGCGCCCACTGCTTTACCCATTCTTGTAGATCCTGTTGCTGATACTAAAGGAATCCTTATGTCATTAGACATCCATTCACCTACTTCTCTGCCACCAATCACAAGATTGCAAACCCCTTCGGGAATATTATTCTTTTTGAAAACATCTTTAATGATATGCTGGCAGGCAATAGCGCAGAGCGGCGTTTTTTCAGAAGGTTTCCAGATACACACATCACCACAAATCCATGCGAGCATGCTGTTCCAGCTCCATACAGCCACCGGGAAATTGAATGCTGAGATGATGCCAACAATTCCCAGCGGATGATATTGTTCATACATACGATGGGCGGGACGTTCACTATGCATCGTCAATCCATATAATTGTCTTGATAAACCGACGGCAAAATCGCAGATGTCAATCATTTCCTGTACTTCGCCATAACCTTCCTGCAAACTCTTACCCATTTCATAAGAAACTAATTTACCCAATGGTTCTTTATAGTGACGTAATGCTTCGCCTATTTGACGAACAACTTCACCACGTTTTGGTGCGGGCCATGTTTTCCAGGTGACAAAGGCCGCTTGCGCTTTTGCTATTACGTGCTCATAACTTTCCTTATCTGCGCCTGTAACAGACCCTATCAATTTTCCATCAACCGGGGAGTGAGATCTGAGAGTTTCACCGGTTGAACTGATCCAGTTTGCGCCAGTGCTTACACCTTTATTGAGGGTTTCGAGCTTAAGTGTATGCAAAAAATCCATATAGTATTTTTAAAGAAGCAAAGGTAATCAAAAACAACAGAGGTAATTGTCAACCCCATTTACATAAACGGGGTTCGTATATACGAACCCCATTACATCCGGGTTTTATTGAATGGCACCCGGAGAGTTTTTATTTTTTAAAGTTTGTAATTCAGTTTTCAATTTCTCAATTTCCGTTTGTTGTTCCTGGATGGATGCTACCAATATCGGAATGATGCTCTCAACATCAATATCTTTTATTTTTGCTGTACGAAAAGAATTTTTCCCAACACTGTAAGAAAAATTTCTGTAGGTAACTAATTCCGGGAAGACCATTTGCAGGTTTTCAGCAACAAAGCCGTATTGTGTACCTGAAGGAAGCTTTAAGTCTTTATATTTTACATTATTGTATTCAAAAGTTGCCGGTTCTAATTTAACGAGCTTTTCAAGGGGATTGTCTATACGTGTGATATTCTTTTTAATTTCACTATCCGGAATTTTTTGAGCGTATATAAAAGAGAATGATGATAATAAAAATATAACGTTCATTGATTTGATATATACTGGCTTCATAAATTAAATTTTTGATGACTTTATTGAATGCAGGATTGATTGTCTGCATTGAGACAATTAAATAAAAACGACAGGAAAATTCAGGAGAAATCTGGCGGCGGTGTTATTACAGACAGATAAAACGACCGTATGAAGCTTATCTCAGAATTGAAATGTTTTCTTTTTAAATAAATATACCCGGAGACTTCAACAGAAAGATGGTGGTCGGCAATATATTCGCTATTTGCCGATTTTATATTCTCTTCAGTAGCATTTTTTGTTCTTTCAGATTCTTCGGCCCATTCTTTTTGAACAGAAGTTATACCATTAGCTGAAAGTAAATGAGGAAATGCCGATAAAATATCCCTGGCCAGGAGGATAAAAATAAACATGAGGCTTAGTAAATATTTAATACACTTTTCTTTCATAATGGCATGATGCAAATTTAAGAAAAGGTATCATTAGTGTCCCGTAAAACTATATAAAAGTTCTTTGAAATTCTTAATAGACGTGTATTTCAGCCGAAAAACAGACGGTGACGATTTGAATTGAATTCAGATTATTTCCGTTAAAATACCGGATGAACAACGGAAAATATGT
>JAATGJ010000085.1 GCA_015654695.1 Chitinophagales bacterium | reverse complement strand
CTTAATGCCTGCATTTCTACTTCTGTCATTTTCTGCTGTGTTCTCATTAAAGTGTTTTGCGCCGCCCTCTTTTCTTCCTCTGCTCTTACTCTTATTATTTTATTTGCACACAAAGATGCAATTGTGGTGAGAATGGACAAATGCTTTTGAGTAAAGAACCTTTTTTTTGAGTGTTCGCAGTCTATTACCCCCAGAACTTTCCCGTCGTAAACGATGGGAACCGATATTTCGGAAAACCTTCGTTCATCATCCACTATATAGCGGGGGTCTTTTGTTGTATCAGTAATGATCTCGGCTTTACCACTAGACGCCACGCTTCCTACAATCCCTTTACCCACCTCTATTCCCATCGGCCGTGTGATTTCAAATTCTCTTGGACTTTTGGGGCCATGGGCCGCTTTCTGAATCAGTATATGTTTTTCTTCGTCCATCAGGTAGATAACACAATCCTCAAAATGCAGGCGGCCAATACAATTCTTCGCCACGTCCCATAAAATATTTTCTTCTGTCTGGTGTTCCGACATACTGGACGCAAAATAGTTGATGGCTTGTTCTGTCTCTATTTCTTCCCTTTGCTCTTTAATTTTTTTATTACGGTTTGCAATAAACGAATAGACGATGGCAGATACCAATAAAACTGCCATCACGATAAACCACCATCGTTGCCATACAGGGGGCACCACCTTTACTGAAATTTGATTTTGAGATATTGTCCAGTGGCTTTCACCGTCGCCAGCTCTCAATAAAAATGTATAGTTACCGGGAGGCAAAGAAGCATACCTCGCTTGCCGTATATCAGTGCCCTGCTGCCAGTCTTTATCATATCCTTTCAGCATATACTGGTACCTGATATTACCTGATCCCATCAGGTCAATAGCCGTAAAATGAAATACGACACTATTTTTTGAATAAGGCAGCCGGATGGAATAATCCATACCATTGCGGATAACAGAGTCTCTTGTATCGGCCTGGTAAATGCTTACCTGCAAGGGTGTACGGTGGGCTGCCAGCTGACCAGTATAAAAATAATTGATACCGCTGCCAACACCCCATATTAATTCGCCTTCACTTGTTTCTACAAAACTACCCGGACGAAAACCGGCGGCGCTTAATCCTTCCTGTTCATCAAAACATTGTATTCCTTTTTTCACAGGGTCAAACCGTACGAGGCATTTTGTATTGGCTATCCATATATAGCCATGTTCATCTTCCAGGAACCCTTCACATTTTTCATAACGTAACCCGTTCTCTTGATTGTAGGATTCAATACTGCCGTTTGCTTTAATAACGCTGAAACCTGCAGGTGTCGCGAGGTATATATTTTTATTCCGGTCTTCCAGTATTGAATAACAGGTATTGGAGATCAATCCGTCTTTATCTGTAAAAACTTTTAACTGGTGTGTTTTTTTATCAAAGCAATACACCCCGTTATTCTGGGTCCCCATCCATATCCTGCCATCGCTGTCTTCAAACAACGTATTTACCCTTTTGCCTGAGAGGGGTTTTAAAACAGAGTCTTTCGGGAAAGCATTAATGGCTAAAGAAGCAGCGTTTATGGTATAAACTCCCCCCGAATTGCTCACCCAGATATTTCCATCCGAATCGGCCAGCAGGTCGCTAATAACTTTTTGCCGCACAGCAGGGCCCTGTGAAGTATCCGGCGGAATCTTTTTAAACTTTTTTGTGGCTTTGTCAAGAACGGCTACTCCATCACCCGTAGGGCTAACCCATATTTTGCCATTCTTATCAATACAAAGTGTCCTGATCTCAAGAGCCTGGATAAGTCCCGGCCGTTCATAATAATAATAATAAAATTCCGCCTTGTTGTTTTTCTTATCCCAGCTGATAAGCCTGTCATAAGCCCCTATCCACAGGCGGTTATTTTTATCTTCCGCTATTTCAGTCAGGTAATTATCAAATAAATTTCCCGCGTCATCTTTAAATACTTTTGTATAACCCGCCTGCTTTTTATAAATATTAGCGATACTTAAACCTGAATTGGTAGTGCCAACGATCACCTCTCCATTACTACCTCCTGATACACGGTATATATTATTAGCGGCAACAGACCGGTCATCAATCGGGTCATGGGTATGCCGGGTTATATTGCCTGCTTTATCAATAATGACAAGGCCGGCAAATCCTGTAGCGGCCAGCAGGTCACCATTGGCAGCAAGCCTCACTTCCGAAAGAGAAGTATTGATTTCCTTGCCATTTACTTTATTCGTAAGATTATGCTCACGAATCACTTTTTTAGTTTTTATATCAATTACCTGCACCTGGCCGTTTAATAATCCCACTGCAATTACGCTTTCACTCAGCCTGCATACACTTACCGGGTGTTGTGTGTAAAGCTGTTCGAATATCACCTGCCGGGCCGCATAGTCAACAATAAACACTCCTTTAAATGTGGCGTACATGATCCTGTCATTATCAAATGGCTCCGCATCCATAAATTTATAATACTGTAATGATTCAGGTATCCAGTCCAATCGCTCCCATTTCATTTTAGTGCTGTCATAATAAAATTGTCCAAGAGTGGTATAGAGAACGTCACCAAAGGTTTTGGTTTCCATGATCGTCCGGCTGCCGAATTTGGATACTGAGTCATTCAATACCACACGATGAAAATTCCTGTTCTCATCCAGCCAGCTGATCCCATCAGGCGTACCAAGCCATATACGGTTGCGGCTGTCACAAGTGAGATGGATAACATCGTCGGAGGCCATCGCAGGGTATTTCTCTTTGTGAAAAGAAGTCACCGAGTAGCCGTCAAAAAGATTCAATCCTTCAGCGGTTCCTATCCATAAAAAGCCGTTTTTGTCAACCACCATACTGCGGACATTATTATCGGATAGGCCATTGGAGGTAGTGAGATGAGAAAAGGAAAGAGATTGCGCCCCTGTTTTTGCAGGCAGAAAAAAGCAAATAGCCACCAGGCAGCAGCAGTGTATATAGTAAATGGGTTTCAAATCAGCAGGGAATTTTTACCTTTTATAAAAATAGGTTTTTCCTTCCTGCGGCTCATGGATACCGAGTAAACGGGTAAAATGCTGAGTGCCTGACCTGTTTTCTGAGCGGATGACCGGTTTCTCCTGAAAGATCTACGCTTTCAGAAGCAGAATATAATTACTATTTTACCTTTATGGCGACAAGGAAATTTTGCTTACTTACGCCGCTTGTGGTTAACCGGAAAATCAGCCACTGGCTTATTATACTTCCAGGCCTGGTATTTCTTTCATTGTATTCTTTTGCCCAAACGAATATAAGCGGTATCGTCAACAGCTATTACCAGGTAATAGATGTGGTCCCGGCAAAAGCCTGTGTACGATTAAATACAGTTGCGGGTTTAGCCCAGGGTGACAAAGCCATGATTGTACAAATGAAGGGGGCGACTATTAATACGTCCAACAGTAGTGCATTTGGAGATACTACCAGTCTTAATAATGCAGGCAACTACGAGATAGGAACTATTTGTTACCTAAGAGGCGACTCCGTTTTTTTTGTTTTCATGTTTTTAAATCAATACACCGTTACCGATAAAGTGCAACTGGTTAGAATACCAGAATATGTTTCAGCAACAGTAACGGATACATTGAAAGCCGCACCGTGGAATAATACAAACGGTACAGGTGGGGTGCTGGCGATTCATGTTGAACAGGACCTTGTTTTAAACGCACCCATTTTTGCAGATATGAGTGGCTACCGGGGTGGTGCATATATTGTCAGCAGCGGAACATGCAGCAATGCCGGAGCTCCCATGGGCTGGTACTATAATGCGAATAATACTTCTCCGCAAAGCGGATCTTTTAAAGGGGAAGGGGTATTTGATATTACTGCGGCATTCAGCGGAGGAAGGGGTGCTCCGGCCAATGGTGGTGGTGGTGGTAATAATCATAATAATGGTGGCGCCGGTGGCGCTAATCTTAGTTCCGGGGGAGATGGTGGTGGCAATTCAAGTACCACCGGGTGTACTGTAACAATTGCAGGCAGAGCGGGAAAAGCATTAAGCAGCCATGGAGGAAAAAAAATTTTCATGGGTGGTGGTGGTGGTGCAGGTCATGTCAATAATAATCTCGTCTCTTCTAATGGCGGCGGGCATGGAGGCGGTATTATTTTTATTCAGGCTGAAAATCTAACGGGCAATAGCTATAAAATATCTGCGAACGGCCAGGTTGGTGGACCCGCAGCATCCGATGGCGCTTCGGGTGCCGGTGCCGGTGGCACTATTATCTTAGATGTCGATAACTATATAGGAACAACAACTGTTGAATCCAACGGGGCACAGGGGGGAACAGAGGCTGATGGTGGTAATATAGGCCGGTGTTATGGTGCTGGTGGTGGTGGTAGCGGCGGTGTCATCTACTTTTCAGGTGCTACACCTGCCATCCCCGTAACAGTAACGGGTGGTGCTGCAGGTCCGGAAACAGGTCGCGATGCCTCCTGCGCCGCTGTGGTTCCGTCAGCGGCGGGTGCAGACGGATTGATCATTCCCAATTATACCTACTTCAGTTCATTGGTGCTCGCGAACTCATATTGCTCTGTTTTGTTACCTGTTGAACTAAGCTCTTTCACTGCACGTTTTGCAAATGAGCAAACATGGCTGAACTGGAAAGTACCTCAACCTGAAACAATCAACCGGTTTTTGATTGAGCGGTCAAATAATGGAACTGGATGGACAAAGATTGCTGAACAGGTAGCCGTAGAAGGTACTATAATTTACCAGGCGGTTGATCTTTCTCCGCATCCGGGCTATTATCTTTACAGAATTAAGATCATCAAAAAAAGT
Organism: Chitinophagales bacterium; assembly: GCA_015654695.1. Classification (GTDB taxonomy): domain Bacteria; phylum Bacteroidota; class Bacteroidia; order Chitinophagales; family Chitinophagaceae; genus VBAT01. The sequence continues at coordinate 47,774 of JAATGJ010000085.1, read as the reverse complement.
AGCGCACTTGTTTATTCACCTGTTCAAAGAATATATGTTCCGGGAAAAAATAAAGACATTACTATTTATCCCAATCCGGCCAGCAAAAAGATGTTTATAACAGGCGTCTCACCGGGTTCCGCACTAACTTTATCAGATATATCCGGAAAACTGATCTGGCAAAAAAGAGCCATTACAAATCAAGGCATCATTGAAGTTGCTCTTCCATTATTACCTTCCGGTGTTTATATTATTAAAATTGATGGAGTAGCCAAACGGCTTATTATCCGTTAATTCCGGGCAGTACCCAAAAAAAATTCTGGCTAATCTGTTAAGAGAATTAATCCCATGTGATAACACATACATAATAAAAATGCCTTCCCGTTTTTACGAGAAGGCATTTTATTATTTTCAATACAATTTTTTATACCGCCTGCGACTCCATCTTCTTCTGCACTTTCTTTCTTTCATCTTCATTCAATATCACTTTACGCATACGGATAAAGTTGGGAGTTACCTCTATGCACTCATCCTGCTGTATATATTCCATACATTCTTCCAATGACATGATCGTTTTGGGCGCTATTCGGGTAGCGTCATCACTACCACTGGCACGGTGGTTGGTCAATTTTTTAGGTTCCGTAGCATTTACTACCAGGTCACCGGGTTTGATATTCTCCGCAATGATCTGCCCTGCATATACTTCTTCACCCGCATCTACAAAGAAACTTCCCCTGTCCTGTAATTTATCAATGGAATAACCGGTTGTTTTGTCCTGGTTCTTGGAAAGCAATACACCGTTACTCCTTCCGGGTATCGGGCCTTTCCAGGGTTTGTATTCCGTAAACCGGTGTGCCATTACGGCTTCGCCTGTGGTAGCCGTAAGCATTTGTGTACGCAAGCCGATCAATCCCCTCGATGGGATTTCAAATTCAAGGTGTTGCATGGATCCTTTAGTTTCCATCACCAGCATCTCACCTTTCCGGCGGGATACAAGATCAATTACTTTACTGGCAAATTCCTGCGGCACATCTACTACCAATACTTCATAAGGCTCACTTTTTTTACCGTTGATCTCTTTTACAATTACCTGCGGCTGGCCTATTGTCAGTTCATATCCTTCGCGGCGCATAGTTTCTATCAATATACCTAAGTGAAGAATACCACGGCCATATACGATCAGGCTGTCTCCTTCTTCACTGTCTTCTACTTTAAGCGCCAGGTTCTTTTCTGTCTCTTTCATCAGCCTGTCACGAAGGTGACGGGATGTAACAAACTTACCATCCTTACCAAAAAAGGGTGAATTGTTTACCGAAAACAACATGTTCATCGTTGGTTCATCCACACTGATCACTGCCAATGCTTCAGGGTTTTCTGCATCTGCAAGTGTATCGCCGATATTAAAACCTTCAATACCCACTACCGCACAAAGGTCGCCGGCAATTACTTCCGTTACTTTTTTCTTACCCATTCCTTCAAACACATACAGCTCTCTTACTTTCGTTTTCTTTATAGATCCGTCAGCCTGCATCAACACAATCTGCTGGCCTTCTTTCAGCACGCCACGGTTTACTTTTCCTACTGCGATACGACCCAGGAAAGAAGAATAATCCAATGAAGTGATCTGCATTTGCACCGGGCCTTCATTTACTTTGGGTGGCGGCACGTATTTAATGATACCATCCAGTAAAGGATTGATATTATCTATCTGTTCCAATGAATCATTGAACCAACCATTTTTTCCACTTCCATAGAAAGTAGGAAAATTCAATTGTTCCTCTGTTGCATCCAGGTTGAAGAACAATTCAAATATCGCATCATGCACTTCATCCGGACGGCAGTTTGGTTTGTCCACTTTATTGATGATAACGATCGGTTTCAGGTTTAACTGCAATGCTTTTTGCAATACAAATCTTGTCTGCGGCATAGGGCCTTCAAAGGCATCTACCAGTAAACATACCCCATCAGCCATTTTCAATACCCTTTCCACTTCACCCCCGAAGTCGGCGTGACCCGGAGTATCAATTACATTGATCTTAACGCCTTTATATACCACAGCGGCGTTCTTGCTAAAAATGGTAATACCACGTTCCCTTTCCAGGTCATTGCTGTCCATGATCAGGTCGCCGGTATCCTGGTTTTCCCGGAATACTTTAGTGGTATGTAATATCTTATCAACCAGTGTAGTTTTACCATGGTCAACGTGGGCTATAATAGCTATATTTCTTATTTCCATATTCTCAATTTCTAACGAGCGGCGAAGGTACGCTAATTAGGCGGGGGGAGCAAACGAAACAGACATTTAATAGAGCGTTAATCCACTTTAAACGGGAATTATATTAGTTTTATCAAAACCAGCTATATGAAGCTCCTTAAATGGCTTGCCGTCATCATTTTAATTCTGATAGTCGTTTATTTTCTCGGCCCCAGACCCGGTTCTCCCAAATTCACAAAAGACCTTCCGGCTGTGCCTTCGGAACCCGCAGCCCTGGTAACATATGTCAGCGATCATGAAGCTTTACATAAACTGAAACCGGATAACCAGGCGAGAATTATCTGGGTCAATGATTCTGCCAAAGAACAAACAGAATATGCGGTCGTGTACCTGCATGGCTTTTCCGCCAGCCAGGAAGAAGGCGACCCTGTACATATTGATTTCGCCAAAAAATTTGGATGCAATTTATTCCTCAGCCGTCTGGCAGATCATGGAGTGGATACTACCGAGCCGTTACTGACTTTTACTGCCGACAGGTATTGGAACTCCGCTAAAGAAGCTTATTCAGTTGCCAAACAATTAGGAAAAAAAGTAATTGTAATGGCCACTTCCACCGGCGGGACACTGGCATTAAAACTGGCGGCGGAATATCCTGAGATCGCCGGGCTTATTTTGCTTTCTCCCAATATCGCTATCAATGATCCGCTTGCCTGGGTGGCAAACAACCACTGGGGGTTGCAGATCGCCCACCTGGTAAAAGGGACATATAATACTGCTGCTGACAGTTCAGTCCTATATAAAAAATACTGGAACTATCAATACCGGATGGAAGCAGTAGTGCAGGTGCAGGAGTTACTGGAAACAACCATGAAAGAATCCACATTTTCAAAAGTGAAACAACCGTCACTCGTTCTTTATTACTTTAAAGATGAAGATCACCAGGATAAGGTAGTCAAGGTATCAGCTATGAAAAGGATGTTTACCCAACTGGGTACGTCTGAAAATTTAAAAAGAATGGTAGCCATTCCCGATGCCGGCGATCATGTTATTGGCTCATCTATCAAATCAAAAGATGTAAAGAAAGTGGAAGAGGAATGTGCGAAATTTGCTGCAGATATATTAAAACTATATCCTGTTCAGCATTGATCAAACCCGTATGTACATCTTTCTTTTATCCAGCACATATCCCACCAGCCAGCATACCAGCATTACACTGATGGCAAATAAAAAAGATCCGAAGTAATCACCTGCATGTTTGAAGACATTATCATACAGCCACGAATACAATGGTTGACGCTTTTCTCCTATGGGAAAGAACCAAAGCAAGGTGACTCCCAGTTCTGATAATAGATAAATGAACAATGGATTTTTGCCAAACACTTCAAAAAAATAAGTCCCTTTGGAAATCTTTAAAAACCCAATGACATATAATAATGCAGTGATCAGCACACAATCAATTCCTACAGTCAACAGCACAAAGCTTCCTGTCCATAGTTTCTTATTGATCGGGAAACTTATATCCCATAATAGCGCCAGTGCAATCAGTAATGCTCCCGTCAATAATAATTTGGCTAATCCTTCATAAGTATTGCCCTTTTCCTGTATCCACTTTCCTGCTGCATAACCAAACGTTACATTGGCAATGGCAGGTAATGTACTCAGCAATCCTTCCGGGTCAAAAGCCACGCCTTCTCCATGATACAAATGATTTTCTCCAAACAGCCAGAGGTCAAGCCTGGCACCTGCGTTCGTGATCATATTATAAGGATCAGCTTTATCTCCGAATAATAAAAGAATAAGCCAGTATACCAGCAGGAAAACGACAGATAACCGGATGATGGTGGAAGTTTTCAGGTAACGCACCATTAATGCCGCGAAAAAATAACCGAGGGCGATACGTTGCAGCACACCCATGATCCGTGTATGTGAAAAGGGATTTGCTTCCAGTTCTCCCTGTTGATTCCAATGAACAAAAGGAAACCAGTACATCAGGTAGCCTAATAAAAAAATGATGAATGCTCTTTTAAAAATTTTCCAGAATACCTGCCCGTCAGAAAGACCTGCCCATTTCTTTGCCACAAAACTCAGTGCATTGCCCACCACGAACATAAAAGTTGGGAACACAAGATCGGTGGGTGTAAATCCGTTCCAATGCGCATGTTGCAATGCGGCATAACTGGTAGCGCCATTACCGGGAGTATTGACGATTATCATGAAACAGATAGTCATGCCACGCAATACATCCAGCGCCAGGAACCTTTGAGGAGGGTTATTCATACAACTGCAATTATATTCCGAATATAGAGATTTATGGCATTTAAAAGATGGTAAATTAAAATATGATCACCTGCCCAACCAATTCCTGCACAACTCGTTCCGTTTGGCATGGATTTCCTATCTTCCTTTTCTTAAACGTTTGCTATGCACCGCACAAAGATCGCCGGTATCGGTATGTATGTTCCTTCAAATGTTGTTACTAATAATGACCTGCTGAAGTATATGGACACCAGCGATGAATGGATACAGGAAAGAACCGGTATCAAAGAACGCCGCTATGCCCATCGTACAGAAGAAACTACTACTACGATGGGAGTGGAGGCTGCAACCATCGCTATTGAAAGAGCAGGCATTACACCGCAGGATATTGACTTTATTGTCTTTGCTACTCTTTGCCCTGATTATTATTTTCCCGGTTGCGGTGTATTGCTGCAACGGGCCATGAAGATGAAAGAGATCGGCGCACTGGATATCCGTAATCAATGCAGCGGTTTTATATATGCATTGAGTGTGGCCGACCAGTTTATCAAAACAGGTATGTATAAAAATATACTGGTGGTCGGTTCCGAGAAACATTCTTTTGGTCTTGACTTCAGTACAAGAGGAAGAAATGTATCTGTCATCTTTGGTGATGGTGCAGGGGCTGTTGTTCTTCAACCAAGCGCCAATCCTTCGGCAAGCTCAGGACAAGGAATCCTTTCCACCCATTTACACAGTGATGGTGAAAGCGCAGAGATATTAGCCATGTTCAATCCAGGTACACATGCCAATCACTGGAAGCCGGAAAAATATGCTGACTTTGAGGAAGCAGAGATCGGTGAAATGTTTTTCAGCCATGCCATGATAGATAAAGCGCAGGTATTTCCTAATATGGATGGCCCTGCTGTTTTTAAAAAAGCCATTATAAAGTTTCCTGAAGTGATCTTGGAGGCCCTGGATAAAAACGGTCTTCAGACTTCCGACCTCCGGCTTCTTATCCCTCACCAGGCCAATCTCCGCATTGCACAATTTGTACAACAGAAATTGAACTTGCGAGACGACCAGGTACATAATAATATTCAGAAATATGGCAACACTACAGCCGCCTCTGTTCCTATTGCTTTATGCGAAGCATGGGAAGAAGGAAAAATAAAAGAAGGCGATCTTATTTGTTTAGCGGCTTTTGGGAGTGGGTTTACGTGGGGGAGTGTGTTGCTGAGATGGTAGGATTTCATTGCCAGGTTTATCAGAGCGAAGCAATCTGATTTTCCGGAAGCAAACTTCCTATTCAATACCTTCCTTCTCAAATTCTTCTTTATGCCATTTAGCAAGTTTTGGATCTAATCCGGAAAGATGCGTAATCAACGCATGCTGTGCTTTTACTTTAAAGCCACTTATATGGAGGGAGTACAATGTATCAAGGTAATATTCAATAGTTCTGATGTTGGTGCAATTGGTTTTAATCAAAGTCAGGGCTTCTCTTTCAACAGCCGGGATTTGTTGCTGTATAGAGGAAAAGGAAGCAGTGATATATTCTGGAAGTGATGATGATTTTTTCACAGTATTAAGTTACAAAAAAAAGTTTGAAGAAAACAAGGTGATTTTATTTGATTGGGAGCGGGTTTAAATGGAGATTTTAGTAGGATTCAAGAAACAAAATTTGTTGTCTTGAGATCTATTAATATTAGCTAAACTGACTCTCCTCTTGGCTGCTGTTTTCAGTAATAATCCTTACATTTGAGACAATATTTGTCAGGTCAAAATAAAGCACATTGGAAACATTAGGAAACTTGCTACGAGAACTACGAGAGCAAAGAAAATTGCTCATTAGGGAAGTTGCTGCCTCTCTTTCACTAGACCAAACTCTTTTAAGCAAAATTGAAAGGGACGAACGAAAGCCAACAGCGGAACAGTTGACTTCATTCTGTAAATTCTACAAAGAAGCAACAGAAGAAATTCAAACTGCCTGGCTTAGCGACAAAATTTTAAAGGAACTCAAAGACCATAAACTGGCAGGCAAAGCATTGGATATGGCAAAATCAAAACTAAAAAACAACCCTTCCACTAAAAAGAAATAAAAGACAATGGAATATTTACAACAAGGAATTGATGAAGGATACATTAAGATTGACAATGAACAAAAGTTCATCACTTACTTGCATCCAAACAAAAAGTATCGCTTTGGTGATCCGGAAGAAAAGGTAAGAGCAGAAATTTATCTGCAAATTATTTTTGATTACGGCTACAAACCAGAAAGATTGGATGTTGAATTAATTGTGCCAAGACGTACACCTTCTGACCTTGCAGACATTGTTGTATTTGCTGATGCTGAAAAGAAAAAACCATACATCGTTGTTGAATGTAAAAAGTCAACTGTATCTGAAGCTGAATTTGTACAAGCAATTGAACAGGGGTTCGGCAATGCCGTTTCTTTAGGTGCAGATTGGGTTTGGATTACGTCGGCCATTAAATCAAAATATTACTCTGTTGATAAAGAGAAACCTCTTGAAAGAATAGCCAATATTGAAGCCACTATTCCTATGTTTGGTAAAACCACTACCAACAAAGCAAAGTTTTATTATGGTGGTGTTGATGAAGATGGAAATACTGCATTTGATTTGGAAAAAGTAGAACAGGACAAACTCACTAAAATTTTCGGGCTTGCACATCAGGCACTTTGGGCAGGCGGCAAAAGAAACCCAAGTGAAGCGTTTGACGAATTGGATAAATTAATTTTCTGTAAACTTTGGGATGAAAAGAAAGACCGTAAAGAAGGAGACCCGTACGACTTTCAAGAATATAAAAAAGAAGACCCTGAATTTTTACTTAAAAGGGTTAAAGCTATTTACGAGTTAGGAAGATTGAAAGATGAAAATGTATTTCGGGAGCCCATACGTTTATCAGCAGCAGAACTCAAAACAATAGTGGGCTATCTTGCCCCAATCAATATTGGCGATACCGACCTTGATGCAAAAGGCAGAGCCTTTGAAAAATTCCTTGGTGCTTTCTTCCGAGGCGACTTTGGACAATACTTTACCCCAAGAGAAGTTGTAGATTTTGTTGTAAAGGTTTTACCTATTACAAAAGACAGTGTAGTACTTGATACCAGTTGTGGTAGCGGCGGCTTTTTACTCTATGCACTGGATAAGGTACGAAAGCAGGCTACTGACCTTTATCCAAAGTATAAAACCGATGTCAAACACCAAAGCAAGTGGCGGCCTTATTGGCACAACTTTGCCGAGAATAATCTTTTTGGCATTGAGATTAGCGAAGGCATTGCCAGAACCGCTAAAATGAATATGATTATTCATGATGACGGGCATACCAATGTGGTTACTTCAGACGGCTTATTAAGTGCCGACTTTAAACCAAAAAAAAACGGCGAAACAGAAGAAGAACAAAAAGCAAGAGAAAAATGGAATGCCAGTACTATCCAAGTAAAAACAGGCAACCATAATTTCAAATACAATCATTTTGATTATGTCCTCACTAATCCTCCTTTTGGTTCTACAATAAAGTTAACGGAGCAGGCCTACCTCAAATATTTCAACTTAGGGGTGAAAGAAGTAAACTGGATTGACCGCAAACAAAAAAACAAATTCGACTTAGGAGCAAGGGATAGTCAAAGTACGGAAGTATTATTTATAGAACAATGCTATCGTTTTTTAAAACCTGGCGGCATGCTGGCAATCGTTGTTCCAGATGGGATATTAACGAACAGTAGCGGGCAATATGTTAGAGACTGGATTGATGAACATTACCGTATTATATCAGTAGTGAGTTTACCTCAGGATGCATTTAAAGCCAATGATGCTGGAGTAAAAAGTTCAGTGATTTTTTTACAAAAATTAACCGAACAACAATCTGATAAAATAAAAACTGCAAAGGCAACGATACAGGATAAACTTTGGGAGAAACCTGAATACAGTAAAGCTATATCAAAATTAGAATCTAAAAAATCAGAAACGATAAAAAAACATATCGGGTTTGAGTATAGCATTATCAATTGGGAAAGTGAGGAAAACTTAATTCATTTAAAAGACATTCCCAAAGAACAAGTAGCTCATTTGATTGGGAAGATTGAGCATAAGCAGACAGATTCATTTACAAGTAGTGATTTAAAAACTTTAGAAAAAACCGAGGAATATAGGCTATGGAAAACTGAAACCAATACAACCTATACTGACCAAATAAATGAAATAAAAGAAACACTACAGGATGAATATCTGGCAGCATTAAGTAAAGAAGTAACCAACTATCCTATTTTCATGGCAATAACTGAAAATATAGGCTATGATGCAGCCGGTAGAAAAACGAACATTAACGAACTTGACATAGTAGCTATAGAGTTGGAAGGATTTGTAACTGGCATAAAGGCAGGGAAAGAAAGTTTTTTCGTTTAAGCCCCGATTTAGAGCAGGAAAGATTTTTTCTGATAAATCGGGGCAGTTTAGATGAAAGATTAGACCCTATGTTTTACAGACCATCAATAAGAACTTTTGTAAATTCTTTATTGACTAATCAAAATTTTAAGGCTCGACTACTTCATAAAGTTACGCTACGAGTTGTTGACGGCCCATTTGGTACTCAATTAAAAGTGGAAGACTATAAAGATGAAGGAGTTCCTGTAATCAGGGTATCGAATGTCAGAGCAGGAGAAGTTTCAGAAGATAAATTAGTAAAAATTAGCAAGGAGAAACACAAGCAACTAAGAAGAAGCAAAGTATTACCCAACGATGTATTACTTACAAAAGCAGGGGCTATTCTTGGGTATTCTGCAGTATTTCCAGAGCATTTAAAAGAAGGAAATATAACATCCCATTTAGTCACAATCACTTGTTCTCCTGAAATTTTACCTCATTATTTAAAATATATCTTTCATTCATCTATTGGACAGAAACAAATTTATCGTTGGGGAAATAAGTCAACAAGGCCGGAACTTAATACACAAGAAGTAAAAAAGATAATTATTCCTGTCTTGCCTCTTGAGCAACAAAAAAAAATTATCAATATCTATCACAAAGCCATTAATGAAAAGAAAAAAAAGGAGAATGAAACACTGAATCTATTAAAAAGTATTGATGAGTATCTCTTAAAGGAGCTTGGAATTACACTACCTAAAAAGCCTTTAAACAATATTAAAAATAGAATGTTTAAAACAGGATGGCAAAAGGTGAGTGGTAACAGGTTTGACCCCAAACGGTATAGTAAACAAAGCGAAAACCTCATTGCTGGCATACAAAATTCTCCCCAAAGAAAAGTGTTCTTGAAGTCATTAGTTATTCATTCTGTTGCTGGTGATTGGGGGTTGGATATAAATGAAACAGTGAATGCCAAACTTTTTAATAAATGCCTAGTAATTCGAGCCACTGAGTTTGACAACGATTACAATTTGAATATTGAAAACAGCAGAGCTAAGTATCGCTTAATTTCCAAAATCAAATTTAAAAAATTAGACATTAAGCCAGATGATTTACTACTTGAAAAATCAGGGGGCAGCCCAGACCAGCCAGTAGGAAGAATAGCCATTTTAGAAAAAGAACTATTAGATAATAATACCATTGCTTACAGCAATTTCATTCATAAGTTCAGGGTAAATACAGATGAAGTATTACCCGAGTTTTTGTTTTGCTTTTTAAAGACAATTCATAATATCAAATTAACAGATGTGATGCAAAGCCAGACAAACGGCATCCGAAATTTGATAATGAGAGAATACTGGAATCAAACAATTATTCTACCCAACAAAACGAAGCAAAAAGAAATTGCCGATACCGTTTACAAAATGAGAGCAGAGGCGAAACAAACTGAATTTGAAGCCCAACAGGGTTTTGAGCAAACAAAAAAGGAAATCGAAAAATTAATTTTAGAATGATATTAAGAGGCATATTAGACCAGTCACTTGGTCAGGTGTGTATCCGTGGATACGCCTATTTAGGTGATCTGGAAAAAGTATCCAGACCGGATTTAGTTTTTCAGCGTAACCTTATTGCACAACAAAAAGCAACTATTTTAAAATTTTTAGAAAGTGCTGATTTGTTTTTCCCTGAGGTGATATTAAGCTATGTTGTAAGGTATGATTTTTTTAAAAGAGGTGCTCAGACCGATATTAATCCACTAATTGAAATACAAACTAAAAGGCGTTTTAAATCCAATGTTGATAAAATTCAATTTTTAAATACATCAGTTGATTATAAATCAAAAGCTGATAGCAGAGGTACTTCAAGAATATTTGTAGTTACTATTGACATTGCCGATAATTGGCTTAATGATGAGATTAAGAAAGAGAATCAGCCTTTTTTAAGAATTGACGGAAACCATAGATTAAGTGCGGCTAAAGAATTTAACCAGAAGGAAGGTGTAACAAAAATGGTGGCTCCATTTTGTCTGATACTTCTACCGGAAGAGGCACAATCATTAGTAGAAGAGTTTGATAAGCTCCAACCTAAAAATAGAAAACCAATAAAATTTGAGAAAACAGTATTTCATAATATTAACAGTAAAAGTGTTCCGTTAACTGATGAAGAGATTTACAAAGTAATTATTGATGATGACGTAAACTTTTCAGATGCAGAATTATTTTCAAGGGATGATTTTGGACCAGATTATTTTTTTACACGAAGTATTCGTAAGAAAATTAATCCTGATAATTATCCTTCAATTGCCTATTTGCTTTACAACAAAAGAGATGACATTTCTTTTATTAGAACAGTACTGGTTGATTTCTTTTGTCTGCTTAGGGAATACAAACTAATCAATAAACAGTTTAAACAATTCGGGCTAATAGAACGGACGTTTAAAAAAGTTGAACAACGGTATGAAGATTTTGAATTACTCCGGCAAAGTAAAGCACATGGGCTTTTGGTAGCCTTTCTTTACTTCACTTTTAAAGGCAACAAATTCAACCTTGACTGGTTCACTGATTGGGTTTTGGAAAATCATATTTATGAACTTAAACATGTTTCTGCTTACGACTTGATTGCAATATTTGAAAAAATTCTATTGAGTAAACACAGAACGATTTTCATTTCTATGCAATTTAATGACCCTATCTGTGAAAATCATTTTGACTTTATTAAAACAATAATTGAAGAAATCAATACTGAAACCAAAGCCAATATTAAAATCTACCCCCTACGGATTGATAGATACAAAGACGGTTCAGCTTACAAAATACCCGACACAATTCTTAATAAAATATTTGATAGCGGTTTACTAATTGCAGACCTTACAATAGGTAACCCAAACGTATATCATGAAGTAGGCTACCTGATGGGACTTCATCGGTTAAGGACAGAGCGGAAACTTAATCTCATACTAATTTGCAACACAACAATTCACAAGAAGTTTCCTAACAATATTGGGTTCAATATTCGTAACCATAAAATACTTCCGTTTAAAGATGCTAACAGGTTAAAAGATCCCTTGAAAGAAGAGATAATGAATTATTATTACAAGAATGGATAATTTGCAAAAGCAAACGAAAAGTAATGCCCGAACAACAAAACATAGAATACAAACAAAGCTGGCATGATGACTACCTGAAATGGGTTTGTGGTTTTGCCAATGCGCAGGGTGGTGTTATATTCATTGGAAAAGATGATAATAGCAAAGTGGTTGGTATCAGTGATTACAAAAAATTAATGGATGAAATACCCAACAAAGTCAAAGACCTGATGGGGATTTTGGTTGATGTAAACCTGCATGAAGAAAAGGACTTGTACTATCTTGAAATAATTACACAACCTTATGCAGTGCCTATTTCTTTACGAGGCAGATATTATTATCGTAGCGGCAGTACCAAACAAGAATTGATTGGCGCAGCACTCACTGATTATTTACTCCGCAAAAGTGGTAAGACATGGGATGAGGTTAGTGAACCCACAGCTACCCTTGACGATATTGACGATGCCAGTTTAAAATCATATATAGGAGCGTCTCTTCATGCAGGGAGAATTGCAGATGTGGAAGGATTAACCAAAGCAGACTTGGTTGTCAAACTTCGTTTGACAGATGATAACGGTAACATTAAAAGAGCTGCCATTGTTTTGTTTGGAAAGAACCCGGCAAAGTTTTTTAATAATTGTGTGGTGAAAATTGGCCGCTTTGGTAAAGACAGCAGCGACCTGAGATTCCAGGAGACAGTGGAAGGCAATATTGTTTATTTGCTGAAAGAAGTACTTGAACAATTAAATCGGAAATTTTTCACACGGCCTATTTCATTTGAAGGGATGCAAAGGATTGAGAAAGGCGAATACCCTGTTGCAGCACTTCGTGAAATGTTGCTAAATGCGCTGGTGCATAGAAATTACTTAGGTTCATCTGTTGTGCAAATGCGTATGTTCGACAACTACTTTAATATCTGGAACGAAGGAGAATTACCTTTTGGTATTAGTTTGGATTCGCTCAAACGGCAGCACCCGTCACGGCCAAGAAATTTATTGATAGCGGATGTATGTTTCAAAGGGGGCTACATTGATGCATGGGGAAGCGGCACATTAAAGATTATCAGTACCTGCCAGAAAGCAGGACTGCCCGACCCTGAAATTATTGAGCAGGACGGCGGCATATTGGTAACCCTTTTTAAAAACAAATACAGTACAGACCAGTTACAGAAATTGGGATTGAATGATCGACAGGTAAAAGCAATACTGTATGTTGCTGAACACGGAGGCATTACAAATTCAAAATATCAGGAGATAAATGCAGTTGGTAAAACACTGGCTACCGAAGAACTGAAGGACTTGATTGGAAAGGATCTGATAAAACAAACTGGTTCCAAAGGACGGGGAAGCAAGTATGAACTGAGCGAGTAATTGGCCGCTAATTGGCCGTATTGGCCGCTAATTGGCCAGAAATTGGCCGCATTAAAGGTCAATAGTCAGATATATAGCCAGATATGAAATTGCAGCAACTGCACACCTGAGATGGCGAAATCTTTAAATCAGGTAAGTATAGTACTTCTAACCCCATTTTCATAAACATTAAAAAGGATACCCGATCCCCAGATTCAATACCAGGTTTTCTTTTCTCCAGGAAGCACTGCTGAAATCTATTTTATTGATCACCCATCGCTGTCCATCGGGCAAATAAGGTTTACGTAAAGGGAAAGCAAGATCCAATCGTAATACAAGGAAAGAAATATCAAACCGTAAACCTACTCCTGTTCCTACCGCCAATTCTTTCAGAAATTTATTACTGAACCGGGCGCCGGGTTTGGATGTGTCTGTATTGTACAGCCAGATATTTCCCGCATCAATAAATAAAGCCCCGTGTACAATGCTGAAAAGTTTTGCCCGTAATTCTGAATTTAATTCAAGTTTTAAATCGCCTGACTGGTCAGCGAGGAAAGTGGTAGTAGGAGGTTGCTTGTAAGAACCGGGACCAACAGAACGGCTGCGAAAAGCCCTCACGCTGTTATTACCACCGGCAAAAAATTGTTTAACAAATGGCAGGGCGGTTGAATTGCCATAAGGCAACGCTACTCCAATAATGATCCTGTTGGCCAGTACTTTTGTGGCTGACAATTTCAGGTAATACCGTAAATCAGTTTCCATCCGCAGGTATTGTGAGAACTGGGCGCCTAAAATGAATTTAGGTTTCCCCTTGTTCACATTGGCACCTGTTAAAAGCCCGGCTACATTCCCCGATATATCCACATTACCATTAAAATAAATACCTGTCTTAAAAATATTATCCTGTACCTGGTTGTAGTTATAATTATATACTGAACCCAGGATAAATTGTTTCTCCACCGCTTTAGCCAGCGATGCATTTTTGAGAATGCTGTCCGAATACTGCTGCGAGATATAAGCGGGTTGCACATAGTTAATAGCAATCGGGTTGAACTGTTGCTCGGTCAGGAAATTATTCTTCCACACATAGCCAAAGCTTGCCCGAAATGAATTCATCCTGTATAGTTTTTGTTTGATCAGTACGTCGTAAGCCAGCAGCATATTGGTCTTTGGAATAAAGCCCCCCTTATTACTCACTTTAATAAGCGGTATCAAAAAACGGGGAAAGGAAAGATTGGTCTCTAATCCGTAATGATACGTATTATACCCTTTTAACTGTCCGCTGTATTGTACTTCAAAACCACCCGTAGCATCAATACCGAGCAGTTCACCACCACGAAAAGCATTTCTCTTTCGCCAGCCGGTTGTAATAGATGAACCGGTAAGGTTATTCGTTTTAGTACTGGCATTTATTTCCGTCCGCAGGGCCTGCCTGGGAAAAGGTGTGAGATAATAATACGCATTCAGTTTTGCTGAATCAATACCGGGCACCACTTCCAGCCTGTTCTTTACAAATTTGAAAAGCCCAAGGTTGACCAGCCTGCTTAAGGTAGTATTGTGATCGGTGCGGTTATATATATCACCGGGGCTGAACTGCATCGTATGCTCGAACAAACTCGGTTTGTATTGTTTCTGCCTGTCGAGTACATAATACCCTTTATAATAAACAGCTTCTTTTTTAGCGGTATCTGAAGCCAGGGAATTAAGACGGTAACCGGGAAATATATACACTTCATTGATCGTATAAACCTGTCGCGCTACTTCCGGCGCCGAGGGTTTCACTTTTACATATAGGTTCACTTTATTGTTACCGATAGTACTGTCCACCTGCACGATCATAAAATCAGGATCAAAAAAGTAAAAACCTTTTTCCTTGAGGTTAGCATCTATTCTTTCCCGTTCATCTTTGACGACAGCAAGGTCAAAAGGCTGCCCGGGTTTTAAAAAAGTCTGCGTGGAATCTTCATTGATCTTTTTTTGCAGTTCACTGCTGTCAATAGTAAAACGAACCTCGTTAATAAAATAACGGGGGCCGGTTTGAACGGTATATATAGCTGTTGCTTTTTTGTTCTTCACTATTGTATCACCCTGCACGGTAGCCTGGAAAAAACCGGTATTCTCCAGTGTATTCTGCAGCAATTTTATATTTCTGTCCAGGCTTACATCACTTAATAATACGGGCGGCTCTCCTACTTTATTTTTCAACCATCCCGCAAGGGAGGATTCTTTTTTGGGATTACCTGCCAGGTTATACGCAGATAGTTTAAACCGTATTCCAAGTATTTTTTTATTGGGCTTTGGTCTCACTAATGAATGCAGGTCTGACGCAAGACTTTTGCGTTGCTTTTTATTAAGCGATGTACTGTCAATCCTTATGGTGGAGCCAGTGTATAAGGCATCGCCGGCAGGGATCTTTTTAAGGTTGTTGCACGAGGCTAATAACGTGAATAAAATAATGATTATATAATATTTCCTGATTGACATTAATCTTCAACTTTTTTGTCGGGTTAAAACGTTGATTCGTTTAGCCTCTTTAAACTCGCCTTCTGTTCACTATAGAGCTGCACCGAAGTATCAACCTTTTACCACAATAGGCACATAGACACATAGGATTTCACATAGAAAACCTATGTGCTTGTCTCTGTACCTATGTTTCTATGTGTTTCAAAATAAAATGGTTCATTTAGCTGTAAAGTTTTATACCTGACAAAACTGATCTTTTAATTTACTTACTATCCGCTGTTTTTGTTTCTTTCTTTTGTTCCTCTTCTTTTAGCCACTGCTCCCTTCTTTCCTTTCTCAACTGATCCTGCTTCTTCTTGCTTTGAAAAATTTGCTGAAACTTATTAAAGTCTAATGTAATGATGAAAGCCACTCCTGTTTCTACTATATATCCATCTATCACACCCTGGTAATCATTTTTCCTGTAAGCCCTGATCTTATACCGGCCATCTGAACTCAATGCATAATCAATGGCCACATTCCCGGCAATGTTATTGGATTGCTGGTTGGAATTCTGAACCCCCTCAATGGCAAAATTGCTGCCCACCGATACCGTTAACCTGTCGTTTAACAACCGTTTTGAAATACCCACGTTCAGGTCTGTCTTATCCTGTTTTTCCCCGGTAGTATAATCAGCTGATGATTCAATACCGAGATTAATATCCACTCCGTTGATCAATCCCTCTGCCAGCCTGTTTAATTGTTCGGCCATTAGCTTGCTTACACTTTGACGCAGCAGGGTGGCCGCTGAAGTGCCGCCGGATGAAGCAAAGGGATTTTCCGTTACAAAACGATTCAGCAACAGGAGAGAGAACACTTGTTTATTCATATCCCCGGTTGACTGGCGCAACTGCTCAAGTTTGGTCCGCACGTTGGTGAGTATATTATTGGATACACCATAATTTTTATTCTCGGGTAGAATGATATCAAAGGTTATCTGTGGTTTCAGCAACTTTCCTTCCATCTTCAGGTTTACATCGAAAGGAAGTTTTTGCAGGTAGGTATTTCTTTCCTGGGCTGTTAAGTTTTCATCTAACTGACCTTTTACCAAATCAAGCGGAGCTGTATTAGCAGTGTATTTCGCCGTGATATCAACCGTAGCGCTGGTAGGTTCACCCTCCCATACTATCTTACTTCCCTTCTGGATATAAAATTTTTTGCGGACCAGGTTAAAGGATAACTCATAAGCTCCTTCTTCCAGTTCATAACTACCTACCAGGGTTATCTTACCACTGGGATCAACACCGGCCACCAGTTCCGCCTCTCCCTTTACATTCAGAAAATCACCATTGCCTTCATCTATTATCAATGTAAAATCAGCTGCTTTATCTACGGTAATATTCAATGACACATCCATACCAGTAAAGGAAGAAGTATTCAATGAATCATACGCCAGCATAAAAAGAGAATCATTGACAGGAGCATCCATGTCTATAAATTCAATCACACCCTCCCTGTCCACAACACCCGGTTCGGGTTGCGGCAATACAATCGTCATCTTTGTTTTCTCATTGATCGTCAGCGTACCATCAATCACCGGCGCCGCTTCGGTTCCTTTTATTTTAAGGTTGGTATTAAAATAAAACTGGCCATAAAACAACTTGTTATCTTTCTTCGTACTGTTTAACGCTTTAAAATTATTCGCCCTTACACCCAGGTCAAATTTATAATTCATATAATTGGCAGTAGCCACTGTTCCATTGAGGGTAAGGTTATTCCCGGCAGAATCTTTTACCTGGAATCTGTCAAATTCTAACCCCTGGTCAGTGAATTGAATTTTTTCATTATCAATAGTGAAGTAACTATTGAGCGTGGTTACAGTTAAACCCGCCTTATTGAAATTAAGATCACCCATGACGGATGGCTTTTGCGGAATACCCCTGATCTTGAAATGCCCGCTGACAAAACCGGTTGTATTGCGGATAGCACCTGCAGAAAACGCTTCAGCGGTTTTTAACGGCAATTGTTTCAAATCCATATCCAGGTCAAAAAGAGAGGAGGCTGTATTATAACTTCCGGCAATAACAGCATCATTGCCGCGGCCGCTAAGTGTAATGTCAGCCGCATATACATTTGCCGTAGTATTATTCACTTTTGCCTGTACATTACCTATTGTATCATTTCGATAACTAAGATCAGCAATCGCCAGGTCGCCAGTGAACAATGGGGTAGTTGTCAAATCTTTTACGGTAAGTTCACCGGTCACACGGCCATCTATCATAGCAGAGTCTGACATCGCGATGGCAGTAAGTGTGGCTATCCTGAAATCAGTGAAGGTTGCCTTCATGGGTGCGTTCGTTGCGGAAGACACACTATTCAGGCTTAATTGCTGCCTGTTTTGTTCCAATGTAAAATTAGATGCATTTATTCCCTGCGAACCGATCAAAATTTTATTGCCCGCCGCCATCTGCCATTTTTCATAATTCAATAACAAGCCATCAGGTTTTATGGAAAATGCCAGGTCGCCGTTAGCTGACTGTTGCAATTTTCCCGCTATACTGTACTTATCTTTCGCTGCTTTATCTTTTATGTCGAGATCAAAGTCAATAGTATTATTTGCCAGGGATGCAGTTAGTATCGTGCTGTCAATAGAAATGCTGCTACCGCTCTGTATATGCTGCGTGGCCATTTTTATGATCAATGCGCTATCGGCAGTAACGGCATTTAACTGTAATCCTTTTACCTGGTTATCATTCATTGCTATTTCTGTTGCTGTAAGAGTGGCATTCACACCTTCTTTACTTGAGAAATGTGATTGCAGCATTACTCCCTGCAGTTTTTCAATACCGGGAACCAATGAGCGTAACAACGGCTTGTCAATAACTGTAGCATTCAGTGTAAAATCATAAGACGCTGTTTGGACAATTGATTTTGCACCCGCATTTATTTTATAATAAGGTTCGATGGATTGCATGAATACATCCGCTAGCTGGGTAAGTTTGTATTGCCCTTCCAGTTTAGCGTTAACGATATCGCTGTTAAAAGTTAAAAAGTTCTTGCCCGCTTCATTACCGGCTATCAATTGTACAGTATCCAGCTGTATCCTTTCTTTATTTGTTACTAATAGTGATTCCGTAATAAATAATTTTCCATTCAGACTATCGGGGTCAGCCATCGGGAAATCAGCTTTTATCTTTCCACGGTACACTAAAACATCTGGTGTGAGATGAAGTTCTTTTGTTTTAATACTGTCAATGACGAGGTCAAGTTGTACGGCAGGGTATTCTTTTGAAAGATCAGCAGTGCCGTTCAATGCGAAATGAATATTCGGATCTTTAATAGATGCTACAGCAGTCACTTGCTGGTTAGCGATACCTGCATCCAGTGTAAGATCATGGTAATTGTATCGTTTAAATACTGCTGACTGAACCACTCCTTTTAATGTGGCATTGGCTGTTTTTACATCATATCCTTTACCCTTTGCTATAATGGTAGCGCTGACCGGGCCATACGTTTGTTTATCTTTTAACAGGGTTCCAAGATCAAGTGAACTTGTATTGACAACCACATCATATTGTGCTTGCCGCGCATCGCTGATGTTTTGCATCATCCCTTTTACTGATACATTTCCCAGATCAGTTTTTAATAAAATATCTGTATTCAGTTTCTTCATGCCGCCCCGTATCTTCCCGGTTAAGTTCATCCTGCCGGGCAAGCTTATGTTTTTCGGAAGAGTATTTTTTGGAAGAATGGCCAGCATATCAGTTCTGCTGCTGCTGAGTTCTTTTATATGGAGATCGGCATTGATTTTTTTGGTCTCCGGCAGCCCGGTTATTTTTCCTGTTATATCAATTCTTGTATTGGCTAATCCAGATATCTTTAGCCTGTCTATCTGCATATCACCCACCCGGCCCGTTATCCTCCCATCCACATACCAGGTAGCTGTTGGATCACTAAAAGCTGGCTGTTGCTGTAAAGACGGAACAAAGGTCAGTATATCTTTTACCAACACTTTACTATCAATGATGTCCGCATCCAGTTGAAGATTGGCGATATCGCCGCTCAGTGACTTTAGTGAAGCATACCGGATCGTAACATCTCTTTTTAATTCCGTACCGGGGGTTTTCAGGTAAAGATCTTGCAGATGGGCCTGGTTACCGGTATATAAAAAATCAGTACTGAGTTCCTGCAATTCAAACCCACTTTGTTCTTCCAGGTTCGCTTTGGCCACTACCCCCTTTATAGAATCATTATTGAATAAGAACTCGTTCACCTGCAAAGTATTTACAACAGCATTGATATGCGAATAATCCATTCCCTTTTTTTGCAGGGGTTCATTGTCATTATCATATTGCAGTGAAACACCATTAACACCCAATGATGAAAAAGCAACGGTCACACCAGGAGATGCGTTCAATGTATCGTTTGATATATTATTTTTCTTTGGGGTAACTGCACTTGTTTTACCCAACTTAACAACCGCCTTTGTTTTGTCCAATGAAACTTTGCCGAGATCAAATACATTATTAGCGAGATCTATTTTTCCGGGCTTAACATCTAACTGGCCTACATTGGCGAATGCATATACCGCACCTGTACTGTCGCGGTAATCAATAGCCGATTTTTGCAGGGAAACATGTTTAATATCCAATTGTAACACAGGCGATGCTGAACCGGCCTTTTCAAGTTTCGTACTATCTATTACTTCCGGCTTGATAAGCACCATTGGGTTTAGCTGGATAATCTTAGCTGTTAATTCATTGATATTAACCTGCGGCACTACAAAGTGCAGTTTGTCAATATCAAATTTTTCGATCTTCATATCAAAATGACCCAGGCTTGTTTCTATATCATTACCTGTTACAATGTCGTTATAAACAAACCGCAGTTTATTCAATTCAACAGAATGAATAGCGAAAGCCATAGAAGCAGAAGTATCCGTTACTTTAAGGCTATCAGGGGAACCGGAACTAAAAGCATCAATAATAAACTGGAAATTAAACGCCGTATCCGGCAACTGTCTTTTGATCTTAGCCGTCGCATCATTCAGCAGGATGCTTTTAATGTCCACCTCCTTATCGAAAAGTAATTTGGAAAAACTCATATTCACCCGGAGTTTGCCGGCAGACAATAAAGTGTCTTTTTGCCGGTCTTCAATATAAATATCGTCGAGGGCTATCTTTCCCGACAGGGTAATAAATAACCGGCCAATAGTTACTTTGGTATCTAGTTTTTCCCGGAGATAAGCGGTGGCTTTTTTACGGATAAAACTCTGGACAGGGGGGGTGAGGATCAACAGGAAAATCAACATAATGAGCAAAAAAATCCCCAAAACAGTCTTTAAGACTATCCGCCCAATACGTTTCCATATATTCTTTTTTTTAACTTCCTGTTCCATTCGGTGAAGGCTTGCCCCCGCAAAAGAGATTTACAGGAGCATTAGAAAATATCGTGCTATAAATGTAAAATAAAGGTGGTTTGGGTAGAAAAGAGGAAATAAAAGAAGGCGGGCTTATTTACCTTGCTGTTTTTGAGAATGAATTTGCATAGAAGCGGGCTGCTGATATGGTACATGTTTGTACACAAGTATCCTTATTTATTAACTTATCTTAGCTGCAACTTTATACTTCTTATCCCGGTCATTGCTATAGAAAACTCATTCACGATCATGAAAAAATCATTTTTACTTTTAGGGCTTATTGGCGCTTTTATGTTATCACAATCACAAGGGCTGAAAGCAGATGCCTGGAAAATAAAATGGAATAAAAAGACTATCCTGGAGACAGGCAAGGAAAGCGAAACAGTGAATACGAAAAAGATAAAAGAAGCTGACCTCAATAAAAAGTATTGCCTTGAAATTATTTACAAAGAAGCCGATCCTGCAAAGGAAAAAGAATGGACCCGTTCTTTTTTACTATATGGCGATACGGACAATGAAATTTTACGGAAAGACAGTACCCGGAATGCACAGATCACGGCTGCCGAACTGAAAAAAATATTCGCTGGCCAGAAAAAGATCCAGATATACACCATTGCCATCCCCACTGATCCGGAATTAGCAGCCAGGGTTCGTGTCCGCAGGGTACATTTGTGTACACTTGAACTGCTATAGCGGATGCATCGTCACATTATTTATATCATCAACCCCATCTCAGGCACCAGGACTAAAAAAGATCTGCATTCTTTTATTGAACAAAAAACAAAAGAACAGCAAATCCCTTATGACATATTTCCCTCGGTAGCCAGCGGAGATTATTCTTTTCTTCATTCCATCATTAAACAACAAAAGACAACGGATATAGTGATCGCCGGTGGCGATGGTACAGTAAGCCAGGTAGTCAGCAGCCTGATGGAATATGATCTCAATTTCGGTATCATTCCCTGCGGCTCGGGAAACGGCCTCGCTTATACAGCAAAAATTCCAAAGCAACCCGCAAAGGCGCTTGACGTTGTTTTTACCGGTAACGCTTCAGCCATTGACGGGTTTTATATCAATAATCATTTCTCCTGTATGCTTTGTGGTTTAGGTTTTGATGCAAAAGTGGCACATGATTTTGCACAACAACCCAAAAGAGGGTTGACCACTTATATCCAACAGGTGATAAAAAATTTCTTCTCAGCAAAAACTCATCCTTTCGAATTACGGGTAGCGGGCAGCTCTTTCACAACGGATGCCTTTTTTATCAGCATAGCGAACAGCAACCAGTTTGGTAATAATTTTACCATTGCCCCTAAGGCCAGCCTGAGTGATGGTCTGCTGGATATTGTTATTGTTACGGAACAAAGTAAACTGAGTTTATTATTGCAAACCATGAAACAGGTAAGCGGCTTTAATCAACTGCAATCGGATAATATAAATGCCAATAAAAAAGGAATAGTTTATTTCCAAACTGATCAGCTAACAATCATCAATAAAGAAGAAGCTCCTTTGCATATTGATGGTGACCCTGCGGAGACTGCAAAAATTTTTAAAATATGCATCAAGAAAAAATGTTTTCGGCTGCTGCAGCCGTGACCGGATTTTCTTAATAAAAAATACAGGGAACACGGATGACACGGATTGAAAGGATTTTCACAGCTAAGCTGAAAAAAGAATCCGTGCTTATCATTCTAATCCGTCCAATCCGTGTTCCAAAAAATTATTTGCAGGCACACGATAATTGCATTGACCGGGTAGGTCGTGTTCATTTCTTACCGGCAAACAATTCCAATGTCTTCTGAAAGCTTTTGATATTGGAAGCAGAGCTGATCGAATTAACAATATCTTTTCTTTCCCTTTTACTTAAATGAAAATTCAATGCAGCTTTGTTCTCCTCTTTATCCGCCGCGTATTCAAACAGTACTTTATGGATATTTCTTTCATGACCTTTTACATAATAACTAAGCATGTCATTCTGAAAATATTCCATCATCTTAAACCAGTTGTGCTGCAATAGCAAAAAAGGCTTGGTAGCATGATCGCTTATATCATTCGATAAATAAGGGGAATCCCATCCGCCGGGGCTGCGGTCTCTTATCTGCATGATCAGTACGCCACTGGTGTTTTCCTGTATCCAGTCATTAAAGGTTTCTAAGAAACGTAATGTTGTTTCCTGCCCATAGTTATCCCGCAGACCCGCATCCATTACGTCTATGACAGGGTTGCTGGGCAGCCACACATTGGGCAATACTATCGGGAAGGTCGCATTCATCCGCAGTGCGGTCAGCATACGAAGATTGTAGGGATCCTGGTTTTTAAAAAAAGCGGCGAAGTCAACTGCATCGGGATCCATGAAAGGCATCCTGGCAGTATCCTGCCATCCCTGCATCATAAAACTTACGGGCTGCGTACTGATGATCATCTTACGGCTGTCCCTCGTGACTACAGAGTTAAAAAACATCAAAGGGATATTCGCCGATTTTTCATCCGTAATATAATCACCGAGTTTCTTGCCCAGCATTCCTTTTGAGTTTGAATTCATCTTTTCTTCAAAAGCATAGCCCCTGTCTTTTACATAGGTATAATTTCCTACTTTGAATTTTTGCGCAGGCGCAATAAGATCTCTTGCTACAAAAGAAGAAAACAGCGGATTCAGGAGGTCCCCGGACACAGCATCAATATATTGTTCATCCTGCAGCCGTATATTCTTACCTTTTTGTTTTTGTAAATACAATTCCCTGAAATAGGCCGCTCCTATCATACCACCGGAGGCGCCGCTGATCAGGAATATTTTTTTCATGATAGCGCCATTCGTGATGCTATCAAGATGCTGCAATACACTCATAGTAAACGTAGCGCTTCGGTGACCACCACCACTTGTATTCACCACCACCAGCAATGGCCTGGTACTATCCTGGTTTTTCTTCCAGTTTTCCAGGATGCTGATCATATTTTGTTTATCCGCATCCGTTTTCTCTTTGGTACATAATGCCAGTAACCCTTCCCTTGTATAAGATGGGCGTTCATTTTTATTCTGGTAATTCAATCCATAGGCTTTATTACGGGGATCTATCCAGTCTATCTTATATAAAAAATTCAGCATCATCACCAGCAGGATAAGATAAGGGATGCTCCAGTTTTGCAAAAAATAGGAGAACGCCCCGGCTACACCAATAAGAATGGAAAAGAAAATAGTAATGCTGGCAGCAGCCGGTATCTGGAATACAGGCCGCTCAAGAAAAAACCCGATCGTCACCAGGAATAAAAAAGCCGCAAACACGGAAACAATAGCGGCAAAATGGTGACGCTTGAAAAGCGAATCAACAAACTGTGAAGTGTAATGCTTGACATCACGGGTGGGTCGCAGGCTGATGGGTGTATCAAAATACCAGTCGGCTTTGCACAGGCTTTCTTCTTCATACACTTCTCTCGGCGGACGCAGATGGGTAATGTATTCTTTGGGCTCGCTGATGATAGGCATCATACGCCTGAGTATAGAACGGTCGGCCCTGAAAAAATAATAGAATGATACTGCCAGCACCAGGATCAGTCCAGCTAAGAACCCACTGCCCAGCAACAGGAAATCGCCGATACTGACGAGTTCCTTATAATGAGCGAAAGTGAAAGCTTTGAAAAAATAAAAGACCAGGAAAAGAAGAGGTATTACGGCATTATTGATGCAATATTTCAGGAACGGGTTGGTAGTAGCCGCTAAAAAACGAAAGTGCTTGCTGAACAAAATGAAACTGCTGATATTCCAGCTCATAATAAACATACCTGTCGCCACGCCCACGATAGCAAAGCTGACAGCATTTACATCACCCAGGTATTCCGGCGCCAGGTATAAGGCATCGGCGCCAAATGTTTTCATAAAAGAACCATTCACCGTGCTGAACAGGATGAACCAGAATACCAGTAACACCTGGTATTTCCTGAAATGCAGGAATAGCAGTTGTATAGGAAAGGAGTGATAAAATCCGTTAAGCCATGTTTTCATGTATCAAGGTAGCTGGTAATGATTAAAAATACTATTTAATACCAGCAATACAAATACGGGGTTATGCAGTAAAGCTTTTCCGGCTTCGGATGATATAGAACATCCATACCAGTGATAGTAACAATACCATTGCGATGAACTGGTGCGCTACACCAAGCCAGAGAAAGCTAGCAGGCTTTGCCACATTCAAAACGGTAAGAATGCCAAGGATAGCCTGTGATAAAACAATAACAAGCGGCCACCATCTTGTTTTATTAAAAACCCCTGTCCCCTGTATTTTGAATGCCTTCCAGCTCCATACAGCAACGAGAATGATAATGATATATGCCAGGTTGCGATGAATAAAATGAATGACCACCGGGTGATCAAATAAGAAACGAAGGCCCGGAAAATCGCGGCCACCAAAGGAATGGATATTTTCCGGCCACCAAACTCCATTGATAGTGGGCCAGGTGGGGGCTGTAGTAGCTGCTTTTAGTCCCGCCATAAAAGCTCCATAGACTAATTGCAATGTTAGTATGCCGATCATCCAGCCGGTAAATGACCGCAGAGGTTTATTAATAGTTAATTGCTGCGAAGGCACCAGTAATTGTAAAGCAAACCATAATGTATAGCACAATAAACCCAGGGCAAAGGTGAAATGTATTGCCAGTTTATAATGACTGACATATAATAGTTCCGAATCTTCCAGGCCGCTTTGTACCATGATCCAGCCCACTAATCCCTGCAATGCGCCGAGTAAAAAAAGAATGATCAATGGTGTTACCATTTCCTTTTTAAACCTCTTCTGAAAAAAGAAAATGATAAAAGGAATAATAAATACTACTCCGATCAGTCTTGCCCACAGGCGATGAAACCATTCCCAGAAAAAAATGAATTTGAAATCAGCTAATGTGAAATGGGAATTGACGTATTTGTATTGGGCAATTTGCCGGTATTTTTCGAAAGCGGCGTTCCAGTCCTGTTCATTCATGGGAGGCAGCGTTCCCATTACGGGTTTCCATTCAGTAATGGAAAGACCAGAACCGGTCAGCCGGGTGATACCTCCCAGTAATACCTGGATGATAATCATGAAAACCCCGATAAGCAGCCAGATAGCTACGGGTTTGGAAGAACGGGTTTGCTGCAGATCATTCGCCATAGCGGCGGCAAAGTTAGTTGCGGAACAGGTTGCCGGAATAATTTTATCAATATTATTTATGAAATTGCAGGCTAATGCTAAAACCTTTCTTCCACGATACATTGATTGAAGCAGGCTGTGATGAAGCGGGCCGTGGCTGTTATGCCGGCCCTGTGTTCGCGGCAGCCGTTATCTTACCTAAAGATTTTTACCATCCGTTACTTAATGACAGTAAACAAGTCGCGGCGGCTGAAAGAGAAGAATTAAAGATTTTTATTACAAACAATGCCATTGCGTATGCAGTAGCGATGATAGATAATGACGAGATTGACCAGATCAATATCCTGCGTGCTTCTTTTAAAGCGATGCACCTGGCGCTGGATAAATTACATACACAGCCTTCCCTGCTCCTGGTAGACGGCAATCGGTTTACCTCATATAAAAAATTAAACCATCACTGCATTATACGGGGTGATGGCATTTATGCCAGCATCGCCGCGGCAAGTATATTGGCGAAAACATACCGGGATGCGTATATGAAACACCTTCACGAAGAATTTCCACATTATAACTGGCAAAAAAATAAAGGCTATGGTACCGAAGAACATCGCAATGCCATTGAAGTGCATGGGCTTTGCAAATACCACCGCAAAAGTTTTAATATACTACCCGACCAGGCCCGTCTGTTTTCCGGGGAACCATTATAAGTTGATTTAAAACTCAACCATCCTGTTAGCCGCCAGCCTATTACCAGTAGTGAGTAATTTTCCTAACGTTAAAATTTTCTTAGCGGCTAAACCTGCCTGGCCATTTCCTGTCTTATTCCTGCAAACAATTTATAGAAAAATAAAAAATAAGACATGAAAAAATTATTCTTTCTTGGAGCTATCCTTACATTATTTATAGTATCCGCATCAG
This sequence comes from Chitinophagales bacterium, assembly GCA_015654695.1. GTDB lineage: Bacteria > Bacteroidota > Bacteroidia > Chitinophagales > Chitinophagaceae > VBAT01. The sequence continues at coordinate 20,633 of JAATGJ010000085.1, read as the reverse complement.
CACAGGGTCCCCGCGACCGTGTACGCAGTGAACGTATTGAAAGGGGTTTTAATAACGGGCAACTTACCCGTCCTGAAAAATTCCGCCTGCATCAAAATAAGACCCGTCATAAAGTTGAAAGACGCAGGGCTGTAAGAGACGGAAGAGTAACTCCGGGGGAAAGAAGAAGGTTGCATAAAATGAAACATCATGACCGTCATGAAATATATCGCCTGAAACATAATGGCCGCAGAAGGGTAATATAATCCGTACAATCTAATATACAGAGAGAATCCGTTGCAGCAGGCAGTAAAGCATCACTATCCATGTGGTGCTTTACTTTTTTAGTTTGGATAAATCGAAACTCAGCCCTATGGAAGCATTGAAATTTCTTGCTTCAATCCTTGAAACATCTTCAAACGGATCGGAGGAGAATGTAAATCCCCCGTCTATTTTCAGCCAGTCGCATCCCGGTATCCCTGCTTGTATATTAAATGTGGGTTCAAAGAAAAAAATCGTTTTATTATTTACCCTGTCCAGGTAAAAATATTGCAGTTCCTCATCTGTATATGACGTAGCAATGTTTCCATAATGAGCAAAAGAAAATTTGTTGATAAAAGATGCCCTGAAATATTTTCCCGGCAATACATTGAAAGAAGGCTGAATATACCATTTTACAATACGGCTGTTATGAAACCTGTCGTAACTAAGCCCCTGCTTATCCAGGCCTCTGTCCGTAAAAGAAAACCTGCCAAATGCCAAACCTCCAAATACATTTAAAGAAATATTACGTTTTGCATTTAACGGTAAAAAATAGCCGCCGCCAACATCCGTTAAATTCCTTTTATAATCCACTGACGAACTTTCAAAAAAATTATATGTACCAGAAGAATAAACATCCCGTTCTTTCCTGTTAAAATAGCCGGCGGTCAATGCCCAGTTATTGGCGATAGCATAGGCCCCCTGTATATCATATCCATTGTTCTTTCCGCCATCTAATGTATTATTATTTCCGCCAGAGGAATAATAAGCTGAAAGTTTAGACTCCCCTTTTTTGGTAAAATAGGGGTTGTTCGGCGGAGAGGGTGAATAAATATACCTGGGCGTATTACAGGATGCAAACAGGATGATAACCGCAGGCAGTATAAGGTTACATACTTTTCTCATAATAAAAATACAGACTGTACTTCTGCCGGGAATGCTGCTTTTTCCAAATTATCATTTGGCTTTTCGCCAACTACTCCTTCCATTCTCCCGCACCCATTCTTATTACCTCATATTTTTCCTTTGTACAGTCAATAACGGTAGAAGGTATGGTACCACCGATACCCCCATCTATTACGATATCCACCTCGTTGCTGAAATTTTCATACATGATCTCAGGATCGGTATAGTCTTCTATCATTTCGCCGGGCAGGGATGCACTGAGAATAGGGCGGCCCAGTTCTTCAATAATCGCCCTTGCGATCTTATTATCCGGGATACGCAGACCGATAGTATCTTTTTTGCTTTGTAATATTTTAGGCACCATTTTACTGGCAGATAAAATAAAAGTATAAGGCCCGGGCAAATATTCTTTCAGTAAACGATAGGTGGAAGTAGAAATTTGTTTTGCATAATCGCTCAGGTGGCTAAGGTCGGAACAGATGAATGACAACTGCGCTTTCTTTGGGTCCACTTTTTTTATCCAGCATATTCTTTCTATTGCTTTATGCTGAAAAATATCACAGCCAAGACCGTAAATAGTATCAGTAGGATAAATGATGATACCACCCCGCTGAATGGTTTCAACCACGGTTTTTATCTGCCGGGGCTGCGGATTATCGGGATGAATATATAACAGCATACTTTTTATTGATATTATACGGAAACAACCGTACCCGTTCATTTCCCTGGTACAAGCTTAAACTAAGAAGCCTCAGAATTGAGGCTTGGTTTATTAATTGATCTTTAGTTATCAGGCTATCGTCCACACCTCATTCCCTCTTAATAGCTTATCCAGGTCAGCCGCTTTTCTTGCTTTGGCATCTTCTATCTGCAATGCCATTACCTCTTCATAGCAAGGTCTGTCTGCTTCATAAAAAACACCGAAAGGTCTTGGCAAATGTCCTTCCATTTTCGGGTCATCAAAAATGCGGGTCAATATCTGTGCTTTATAAATATCCTTTTCATCATGTATCCATAGATCATCAGCGCTATGACCTTCATCCAGGTTGATCACCTTAGGGTTAAAACCATCCAGCTTTAATCCTTTATCATTGGCAGCGCCAAACCGCAATGGCTTGCCCTGTTCCAGGAATAATGTTTCCTGCGCCTTGCTGCTCTTTTCTGTAAAGGTCTCAAAAGCGCCATCATTGAAGATGTTGCAGTTCTGGTAGATCTCTAAAAACGAAGCGCCTTTATGCTGGTTGGTTCTCAACAGCATGGCCTGTAAATGTTTGGGGTCGCGATCCATTGTCCTGGCCACAAAGGTAGCGTCTGCACCCATCGCCAGCGCCAGCGGGTTGAAGGGATGATCTATACTTCCAAACGGTGTTGATTTAGTGACTTTATTTTCTTCAGATGTGGGAGAGTATTGTCCTTTGGTCAAACCATATATCTGGTTATTGAACAATAAAATGTTGACATCAAAATTCCTGCGCAGCAAATGAATAGTATGATTGCCCCCAATGCTCAAACTATCTCCATCACCCGTTACTATCCACACACTCAACTCAGGTCGTGAAGCTTTAAGCCCAGATGCGACAGCCGTAGCACGACCATGGATCGAATGCATTCCATAAGTGTTCATATAATAGGGAAACCTGCTGCTGCAACCAATACCCGAGATGATTACAATATTTTCCCTGGGTATCCCTAGCGTAGGCATTACTTTCTGCACCTGCGCCAAAATAGAATAATCTCCACAACCGGGGCACCAGCGTACTTCCTGGTCAGTCGCAAAATCCTTAGCGGTCAACGGAGCTGTTAATGTTTCTGCCATAAAAAAAATTGACTACAAATTTACAGAATGGTAAAATATGAATGTAGTTCTTTTTAGAATAAATAGCTATTCCTGCATCGCCTGTCCAGGATTTTAACAGCCCCGGCACCCGCTGAGAGCCTTTTATCAGTAATAAGCCACTAATCATCACAGAAAAGCGTCAGTAAGGGGTATAGTTTGTATTTTGTCACCTGTTAAAACCACTGATCTATGATCACAAAACAGCAGTTCGCTACCTGTACTGGTATTATTTTATTTATTATCCTTGGCATCGCTGCCACCCGTTTGCCGCAAAGCATACCCCGGAACCTGCAGATATTGCCCAAAGATATCAGCGATCAAAAGCTTGACAGCATTATGCACACCTACAATAAAGCATTGGGTGTTACCTGCGACTTTTGTCATGCACCTGCTAAGAATCTTCTCCACTCACTTGATTTTGCATCTGATGAAAAACCCATGAAAGAAGAAGCCCGCAAAATGATGCGGCTGACCATACAGATCAATAAAGATTATTTCTATTACGATACATTGCAAAGACCCGAATACCTGAAGGTGGTGACCTGCAAAACCTGTCATCGCGGTGATCCTTTTCCCGCAGACCTTTAATTACTATTGCTGCATACTTTTTAACCAGTCTTTTATTCCGGCTGTGATACTTGCCGCTACCGCTTTATGAAATTCGGGGTCAAGTATCTTTTTTTCATCTTCCTTATTGCTTAAAAAAGCAACTTCTACCAGGCAATTGGGGTAGTCTGTCGGACCATTTAAACCAAAATTGAAATTTCCCACATTGCCATACTCTTTTAATTCCAGCTCCAGCATTCGCTTCAAAACAAATTGTGTTAATGGGCGAAAACCAATATAGCGGTAATAAGTACTGGCTCCCTGTATTGAATCATTGTCAGAAGAGTTTAAGTGAATACTGATCAAAAGATCAGGTTGCTGTTCCTTCAGCATGGTTACTCTCTCCACTATACTTAAGGTGGTGTCTTTCTCCCTGGTCATAAACACGTTTGCCTTTTCCGCCAGCAGGGCCTTTTCCAGTTCTTTGGCGAAAAGAAGGGTATATTTTTTTTCTATACAGTGACAGGTTGCTCCTCCCGTTCCCGAGTTTTCACCGCCATGACCGGCATCTATTGCCACTTTCAAGGCTGACAGTTCCAGTAAAGGTGGTTGCTGTTTTATCCTGATCACTAATTTCTTTTCCTCGTAATAAATACTGTACCCCCAGTTTTGTTCATGCTTCAGTTCTATAATAATGCGGAACAAATCATCTTCAGGCTGTTCATAATAAGTATTTTTGATTTCCCGTGCAGTGGAAAGTTGCGTGATCCAGTTGGTATTGCTGGTGGCACCAAAAACATCTATCACAATTTTTGAAGGATTGACCTGCTGAATACTGCGGTAAGGCAATTGTTCATCTAAAGTAAGGATGATATAATCAAATTTATCATCACCATATACTTTCATTTTATCAGTTAAATAATAGGGCTGAATTTTAATGGTACTGTCTGCTTTAAATTCTTCTTTTGGCAACCAGGCAAAATGGTTTTTGGATAACTCTACTTTATAAACATCCTTTACACTATCTACCACCTTTACCAGTATGGATGTATCGAGATAGGTCATTTTCGCCCCGCCAAGGCGATCTTCACCCAGGCCATATTCAAGGTGAGGGAGTTGCCCGGTTGTTCTTCCCGCAATAAAATTATTCTGCAGCGGCTGTGCTGTGGTTTTTACCACGTAAAAAATGCAACAAAACAGGACTAATCGTATCATAACAGAAAGATAGCATAAAAACACTTGAGCTGTCTTAGCGTATTAATACTGAAGCGCCTCACGGTTTTACTGAATTTCATATAATACCCTAAGAGTAAGCACTATGCAAATATAATTTTCGTTACTATTGTATTGAGAAAACGACTGGTGAAGTTAGTACTGTTGATCCTTTATCCTAAAGAAAAAATCTATCCGTATGACCCTTTTTAATACGGTGGGCCTGATTTCGGCGATTGCTTTATTCCTGCCCATCATTATCATCTTAACCCTCCGCCTGGCATGGTATAAAAGTTTCCCTGCTCTCCTGGCTTATTATTTTCTTGTATGCGGACATAGCATTCTTTCTCTTGATTTCATGAAACCAGATAAGACTTTTATCTACTATTATGGTGTACTCAACAATTTCCTTGATGCACCGCTGATGCTGACGTTCATGACCTATTTTAGTAAAACAGCCATATTCAGGAAAAAATTGAAGATCATGATCGCTGTTATCATCTTACTTGAGCTTATTGTAATAGCGATCGTCGGTTTTAATATAAAAGCCGCTATAATTGTGATGGCGCCGGGGTTGTTAGTAGTTCTTGTTCTTTCATTGTTATTTTTCTTACACCAGGCCAAGATCACGGTTGTGTACCAGAAAGCTGCCGGCAAGGCCTTTATTGCAGCATCGTTGTTATTCGCATACGGCGGTTACAGTTTTATCTATGTCGTTTATTATCTTCTGAAAACACCTTACAAAGCGGATACGCAAATTGTATATTACCTGGTTACCACCTTCTCTTCCTTAGTGATAGCAGCAGGAATATTTTTTGAAAGAAAAAGAGTAAAACAACTGACAGAATTGAAAGTAGCGCGGGAAGAACTAAAAGTTATTTACGGAGGATCGTAAATAAATGACCGTCTCAAAATCCGGCATATTAAAATATGCCGGGAAGATAGAAGACGGTAAGTGTTGAAATTTATTACTTTCTTTTCGTCTTCCCGCCTTCCCGGCAAAAATATTTTTGAGACAACTCTGAAAGTTTATCAGAAACAATATTTTCCTTCACTTATCATTTTATCTGCTATCGCCCTTCTTGCATTTTTTGTATTAAAAGGCTCTGCTTTGGTAAACCGTTTCAGCCCCATCAGTATCATTCTTTGTTCATCTCCCTCTGCAAATGCATTAATGGCATCCTTTCCTGATTTATTCACTTTGTCCGCTGCATCATACATGTATGTGCGCATGATATTCAAATGAAGCTGGATAGCAGCTTCCTCTTTTTGATCCGCCATTTTCATTACCCGGAGCAATACACTTTCTGCATTAAATGTTTCAATAGCCATATCGGCAATATTCATCAATACCTCCTGCTCGCTCTCAATTTTCATCATCAGCTTCTGCACCGCAGCACCGGCTGTTATCAGGATCGCTTTTTTAAGATTGTTGATCAGCTTTTTTTCTTTGGCAAAAGGCGCTTCATCATCTGCACTAAAGTCGGGGATACTCATCAGTTCTTTCTGTACGTTCATGGCCGGGCCCATCAGATCAAGCCTTCCCTGCATAGCTCTCTTCAATGTCATATCCAGTGTAAGCAGGCGATTGATCTCATTGGTACCTTCATATATCCTGTTGATACGGCTGTCCCTGTAGGCTCTTGAAATATTATACTCCGCACTAAAACCATTACCCCCATGTACCTGTACACCTTCATCCACTACATAGTCCAGTACTTCGCTGCCAAATACTTTCAGCATAGCACATTCAATAGCATATTCTTCCGCCGCTCCAAGTAATGCTTCATTGAAAGGTTTACCAGCCGCTAATAATTCTTTTTCCTTTTCATCTATCCAGTCGGCTGTGCGGTATAGAGCAGATTCGCCCACAAATATTCTGATTGCCATTTCCGCCAGCTTGTGTTTGATAGCGCCGAAATTGGATATGGGCTGCTTGAACTGCTCTCTTGTTCTCGCATATTCCACGGTATTGCTCAATGATCTCCTGGCGCCGCCAATAGCAGCAGCACACAATTTCAACCGGCCAATGTTCAGGATATTAAAAGCGATCTTATGACCCTTACCAACTTCACCCAATAGATTTTCTACGGGCACTTTCGCATCCTGGAAATATAACTGAACGGTGGATGATCCTTTGATACCCATCTTATGCTCTTCTGGTCCTTGTGTGAACCCTTCCGTTCCTCTTTCTACAATGAACCCGGTAAATTTATCACCATCCACTTTTGCAAAAACTGTATATACCTGTGCAAAGCCGCCATTGGTGATCCAGCATTTTTGCCCATTCAGTAGATAATATTTTCCATCGTCACTCAGCTTTGCAGATGTCTTAGCGCCAAGTGCATCGCTACCGCTGTTAGGTTCTGTCAATCCATAAGCTCCTGCCCATTCACCAGTGATCAGTTTGGGAATGTATTTCTGTTTTTGTTCCGGCGTACCGAAATATAATATGGGTAATGTGCCAATACCTGTATGCGCCGCAATGGCAACAGAAAATGAATGACCCGCACCGAGGTATTCGTTCACGATGGTCGCCGTCACAAAATCTTTTCCGAGTCCGCCAAATTCTTCTGGAAATGATACAGACAATAATCCCTGTTCACCTGCTTTTGTCAGCAATGATTTCATCAGGCCCGGCTCCAGGTTGTCAATCCGGTCAAGAATGGGATACACTTCTGCATCCAGGAACTGATCACACATGTCGCGGATCATTTTTTGTTCCTCAACAAAATCTTCTGCAGTAAACGTTTCAAAAGGAGATGAATCTTTCACCAGCCATTCTCCTCCTTTCAACAATTTTTTAGTTTCTGTAGCAGCGCTCATATTTTTAAGTTTAAAAGGTTTAAAGGGATTACTATTCCCACAGGACCATAATGACATTTTCGGTCAGGAAAGTCCTATTCACTACTCACCATTGACCATTCACTACTTCAAATTATCATACACTATCTGCAATACTTCCTTGCACACATCTATCTTATCAGCAGGTACGGTTTCCAGCGCTTCATTCAATGTTTCTTCCGCCAGTCCCATACTTTGTTCCTGTAGTTTCTGCGCCTGCTTTGTGAGATAGATCAAATTGATACGCCGGTCATTTTCAGATGCCACTCTTTTTACCAGGTCAAGTTTCTCGAGGTTATCTACCAGTCTTGTTATACTTGGTTTGTCACGAAAAGTAGCGTTGCATAACTCCTGCTGGCTGATGCCTTCCTGTTTCCACAAATGATATAATACGCTCCATTGTTCAATGGTAAGGTTCAACCCCGCGTTGTTGAATTTTTTTTGCAAACGCCTTGCTATAGCTGTAGATGCTTTGCCGGTAACAAAACTGTAAAGCTCCCCTTTCTTAAATTGGTTGTTTGACATATAGTTGTTTGTGCAACTAAGTAAAAATAATCTTATTTTTGAATCAGTGCAATTTATTTACGACAATTTTTCAGGTACGAATTGGAACGTCTCCAGCTTTTATATAAAACATCACAGATCAGCTATATCCGCTTTGGAAGCGGGATTAAGCCGGTTTTTTGCTTTCATGGTTACGGGGAAGATGCAGCTTCATTTTCCTTCTTGGAGAACTACGCAGGCGATCAGTTTACTTTCTTTTCGATTGACCTCCCTTTTCATGGCCAGACAGAATGGAATGGTGATTTGAATTGTACAACAAATGATATCCGGGATATCATTGAAGTAATTCTGGGGGAGAATAACCAGCAACTTTCTCTCATGGGTTTCAGCCTTGGCGGCAGAGTAGCCCTAAGTCTTTACGAGATAATGCCTTCACAAATTGATAAGCTTGTATTGCTGGCTCCTGACGGACTTAAAGTAAATTCCTGGTACTGGCTGGCTACACAAACATGGGCTGGTAATAAACTGTTTGTCCTTACTATGAGAAAACCGGAATGGTTTCTTGGCTTTCTGAGATGGCTGAATAAATTGAAACTGGTCAATACAAGCATTTTCAAATTTGTCAATTACTATATCGGGGATAAAGAAGTTCGCAGGTTGCTATATGCCAGGTGGACAACCTTACGGAAGATCAAACCTGGATTAAAGGAGATCAAATCACTCATCCGAAGTAATAAAACCCCGGTACGCATGGTCTATGGCAAACATGACCGGATCATACTACCGGTAAGAGGTGAAAAGTTTATGAAAGGAATCGAAGAACACTGTACATTATCAGTCATTCATTCCGGCCACCAGGTGCTGCATGAAAAGCATATACAGGAAATTTTACCAGCTTTGCTGCACTGATGCCCATTAGTTAGCTTTGCTGCACTGATGCCCATTAGTTAGCTTTGCTGCTCTTCATGATCTTACTCTGGATAATCATAGCGCTGTTTATTCTTTACAGCATTCTCATTATTTACTACTGGCAGAGCTGGAGGTCAATCCCTGATTTTATTTCAACAAACAAATTTTTACGAACAAAAATATCCGTTATCATCCCCGCAAGGAATGAAGAAGAAAATATCGGCTTTTTGCTAACTGCTTTACAAAAACAAACCTATCCAAAAGAATTAGTAGAGATCATTGTCATCAATGACCATTCTGAAGACGGAACCGCTGACGTAGTAACCCGATACAAAGAAGTAAAATTGCTGCACCTAAAAAACGACAGCATTAACTCTTATAAAAAGAAAGCTATTGAAACCGGCATTGCCGCTGCTACAGGTGAGCTGATCGTCACTACAGATGCTGATTGTTTACCACCTGAAAACTGGTTGCGAACAATCGCCGCCTTTAAAGAAGAAAAGCAGTCAGTATTTATTGCTGCACCGGTTGTTATTAATTGTAATTCATCCATCCTGCAGATATTCCAGTCCCTTGATTTCATGGTATTGCAGGGAATAACCGGCGCCGCTGTTTCTAAAAAGAAACTAACTATGTGCAACGGCGCTAACCTGACTTATGAAAGAAAAGCTTTCTGTGAAGTAAATGGCTTTACCGGCGTGGATCATATAGCATCCGGCGATGATATGCTGCTGATGCATAAGATATGGAAGCAGTATCCTGATGGTGTTCATTACCTGAAATCAGATGAAGCCATCGTTTCCACGCAACCCATGACAACCTGGAAAGCATTTCTCCACCAACGCATACGCTGGGCCAGCAAAGCAAAGCAGTATGATGATAAAAGAATTTTGCCCGTACTGGTATTGGTTTATTTTTTTAATCTTTCTTTCCTGGTGTTACTGGCCGCCGGTTTTGAAGATCATCGCTACTGGCTATGTGCATTAATACTATGGCTGCTGAAAACACTGGTGGAGTTTCCTTTCTTCCGTTCATTATCCATTTTCTTCAATAAGCAATGGGCGTTAAAATGGTTTTTCTTTTTTCAACCCCTGCATATTTTTTATACAGTAATATCTGGTTTATTCGGTCAGTTCGGAAAGTATGAATGGAAAGGGAGAAAAGTGAAATAACAGGCAATAGACAATTGGCAATATGCAAGCCTCCCCGGGTCAAAGCATTCAGTGTTCGTTGAAGTTTGCCTATTACTTATTGCCAATTGTTCATTGCTAATTGCCTATTGTAATTTATTTATATCTTCCCGCTTAATGACAACAGTATCATCCACTTTTCAACAAGCCGCCTGGCGAAGGCTACGAAAAAATAAAGGGGCTATGTTTGGGCTTGTCATTATCGCTTTGTCTGTTATTGTCGCCATCTTCGCTTATTTTATAGCGCCTGATTCATCACCGTATGCCAACAGGATCATCCTGGAGATTGGCGGAGAAAAGCCCGGTCACAAACAAAGTTTTTTGAAAGTAAAAAACACCCGTATAGTTAAAACAACTTCATTTTTCACCAAACTGGTTGATGGCACCCATGATCAGTACAATTATCTTCCCATTACACAACATGAAACAAAAGGCGACAGCATTATCGTCCGGAAATATATTGATGAGGATCTTAGCGAACGGCAGGCTTACCCTCTGTCACAAGTAGCCGAAGACCCGGTTGTAACCCAAAAATTTTTAGTGGGTACGGATAAATATGGCCGTGATATTTTAAGTCGTCTTATCATTGGTACGAGAGTTAGCCTGAGTGTCGGGCTGATCACTGTCATTATCTCTCTTTCCATCGGGTTGATACTTGGTTCACTGGCTGGTTACTTCCGTGGCAAGACAGATGATATCATTATGTGGTTCATCAATGTGATCTGGAGTATTCCAACGTTATTATTGGTATTCGCTATCACGCTGGCCCTGGGCAAAGGCTTCTGGCAGGTATTCATTGCCGTAGGGCTAACGATGTGGGTGAATGTAGCAAGATTAGTAAGAGGACAAGTATTAGGCGTTCGTGAACTGGAATATGTAGAAGCGACAAGGGCACTTGGTTTTTCTAATTTCAGAACTATTGTTCGCCATATCTGGCCAAACATCATGGGACCCGTCATGGTAATAGCAGCATCCAACTTTGCATCAGCTATTGTGATAGAGGCCGGTCTTAGTTTTCTTGGTGTTGGCGTACAGCCACCACAGCCGAGCTGGGGATTGATGATAAAAGAGAATTATAATTTCATCATTACGCAAAATCCTATGCTGGCTTTGGCCCCTGGTTTCGCTATCATGCTTTTAGTACTTGCCTTTAATTTACTGGGAAATGGATTAAGAGATGCCCTGAATGTCCGTGGCAGAATTTAAAGCGTTCCCCCTCGTATTAGAATCTGTAATTACCAGCATAGACAAACACAAAAAGAAAAGACTCCCTACCTTATCTGTTTCGATCAGGTCGCTTAAAAAATTTACCGTTAAGATCATCACCAGGATAACACCGGTGGTAATGGCTATTGTCTTATAAAAAATATCTTTCGCCCGGTAGTAAAGATGTTGGGCATAATACAACATGGCTCCAATTAACAACAGGAAAAATACCAATCCCGGAATACCCTGCTCAATGGCAATGAGTAAAAAATAATTATGTATGGTTGAGTGATCCGGGTTATTGCTCACCCATGTTTTAAAAGCGGGAACGGCGTATGGTTTATAATTATTATAAAAAGTATTCGGACCAAAGCCGGTCAGCGGATTATCTTTTATCATTCTTATGCCCGCTATCCAACGGTAAAAGCGTTCGGCGGTTGACACATCCTTAAATTCATACGTAGCCTGCAGGTGCTCACGAAAATCTTCATGAAATATAGTGGTGCGGTAATCATGTGCGTATTGCAGGTAACGGTCATCCGCTTTTATCCAAAAAAGTGTAGCGATTACTATAACTACTGACGCAATGTATCCGGCCATTATCATTCTTTTTTTGATCAGCCAATAAGCTACGAACCCCGTAATCAATGCCAGCCAGGCGCCCCTCGCGTAAGAAAGAAACAATGCGATCAATAAAATGACAATGGCTGTAACTACTGCATACTTTATCCTTTTTGTATTCTCCAGTTTTAAAAAACCAAAAAATATGGGAATCATACAAACCAGCATAGCTGAATAATTCACATGGTTACGAAAGAACGGTTTCAGCGATTCATTGATCCCGGCAAAAGTAAAATCATACTTATAATGCCGTACCAGGGTTACCAGTACTACAAGCAGCATAGCTATGGAAAGGATAAGTATAGCGGTCTTTATTGTTTTCTTTTCCCGGAAAACAATTAGCGGTGCAAGGACAAAGGCGCCGAGATACCAGCATTTAGCCAATAAGAATTTAACAGAAACCAGTTGATGCGTAGAAAACAAAACGGTAACTATTGACCAGGTAAAAGTAATAGCCAGTAACACTATCAATGGATGATAACTAATTTTACCCGGCAGGGCTTTAGGAGAATAGAGCCAGTAACAAAAGAACAAACCGGCTGTAAAAAGCATCAGTAACTCGTCTGGAAAATCTGTACCAAGGGTAGAAGAAAATCGTATCTCAGCAGAAAAAGGTAAAGAACATAATAATAAAAAGAAAACTACATTGATATATTGCCATCCGGCATAAACAAATAATGCTGCAAAAGGAATGGTGATCAGGTAATATTCTTCGAACCATACCGCTGACAGCAGGCAAAGAATAAACAATGCTGAAAAAAAAACAAGCTGACTATATTTATGGTTAGCCTTTGCAATCATCGCTGAACTGTTTTTCTTTTCTCCAGCAATAAAGCAAGCAAAAAAGAAAATAAAAGACTCAGGACAAAAGTTGCTGTTAATAAAAGCAGTTTTTTCGGCTTATCAGGCCAGTTGGATACTCTCGCTTTTTCAACAACGATTAAAACGCGGGTCTTGCTGTCAGCCATCAGTTGATATTGGCTAATCAACTTTTCATATTGTACCAGTTGTTCCAGCATTACATTCCGGCGCATGGTCCTGGCTCTTATATTTTCCGTAGTTATGATCGTTGACCGTAACAAGGCGTTTGCACTATCATATTGCAGTGAATTCGTGAGGCTATCGGTTTCAAATGCTATTTTTTCACGGGCCGCTTTTAAATTACTCAATACGGTAACATTGCTTTCATTTTGTAATGACTGGTGAATAGCATTTAGTTTTTCCAGTATCGCATTTGCCAGTTGTGGAGCCATGTTTTTATCCTTGTCCCACACTTTTACTTTCAATTCACTGTAGTCGCTCTTGATAACGTTAGTATTTTTTTTCAGAAGCCAGGCCGCTTTTTGCTTTGCTGCTTCTCCTTGTTCATTTACTTTATAATGAGCAGCCAGGTCCAATTGTTCTGCCACTGCTATATAAACAGTATCTAATTGAGCGGTACCTACTACCACATCCAGGTCATCCGGCATGCCTATCGCAGGATACAAAGTTTGTATGTTAGTATTAAATATGCTTGCCTTATCGGCAGAATAGGAACTGGCAGGCAGCGCTGTAGCTACAGACAGATACTGCGCCGGTATCAAAAATAATATAGTCCCCACTGCCAACAGCGAAAGCACGACAACTGAAAGCATTTGCTTCCACCATTTTGAAAGAAAATAAAAAAGATCAGGCATTAAATTTCATTTAGGAGTAATTATTCCTGGCCGGGTGTTTTCAAGCTTTTCACATCCACTAGCTTTGTAAGCCATAACAGGATCAAAACAAGTATTCCCGTTCCTGCCATGATCAGCCATTTGCTCACGGGCCAATCACCGGATATATACAAAAACCCGCATACCAGCCCGCCTATAAAAATATAAATTAAGAAGGAGCGGAGATCAATATTGATCTTTAATTTTTGATTTACATACCACATTACCGTTATTCCGCAGAAAACCTGGCTGGTCAGCGCCGCTATGCAACTGCCTTTTGCTCCCATGGATGGGATAAGCAGGATATTCATAATGACATTCATGACAATGCAGATCAAAGTAATGTAACTATACGCAATAATATGACCGGTTGCTGTCATTACCGTTCCATATACCTGCACGAGTGAATAGCCGATCAATGCAGGAAGGCACCATTGTAAAATGGCTACTGATCCCGCATCATCGTGATGATATAAAGTTTTGTGTATCCATGGCGCCAGGAAAAGAACCACACAGGCAAGCGTTACAGAACCTGTGATCAATAAATGCCGGACATTCAGAATAACACCTGTTATATTCTTTCGGTCATCCTTATGCCTCGCTATATAGGGGAAAAGGAAAGAGGCCACCAAAAATCCTAACATATTGGCAGCATCCAGTAACCGGTAGGCTCCGGCGTACTTACCTGCTTCCCCGGGCCCGATGATACGATCCAGTAAAAAGCCATCTATGCGGGTATGAAAAGTCATGAGCAGGATGAGGATAGCAAAAGGCAGGGCCGCTTTAAAAACAGACCGTTCGGGCCATAATCTCCGGAAAGAAAAATTAAATTTCCTTACTACTAATATTACCAGTGTTGTTATTACAGCCAATCCCATGCAGCCTATTTGCGCCAGCAAAAACCGTTCAATAGTTATAGCTCCGAACAGGGAAGGAAAATATAAAAAAGTACCGCAAAGCAATATCATCAGCAATTTATCAAGAACAGAGAGCCATGCGTCGGTCTGAAACCATTGCTGCGAAGTAATAATGGCCCTGAAAAAAACAAACATCGAAGCCAGTGCCTGTATCGCTACTACATACAATACAATATCCCATCGCCTGATGCCTGTAAAAAAAGCGATACAAAAAATAACCACAGTATAAAGGAGGGTAAACAGTAGTTTTAAAAAAATAAAACTCCCGGCCCTGTCTGTTATGTTTTGATCTTTTGCAGACAACTGGCGGTTGTAGAAATTGGTAAGCCCCCAGTCAAGCAGGAACATGAGAACAAAGGAAAGGCTGAGTATAGAAAAATAAGTTCCGTAAGTTTCAATGCCCGCTACGTTCTGTACCTGCCTGTCAATCCCGAATATCCAGAGGGGCTTTACAATAGCATTCAGCAGGATGAGCAGGCCTAGTGATGAATAAAATCGGGATGTTTCTTTCATCAATGATTACTTCTGATAATTAAATGACAAGGATATGCTGATCGGCCTGGCTGGGCAGCAAACAGAACCCTAAGGTAGCGTTGCACTGAAAGATAATCCTTCGATGAACCCAGGACAGTAATACAGCCGGGTTCATAAAAAAATGATACCCTCAACTGATCACCTTTACATTTCTGCTAAAACTTTCTTCCAGCGAAATAAATGTTTCAGTTCTTTCAATGCCTTTTATCTTTTGCAACTGATCGTGCAGTACAAATCTTAACTGGGAGATATCCTTGCAAACGATCTCAGCAAACATACTGTAATTGCCCGTGGTGTAATTAAGCCTGACAATCTCCGGTATTTTCTGCAGGTCTTTGGCAACAGCATCGTATAACGAACTTTCTTTTAGATAGATACCGATAAAAGCAATGACATCATAACCGAGTTGTTTGAGGTCTGCGCTAAGTCTTGTACCTTTCACTACGCCTGCTTCCTGTAATTTTTTAATCCGTACATGAATGGTGCCGCCTGATACAAATAATTTTTTGCCCAGGTCAGCATACGATATTTCTGCATTTTCCATCATGTGCTGAATGATCTGCAGATCGAGTTTATCGAGATTTAATTTACCCGCCATATTGTAAACAGTTTTTTTGATTTGTTCATTGAAAATAGTGATTTTTTGAATATTATCTATACTTTTTAAATATTTGTTGGAAAATTTGGAATGAAACGGTTAATGAGCCTATTTTTGTCTTGTCAATGTTCATGTTCTTTGAAACACGGAGGAAGGGTAAAAACAGGTTTTACTGATAATGATCAGCGTAATCTTTCAAATCCATTCCATCCGTGATTAATACTGTGGGGTGATGAAATTTTTGGCAGACATGCCCTCTTGTCTCGGGGGTGGAGGTAACAGGATAAATATAGCATAGAGCCGCAAGTGTAGCAATACATAAGCGACCAGGGTCGACCACTGAACTTTGTGCTACAACTAACTGCTCCGTGGAGGTTCGATCCCTCCCCCTACAGCTGTTTTTCTCATTTGATTGTTAGTATAACCTGTATTTCGTCTGATCTACAGGTTTTTTTATGCTCTCTTTTTTCGATCATAAATTGGTATTAGATCAAACATCTAATTTTGCTCAAACTATAATACCGCTTATGAAAAAAATTCTGCTCCTGGTTATTTCGCTTTATACCCTGCATTCTTTCGCCCAGGATGAAACAGTAAAAAAACTCCGTGCTGATACCGACAGAAAAATCGCCAAAGATCCGAATGATACTTTACCCAAAGCCTGGAGAACCGGCGGGCTCTATAGCCTGAACCTGGCACAGGGTTCTCTCAGTAACTGGGCCGCAGGTGGTGAAGACTTTTCTTTAGCGCTTAATTCTCTCGTAAGCCTGTATGGTTTTTATAAAAAAGGTAAAAAGAGCTGGGACAATACCTTTGATTTTAATCTAGGCTATGTAAAAACAACCAGCCTCGGCAGTCGCAAGAACGATGACCGCTTTGACCTGCTTTCCAAATATGGCCATAGCATCAGTAATAAAGTAAGTATTTCGGGACTTATCAATCTTCGTTCACAACTGTTCAAAGGATATACTTATTCAAACAGCGTAAAGACATTTTCCTCTGCATTCCTGTCACCGGGATACCTGTTGCTGAGCGCTGGTCTTGATTACAAGCCCAATAAAGATCTCTCGATCTTTTTTTCCCCGGTTACAGCCCGCTGGGTGATTGTAAGGGATACAGCTTTATCCAATAAAGGTTATTATGGTGTAACGCCGGGAAAGAAAAGTAATTTTGAATTTGGCGCTTTTGCTTCTATCTCTTACCTGAAAGAGATCAATAAAGTATTGACCTATAAAGCAAGGCTGGATCTTTTTTCCAACTATCGCCATAACCCGCAGAACATAGATCTGAATATGACAAATGCTTTCAACGCCAAGATATCAAAAGTCTTATCAGCTACCTGGGCGCTTGACCTGATCTATGATGATGATGCAAAGCTGTTTGGCCCAAACAAAAAGTCGCCCGCTATGCAGATCAGATCGCAGGTGGGACTGGGCTTACTCGTAAAATTTTAAACGAATTCATTACAAAATAAGAGGCTGCCTCAAAGAGCTTATTTGCCGGGAAGGCGGTAAGACGAAAAGAAAACCTGGATTGGTATTTTATACTTACCGACTTCCCGTCTTACCGGCTATTAATATTACAAGCCTTTTAAGACAACCTCTTTCTATCAAAACCTTAACTCACAAAAAAATGATACGGATCAGCTTTCTAATTTATACGTGATGGGAAGGATACGCCAGGTCTTTACATTCTTTCCTTTTATCTGACCTGCTGTCCATTTAGGCATATTAGAGATTACCTTTATCGCTTCTTCTTCCAGGCCATAGCCGGTTTTAGTACCAATAGTACTGACATTTGAAATGCCCCCCTGTTCATCTACGGCAAACTGTACGCTAACGGTTCCTTCTATATTATTATCAATAGCATCCTGCGGGTACTCAATATTGTTATTAATATAGTTTTCCAATGCTGCCTGCCCGCCTTTATAAGCCGGTAATACTTCTGTATAGTTATAATATCCCATTTTATCCTTTTCCATTTTTGCATTGGCATCTGCTTCTGCTGGTAGAGTAGCAGATACTTTACCTAATCTTTTCTTTGTTCCGGCTTCATTGGGCTGCCTTCCGGGATCAGCTCCCATGGCCCCAGCGGAAGAATCAGCCCCATTAGCGGGTGTAGTTGAGGAATTATTTCCCGATTCATCATTACAAGCCAGCATAAAGACACAAGAAGCAAGTGCTATAATAGCTGTTGTTATTAATTTTAAACTCCTGAATTTCATAATCTTGATTTTTATTGAGAAAATAATTTGTATTTGTAATCCAAATGCAGTGCCGGGATCATCCATTATTGATCCCGGCAAATTTTATAAGCAGGATAAGCTGTTCATAATTTACCTTTGGCTCCCGGTAAATACGGGATCATGGGACAAAAGAAACTGATACGGTTTGAAGAGCTGAATTCCTTGAGTAATGTGCTGCAGTTCCCGCACGACATGCAGGGAAAATGGAAAAATTATTTTAAAAATACTCATCCAATTATTTTAGAACTGGCTTGTGGTAAAGGGGAATATGCCGTAGGCCTGGGACAATTATATCCCGATAAAAATTTTATCGGCATTGACCTGAAAGGCAACCGTATCTGGGTAGGAGCTAAAAAAGCTTTGCAAAACAATTTGCATAACGTCTCATTTCTGCGAATAGAGATAGACCAGATCAGTGACTATTTTTCAAACAATGAAGTATCGGAAATATGGATCACCTTCCCTGATCCGCAATTGCGGATGTCGAAAGCAAAAAAAAGGCTGACACATCCAAAGTTTCTCCGGCAATACCAGCAGTTCCTCGTTCCCGGTGGTTTCATACATTTAAAAACAGACAGCCCCGACCTGTATCAATTTACCAAACAGGTCATTGACTTGTACGGATGTATTGTACATACTAATAGTGATGACGTATATAAGCAGGTGGCCATACCGGATGAATTGAAAATCAAAACCCATTATGAATCGCTGGATATAGCCGGGAGCAACCGCATTCATTACCTCAGTTTTTCTTTACCCGCACAGTTACCCGGAAAAGAAAAAGACGAAGAACTAAAGCAATTACTGAAGCCCCATGAATGAGTTAACGGAAGGTATTCATTATTATATTAACGATGACGGGTATGTCGTACTGACCAAACAATATCACCTGGAAAGAGGATACTGTTGTGGTAATGGCTGCCTGCATTGTCCTTTTCAATATGAAAGTGTTCCGGAGCCTCGGCGAAGCGAACTGCTCCGCCAGAAAAATAATGAGGATGCTGGTAAATAACTCCAATGTTCTTTTTAAACCTGTGACCTGGTTTATAATGGGTAATGGATTACCAACCGGGTAATAATAAACTTAAAACCGGGGTATAAATTCTCCATAAAGCATAACTTTTATTTTTGGGTAGGATGATTATCATCCTGGTAGAGTGTGGCACAAACTATGATTGTAATTCATTGAAGAAAATGAATACAGATCATGAGAAAGATAGTTTTGGTGGCAGCAGTATTTAGTTTACTCTGCACAGAAGGGTTTACCCAGTCAAAATGTTTTAAAGATATTAAGGGCAAATGGGATATAGCAGGAGAGCAAAACGAAGGCGTCTCGCTCGAAATAATTGATAGCTCTACCATACTCCTGACCTATATGGGAGAAACAAAGAAGCTTATAGATCATACCATTGATTTTTCAAAATCCCCGATCTGGTTCGACTTCTCAGCCGAAGACACTTCGTCGGTCGTTAAGGTGAAAAGCCTGCTGGAAATTATAAATGAAGGGCTGATCAAATGGCAACTCTTTGTCAATGAAGAAAGAGCTAACCATTTTTCTTCTTCAAAAGGGGAACTGCTTTACCTCAAGAGGGCGAATACGAATACAGTTGTAGCGACCATTAAATAATTTGACGTAGAAATTTCCCAATTAAAAGCAAAAGGCGGACTATTGAACAGATAGTTTTTTTATCTTCATTATATGCCTGCTAAAAAGTCAACAGCCAAATTAAAATCAGTAAAGCCATCTGGTAAAAGAGATGAGAATTTCTTTGAGCTGGTATTTGAAGTAGCCAGGCAAATACCCAGGGGCCGGGTAACATCTTATGGCGCTATTGCCGCTTGTCTTGGCACAAAGCTGTCTGCACGTATGGTGGGCTGGGCCATGAATGGTGCAGGAAAAGTAAGACCCAAAGTACCGGCACATCGTGTAGTGAACCGCAATGGTATGCTGAGTGGCAAACATCATTTTACTCCTCCTGGTTCTATGGAAAAATTATTAAAGAAAGAAGGCGTTAAAGTAAAGAATGATACCGTAGTTGATTTTGAAAAATTGTTTTGGGACCCGGTAGAGGAGATTGGGTTTTAAATATATACAACCACTATTCTGGCACTCAATCATTGAAAACAATAACAAACTCTCATCTTTTTTTATTTTAGGCCAGATTGTATTTGCGTTTTTCATAGACGGTAATACATTGTTGAATAAGCAACTAGAAAAGAAGTTGCTAAAAATATTGATCCGATTTTAAGGTAGCGTATATTGGCACAAATACAACTGTTAGCTACAATAATCAATCTTTCAATGCGAATTCAAGAACTCATAGAGGCAATTAGACAAAAGCATAGTGAAGAAGGGATCGAAGTCTACTCCCATGCTTTAGAGTCTGAAATCTTACAATTTGAGAAACAAACTAATTTTCCATTGCCTGACGATTTTAAGGAGTTCTATTTATTTTGCAATGGCTTTGGCTGTACAGAGGATATTTTCCACATCATACAGTTAAGGATATTAGCGACTATGGGCCAAACTGGTTTTATTTTGCGGAATACATGATTTATTCTGACATGTGGGGATTAAGATTGACATCAGATGGCCAATATGAAATTTTCAATGGCAGCTATCCAAATGT
>JAATGJ010000179.1 GCA_015654695.1 Chitinophagales bacterium | reverse complement strand
TTGTGATTTGCTTTCAAATTATCATGTAGCTTAGCTCATTGACAACCAATAGGTGACGTAATAAACGGGATACTGCGTTGTGATTTGCTTTCAAATTATCATGTAGCTTAGCTCATTGACAACATCCAACAATCGGACCTCTGTTCGGGTCGTGTTGTGATTTGCTTTCAAATTATCATGTAGCTTAGCTCATTTACAACGCTTGATGCAGTGTATGCACACGACCGCTAGTTGTGATTTGCTTTCAAATTATCATGTAGCTTAGCTCATTGACAACACCAAACGGGTAAAGCGCTGATTTTACGCTATTTGAGCTAAGTTTTACAATCAAAAAAATGGGGTTACAGCCCCATTTTTTTATTCCTATGCTTCAATGCTGTATGTCTTTTTGTAGTGAAGCCGCCATGGAAGGGCGGTAAGTCCCAGCCCCATCGGGGCATCCTGATTATAGAAAATTTGTAAATTTAGTACAAGGGCTCCATCGGAGCCTCCTGAACAAACAAACCTGCTTCTATGGCTAATACATTTTCCCAGATCTATCTCCAGTTTGTTTTTGCAGTAAAAGGGCGGCAATCCCTGATTGCAAAAGAAAATAAAGAAGAGTTACATAAATATATTACCGGTCTTGTACAAAACAGGAAAGCGAAAATGCTGGCTGTTCATTGCATGCCCGATCATACACACATTTTTGTAGGATTTAAACCCATTGTACTGATCGCTGACTTTGTAAAAGAGATCAAAGTGGAGAGTAACCAATTTATCACTAATAAAAAATGGATAAAAGGAAAATTCAACTGGCAGGAAGGATACGGGGTATTCTCTTATTCACATTCCCATATTGACCGGGTAGTAAAATACGTTTTGAACCAGGAAGCCCATCATCATAAAAAAGCATTCCGGCAGGAATACCATGAATTGCTGGAAAAATTTGAAATACCGTTTGAAGAGAAATATCTTTTTGATTTTATTGATTAGCTTACAGGAGGCTCCGATGGAGCCAGGATCGGTCACACTTGAAAACGGCTACAAACTGGATGCTCCTCCGGAGCAAAAATAATTTCAGCAAGCCGTCCATTTTGACGTTCCATTTTAAAAAAGCTCCAGTTGCTGCACCGTTTCCGGCGCATCCACCATTTCTTTTCCCCTGAATATCTCCATCATTCCAAACTGTTTATCGGTCACACACATGATGCCTACATGTCCTTTTGGTGGTAAAATTGTTTTCACTCGTTTGATATGTACCTCCGCATTTTCCCGGCTGGCGCAATGCCGCAGGTAAATGCTGAACTGGAACATATTGAAGCCATCGGCTATAATATCCTTGCGGAACCGGGCATATATTTTCCGCTCCTTTTTGGTTTCTGTCGGCAGATCAAAAAATACTAATACCCACATGATACGGTATGCATTAAAACGTTCAAACATGATTTCTATCAGATTGCTTCGGCTTGCCGTTTGACTCATTATGATTCAAATTTCTTATGGCAGGTCTCGCAAAGACGGAGACTCCGGGGGTTCGTTACAGCTTTCAGTGTATCGGGGTCTCCGTCTTTGCGAGGCCCAACGAGTTCTTGAATTATATAGATAGTTACTAATAGGCCGAAGCAATCTCAGAAAGTTTACTCCAGTTCCGGGTACAATATCTTTTTCGCCTTCCCCTCAAAACATTTTGCCAATGATGCCGTTGTTCTTTGCACAGCATTCATCAGCGGGCTTTTCTGTCCTTCCAGTTTTACATCCATGGCAGGTATTTGCAACAGTGCTGTTTTCATGGATGGCGTCATTTCCAAAAACCTTCCGTTACCACGGATGATTTGGCAAACTATCTTATCTACAAAGGGCCTGTAGGGTTCCATGATGTCATCGGCAAGACAATAAGCATTGTATTGATTGCGGTGATGAATACCTAAGGTGGGCAACATCCCGGAAGCAGTAAGACCCCTTGCCACCAATGCCCTTAATATAGCATAACCATAATTCAATAAATTATTAGGTGGCGGCCCGTACCGTTCCCTTCTGAATTCAAGAAAATCCGGGAAAATGCGTTTCCAGTAATAAGCGGCAGCCCGTGCTTCATGGTTTTCCGTATCGCCGCTTTTTACTTCCCGTGCATACGTCAGGAGTATTTTATTCTCTTCTCTTTGTACCTGTAGCAGTGCAGCCTGGTTCTCTATTTTAGCCATTACGGTTTGCTGCCATAGTTGTTTCTTTAATGGCACCGAAGCATCTACCTGCGCCTGGAATTTCTGGCTTTGCAATGTATTACCGTCAAGGCTCAGCATCATGCCGGTAGGGTGGTGGGTATTGTCGCAGGTGATCAGGGCTGCATTGCTGGCTAATAGTTTGGCCATAGCTGCCTGTGTGATAGTAATTTGCTGGTGGTCAAGTATCAGGAGTCCGATATCTTCAATGGGGGTGCTTTTGGTTTCACCGGTCTCCTGCATCTCAATGACGAGTTGCTCATTGGCGGTTTTCAGGTAGGCAGGGTTACCGAAATAGAGGGTTCGCTTTATCACAGGAATTGGTGGTTTACTAAGATAAAACGGACAAATTCTAAGTTTATTATTATTTGGAGGGTAAGATATTGCCGAGACGGTCAACTTTAAGGAGAATAAAATTTTCTTTTATTACTTGGTTTGTATCTAATGTCTTATCTGACTTGTCATTCCAATCAATTTCACCCTTTGTTTTTTCTTTTCTACTGTATGGCACAATTGGTTTTGCAATATAATTGGGAACAAACATCCCATCCGCACTCTTCATTATATAAACTCTACCAGCAATCGCTTTCTTATTATCCCAATCAATATGGTTGACATTTTCATCTTCTTTCGGAACATACACTAAATCGCCAGGAGAAAGTATAATGTACTTACTGTCCGGGCTTTCATCGTGAATGGGCAAATTTTTAGCAAGCCGCTCAATACAATCCAAAAAATTTGGGGTGCTGTATTTTCTAACAACTTTTGTTTCTCCTGTTTTTTTATTGGTTTCACTTTTTATTTCTACTATGAAATATTGATTTACGCCTGCAACACCTTCTAAAAGATAATTACGTAAAGCAATTTTATTTTTAGCTTCACCATCCATTACGGTTACTTTATTAATAGGATAGGGTGCTTTTTTGTATAATTGTTCCAATCCCTCTCCTTTGAATGCAAGTGCTGGTGAATCGCCGTTTTCTTTCAGGTGGCTCACTAACAATTTCGTAAGCCAATTTTTTTCAATACCGGCATTCGGCATTTTCTTGATTACATCGGCGGTAAACTTATCATCAATGGTTCGTCGTTTTGATGCGTATTTTACAAAACGTAGCAAGTCAATATGAGTAATGGTTTCTCCCTCTTCACTTTTTAATGGATTATCATCAAAGAGTTTAACTGCTGTTTTTTCGTCGTTATTACAATTAAAGAGAACTGCATTTATTTTCTTTCTCAATTCCTTTTTGGCAATGCGCCAATCATCAGTATTCCACTCAAATTTCCCCCTCTTGTTGTATTGTATCTGACTCTTTATTGCCTTTTTAAACTCAACATTTTTTTGGTATTCTGGCTGACATACTACTCCTAAAGGCATCGCAAACAATGTTTGCCTGACGGCTACCCAATATTTGTCATCGTCTTTTGGTGCTTGCTGCCAATGAATTTTCTTTTCCCATTTGCCGGGTTCTACTTCTTGCCATTTATAGTACTTGTTAATTGCTTTTGATATAAGCTTTGATGTGGGTTTATGCGACACTACAATAGATTCAATGGCCTCTTTAGCATCTAAATAGAATCTTTCCCAGGGCGTACCAAATTCGGTCATGCCATTTTCCTGGTTTTCAAATTGTTTCTTTTTTTTCAATAAGTATTTCCATTTTGCCCATTCAACATATTCTGCAATATCTTTTTTGTTATTACTTAACGAGTTTAGGCTGTTTAAATATCTAATATGGCTTCTGCTGGTACAGGCTATAACCAATGCATCCAGAGCATGGTGCCGATGGTCAACCCTTTTATAGTCTTTTGCAAAATGGTAGTCGCCTTCTTTCGTTTCACTTGGCAAGATGAGTTGTTGTCCTAAGATACTTTCGAGCCGTTCAAATCGTGGTTTCAATATTTCTTTCCACAGTTTATTAAGACCCCATTTGTTTTTCAAATCAGATGTAATGCTGCCAGAAGAATAGACCACGCCTTCATCTGTATCGTTGCCGATTGCAATGGGCCGTAAAAACTGGGCAACGGTTCTTGAAATATATTTAGTGTCGTTAATTTGGCGATCCACAAAATCCTCCGGCACATCATATAATTTTAAATGTCGTTTCTTTTTTTTATTAGTGAATACATCATCAACAAATTTTTTATAATCTTCCAGCGATTGCACACCAATGTTCCTGCCCTGGAAGTCTTCCATAAATTGCATGGCGAGCCTATTTCCCTTAAGGTCGTTTAATTCTGATTCCACCACTACTTTGTTGCCAAAAGAGTCATCATAAAATTTTGACCGTGGTATGATATGGTCTACCTGGTATTTCTCAGTAAACAATTCACTTAGCGGAATGGCTTTGCCTGAATAGGGGGAACGATAGCCTTGTTCTGCCCAATGACGATATTTCTCTATCTCTGCGTCTTTTACAAACTCTGCTTTATTGCTTTTGAATAATTCGTCAAATTTTTCATCACCTATTTTGCCGCCAGCTTCTTTCCATATCCTGAATTTGTCAACATCGGATAGTGAGTTGTCATTAAAATTAGGATACCTCAACTCTTTTATTAGCGCCGCCACCCTTTCCCTTTCAATTCTGTTTTTTGTATTTGCTTTGGCTATTTCTTCACGGTCTTTATTATTGTTTTTCATTTCCCTTCCCAACTCAACATGTATGTAATCAGGACGACCCAGCTTTTCATTTTTCCAAATATCTTTTACCAAGCTTAAAGTTTCCCGAATTACTTTTTCCACAACAGGGTTGCGTAAGGAGTTATACGGAATAATCTCCTTTATTTTTAAATCATCAGCTGTTTCATATTTCGCTTCGTTTTCTCTTTCACTATGCCTTCCGTAAACGATATATGCAGCTAAATAAGTAGGCAGTCCTATAAAATCGTAAATATCTTTAAAATGTCTTTTCTGCATTTCTTTTCTAAGAATTTCAGATATAGACTTGTCCTCGACTAACTTGTTTAGGTCTTTATATTTTTCAGCTTTTTCTAAGAGCATATTTACATCTGATTCGTTCCAAAACTTCCCAACTCTCATCAATGGCAAAAGTTTATTTATAGCTTTTGCTGATAACGATGCGTACTGACTTTTAAATTCGGGAACTTTTGAAATGTGCTTAATGACCGCTTCAGGAAGATTGAAATATTTTTTATTGCTTAATGCGTTTACGATTTCTTTTTCCTCGGGTAAGGAGTAGGCGATATGCCAGAGATGATGAAATAAGTCTTTATTGCTTAAATATTGTTCGCCTTGCTCAACAAAATCATGCTTCTTGAAAATTCTTCTAAACAATGCTTTGGTTTCGTTTCCAATGAAATTTTTATCATCAGGATAGTTTAGTTTGTAAGCAAATGTTTTTTCTCCATTTTCTGTTTTATCTTTTTTGAAACCCATCAATTTTAAAATACTCTCATGGCTTATTTCAGCACTACTGTCGAAAAGTTCAAAGAGTTTTTCTTTGTTTTCTATTGATAGGTATTCAGGTCTTACATCAACATGTATTTTCAGTTTGTTGTTTTCGAGTGTTTCTTTTTGAAGTATTTTAAGATTATGAATTGTTTGCCCTATACGAAACTCTTGACTGCATGGCGAACGTTTTGAAGTTACTTTTACGCCAG
>JAATGJ010000127.1 GCA_015654695.1 Chitinophagales bacterium | reverse complement strand
TGCTAACTGCATCAGAGATAGTGACCGATATGAATACGCCAATAGTAATAGCTCCTGATATTACAAGTCCCGTAGTCAGTATTACAGCGCCAGCGGCGGGTACTGTATCAGGTACGATCAATGTAACAGCCAGTGCCAGCGACAATACAGAAGTAGCCGGGGTACAATTTTTATTAGACGGAGTTAACCTTGGCGCCGAAGATATTGCAGCACCGTACTCAGTGGCATGGAATACAACAACTGTATCAGGCGGTACCCATTTATTAACTGCCAGGGCCAGGGATGCAGCAGGTAATATTACTATATCGGCTGCTGTGAATGTGATAGTGAATCCCGATTTTTCATTCACATTGCTGAACGCTTCACGTAATGTTGATACGACAGGCAGTACTGATTTTGGAGTAAGTGTTACCTATCTCAATACGTTTACAAGTTCCAATGTTGTCTTATCCGTGACAGGTTTGCCATCAGGAGTAACAGGCAATTATGCGATCAATCCAATGACCAACCAGGGACAAACGCAATTACTTATCAATACAAATAATGCAACTCCCGGAGTTTACACGCTTACACTTACTGCTACTGCGGAAAGTATTGTTCATTCCCAACAGGCGACACTTATTATTAACGGATCTGGTGATTTTGCCTTATCAGCTTCACCTGCTGTTCAAAATGTGGCAGCTGGGAGCGGTACTTCATATTTTATTAATGTTACTGAAACCGGTGACTTTACCAGCCCGGTGAATTTGTCTATAACAGGTCTTCCGGCAAACATGACTGCAAGTTTTAATCCTGCTTCTGCTGTTCCTGCTGCCACATCGGTTCTTACGATTACAACATCGGGTTCTACGCCTCCTGGCACTTACAACTTTACTGTACAGGGTGTAAGTGGCGCTCTTACACGTACCCTTCCGATAAGTTTAACAGTATTGGCTGCACCGCCAGCTAACTGGCCCATTACCAGTTTAGGTTCTGGTTGGGATATGCCATTAGGAACTGCTTTTTCAAAAGATGGTCAAAGATTATTTGTATGGGAAAAAGGAGGAAAACTATATGTCTGTAACAGAAATGCGACTACACAGTTATATGATAAGCAAACCGTCCCTGTGTTGGATATATCAGCGGAGGTAGGGAACTGGGGCGATATGGGATTCCTTGGTTTTGCATTGGATCCTTCATTTGAAACCAATGGATTGATCTATGTATCTTATGTTGTTGACAGGCACCACCTGTTAAATTTTGGTACACCTGCGTATGACCCGCCACCCGGGGACAATGCCTCAGCAAATAAAGCTACTATTGGCAGAGTTACACGTTATCAGACTGTAACTAACGGCGGCATTATGACTACTAATTATGCCAGCAGAACAATTCTGCTTGGAGAAACAAAAACTACGGGCATACCTATATTGTTTGATTCACATGGTATGGGATCTCTTGCTTTTGCAGCAGATGGCACGTTAATTGTTTCCTGTGGTGATGCGGCCACTTATGCCACCATGGATGGCGGAAGTGTAGGTCATACTTATTTTGCACAGGCATTGGCTGACGGAATTATCCGGCCCAATGAAAATGTCGGTTCCTTCAGGTCACAAATGCTGAACAGCCTTAATGGGAAACTATTAAGATTAAATCCTGCTAATGGCGATGGGATACCAAGTAATCCATTTTATAATGCTGCGGAGCCGCGTTCAGCTAAATCAAGAGTGTATGCACTTGGTTTACGCAATCCTTACCGGTTTTCTATCAAACCAGGAACAGGATCTGCTAATCCTGATGCAGGAGATATAGGTGAAATATATGTAGGTGATGTTGGGATGGGAACCTGGGATGAGTTGAACATTATCAAAGAACCCGGTACTAATTGCGGATGGCCATTTTATGAGGGGCATTCTCCTATGACAGAATTTATTGCAATGATCACAGAAAATAAAGACGAACCTAACCCCCTGTATAATACCGGAGGTTGCACACAACAATATTTTACATTCCAAAACCTGTTTAGACAGGCAACAGCAGACAATATCGAAACGGTCTATAATCCATGTAACCCTTCTCAGCCAATAGGTACAGGCAACCGTTATGTTCACCGTCGTCCTCTTATTGATACTAAGCATGATGAGGATATCGCCAGGGTAGGTATTTTCAATGGCAATATTGCAGGGGTTGCTACAATCGGCACAGCGGCATCCAACGTTACCGGCGCTCCTTACAGGGGCAATGCTGTAATAGGCGGAGTTTGGTACACCGGCAATTTATTTCCTGCCAATTTCAGGAATACCTATTTATATGGAGACTATGGACGGTCATGGATAAAAAGCCTTACTATTAATTTTACTGATGTATTGCAAAAAGCAGAACATTTTGCAGAGGCTGCTAATGTAGTCTGTATCTCCGAAAACCCCCTGGATGGCACCCTGGTATATGTGGATATAGGCAATAATTTAGTAAACAGAATAAGCTACGGCGGCAATCAATTGCCGGTAGTGAAGATGACGTCTAATGCCATTTATGGACCTTCTCCATTCAACGTCACTTTTACCGGTAATAATTCATTTGATCCTGAAGGAGGGCGGCTAACCTATTCATGGAACTTTGGAGATGGCACCGCTATAAGTACTGCAGCTAATCCACCTGTTCACAGTTTTACTGCGCCTGCGGGCACAGCAAGGAAATATGTTGTTACACTTACAGTAAGGGATTCTGTCAACGCTACGGCTATTGATAGTATAATTATCTCCGTGAATAATACCCCGCCAGTGGTCAACATTACAAGTCCTTTAAAAAATTCGACTTACAATATTGGTCTTGATTCTACTTATTCTTTTACCGCCATAGTTACCGACGCCGAACACAACCCGGGCCAGTTAAAATATGAATGGCAGCAAATTTTGAGACATAATACGCATGAGCATCCGGGACCGGTTGATACGGTAAGGAACACATTTGGTTCCATAGCACGGATCGGTTGCAATGGAGATAGTTATTATTGGCTTATCCGTTTAAAAGTAACCGATGCTGCCGGGCTCTCAACAACAGACTCGTCAAAGATATTCCCGAACTGTTCGTCGGCGCGAATAGCGTTGGCATTAAGGAAATTCAGTGTTACCCAGCAAACCAATGAAAACCTGGTGAAATGGATGACCGATATGGCGCCACAGATCAAAGGCTTTGAAGTAGAAAGAAGTGTAGATGGGATAAATTTCTATTCCGTCCATTATCAACCGGCTGCAAACAGTACCGGTATCAAAGAGTATAGTTATCCTGATAATAGTTACTCTCCGGGAGTGGTGTATTACCGGTTAAAAATGATTGAAATTGGCGACGTGATCAGGTATTCAGGCACAGTGAAAACATTTACTGAAGTAAAAGGCGAAGGATTGGTGATATCTCCCAACCCGGTAACCGCCAATTTTACATTGCGATATACTGCACCTGGTTTTGGCCCGGTTACTATCCGCATCAGGGATATAAACGGAAGACTGTTTTCTGTAATCCAGGAAAGTGTAAACAAAGGTCAGAATATTATTTACCTGCAAGGCATACCTGATTGGACACCTGGAATGTACCTGATATCTGTACAACAGGGTAACGAAACCCAGCATGGGAAATTGATAAAGGCGAAATAAACAGGAGTATAAATAAAAGGAGGTATAACGATGATGGTTATACCTCCTTTTACTTTCAGCACCAGGGTTTAAAAATGTTTTGTCAGTGTAACACCATACGTTTTCGGGTTGCCTAAATGGACGGCCCCGAAATCATACGCATAGGCAATGTACTTCTTGTCACCTGCGTTTCGTATCCAGAACATCAGCTCCGCTTGTTTTGAAGAAATACCGAAACGGGTATTCAATAAACTATACCCCTTTTGTGAAATAGTATTCGACAGATCAAAATATTGTTTACCTAAGTATGCCCATTCACCCCGCACTACTAATTTTAATGGTTGTTTTGTACCCAGGTCAACACCATATTGCAGCGCTAACATAGATGTTACAGCGGGGGTAAAAATTTGTTTCTTACCATCAAGGTCAACCGCTGAACCATTCTGGGATAATTTTAGATTTTTATACACCGCATCGGTGTAGCCGAAATTATAATCTGCCTGCAAACCTTTCACAGGTGTTGCAGCCATTTCCAGTTCTATACCCTTACTGGTTAATTTACCTGCATTACGTGTTACAGTTATAGCATCAGGCAATACCAGGGTGGGCACCTGTGCATCGGTTACATGCGTTAAGAATACGGCAATGTTCAAACGCAAACGGCTGTTGAATAAATTATTTTTAATGCCTGCCTCTATATTGTTACTATACTCAGGTTTGTAGGGATATAAAGGGGGTTGTGAAGGATCGGAAGACAACTGTGTCAGTCCACCGGTGCGGTAACCACGGCTGTACGTGGCAAATAAATTAGTATTGGCAGCAAGCTTGTAGGCCAAACCCAGCTTGGGAGAGAAGGCGCTGAAGTTTGCGCTGGCAGAAGTATCGGGTCTTGTTTCAAACAGCGGATTGGGATCAGGGTCTTTCTGGTATTCACCCAGCACGTTATATTTTTTCTTTTCATAATCATACCGCAGGCCTCCAATAATATCTAATTTGTCAGTAATAGCGTAAGTAGCCTGGCCAAAAAAAGCTATCCCGGAGCTTTTTCCTTTTGTAGAATTGATGGTAGAAAAATCAATATCAGGAGCGCCCACTAAAGCCGCATCTTTTCCAAAATGAATAGCTTGTTTAACCGGGTTGTCCTGTCGGAAAAGATAACTGCCGGCTGTCCATCTTAAAGAAGATGATGTTGCTGCCGGTGAAGAAAATTTAAATTCCTGTGTCAGTACTTTTACTTTATTCCATTCGCCACCATAATTATTAATGATAGTTATTCCGTCAATGGGTGAAAAATCCCCGTCCAATGGTTTGTTGTAATAGCGACGGTTGGATTGATATGCAGTTTGTGAGCTAAAGTTGAATGATTTGCCTGCATACTTTACAGTAAAAGAGCTATTGAACGTATTATCAATCATTTTCGCCGTGGCATCCTGGTTAACAACAAAAGGAGGATCAAACGGATCGGCTGCAAACATATTTACCAGGGGGAATGCTCCGTTATTACGGTTATTATTATGTTTTACATTCAGATTAAAGGACCATTTTGCATTGGCAGTATATTTCAGGTAGTAATTACCTGTGAAATTGTTTTGCTTATCAAAATCAGCGTTATTAAACTGGTTTGTGTAATACCCATTTCGTTTATCATATACACCTGAAACACCCAGGAAAAGTTTATTTTTTACCAAAGGAGTACGCAAACCAATGCTGTACCGTTGCTGGTTATAATTGCCAATATTTATTTCAGCAAAACCATTTGTAGTGTTACCAGGTTGTTTTGTAATGATATTGATTACACCACCCATTGCATTTCTTCCATACAATGTTCCCTGCGGGCCCCTTAATATTTCAATCCGCTCAACATCGAATAACATAGCGATATAAGTATCCAGCCCAAACTGGTTCACTCCATCAATATAGGCAGCGACAGCAGGGTCGTAAGAGGTAGTGGTGATACCACGGATGGATGTAACGTTCCTGTCATCACCGGAGTTGGAGGAATACAGGTTGGGAACGATTGCCGTCAGGCCTTCGCTGTTCCATAAGCGGTATTGCTGTACCTGCCGGGCCGAAATAGCTGTAATGCTAAAAGGAATTTTTTGTAAAAACTCTTCTGTTTTTTGCGCAGTCACCAGCACGGCGTCTAACTGTTGTCCGGCATCAATCAACTGAATATTCAGCGATTCAATTGTTGATCCTCCAATGACAATATCTTTATATATGGTGGCATAGCCAACCGCAGAAACCTGCATAACATATTTACCTGCCAGTAAATTTTTAAAACTGAAATTTCCCTGTTCATCTGAAATCGCACCTTCGTTGGTATTTAATAAATAAACAGCAGAACCCGCAACAGGGACAGAGCGATCATTGGTGATCTTTCCTGAAAATAGTTTGATTTGCTGGCTTTGGGCTGAAATGTCAAGTATAGCGAGCAGTATAAAAAAAAGAAAGTGGATTTTCATAAACATAAGTTTGTATAGGTCAATAAACGGATTATAGCGGATGATATTTTGCATGGTGCTTTCCCGGTTCATTTCTTTTACGAAAAGAGAAGTTCTAATATAAAATTTATTATCAAATTAGACAGAAAAAATGGGAATCAGCTATCCCGCCGATACTATCAATATAAAGGCGGCCCTTTTCCGTTTTTGAACAGAAACTTTCCGGGTGTACCCGCACTACTGAGTAACGATTTTTTCTATCAACATCCTGCGTATAACCTATAACCTGATACGCAAAACCCGGGTTAACAATTTCTCCATATTCCTGTTTAAAGTTGTCTTTTCAGAAATGTTTATACCGTACGGCTGGTAAATATTTCCTGTAAAGTTAATTTAATCATATCCACTGTAAAAGATCTGTTTACATTGTTTGAATCTATCGTCCATGAAGAAGATTTTTTTGTACTCGCACCTGTTTTATTCTTTAATCGCCTTACTTTTTTGCACAAATGTTTTTAATACTAATTGGACATTTAAACGATACTAAAGCACGTGCTTTAAGGTGATTAAAACTTTTATTTTGAAACACATAGGAGAAACATAGGCACATAGGTTTTCACATAGAGTTCTATGTGTGTATTTCTATGTATCTCCTATGTGCCTATTGTGGTAAAGATTTTGCGATTAGTTCAGCGTTGAAAGATATTTTTTTGATGTCTAATTGGTATAACAGCGCAACAGACCAATGACATTCAGCAGGAAAAATTAATAAAGACCGAATAAAATATTTAATCATAAATGAAAGACAGGAAGCTAAACAAGAACTGTTGATAAGCATACAGGGTATGAAACAGTAAAGAATATGCGGTTGAAAGAGAAAACAGTTTCCCTCTCCTCGTCATTGCGAGCAAAGCGAAGCAAGGAGAGGGAAGGAAATACGAGATTAGGTTAGCCTTCTTTTATTTCTTCATCTTCCATACGGGCAAATGATTCGGCGGTTATCTTACGAACAGGATTTTTCCGGTTATCTTCATAACCTGCACGGCGGTTAATAATATCAATACATTCAAATACAGCAGCAATGAAAGAAGATGTATCCGCTTTATCTTTTCCGGCAATGTCAAATGCAACACCATGATCTGGTGAAGTCCTTACGGCAGTTAACCCGGCGGTAAAATTAATACCTTCGCCAGTCGCCAGCGCTTTAAATGGTATCAGTCCCTGGTCGTGGTACATGGCCAATACGGCATCAAATTTAGTATGATGTCTCCTGGCAAAAAAAGCATCAGCGCTGTAGGGTCCTACAGCCAGTATATTATTATTCTTTGCTTCTTTGATCGCTGGTTTAATGATCGTTTCTTCTTCAGTGCCTACGAGGCCTTCATCACCGGCATGGGGATTTAGTCCCAGTACAGCTATGCGGGGTTTATCAATACCAAAATCTTTTTGCAGGCTTTTATTCATAATATGCAGCTTGCTCACGATCACTTCTTTGGTAATATGATTTGTAATATCGCTTACAGGGATATGTTCTGTTACCAGCGCCACCCTGAAATTGCCGGCACAAAGCATCATGACCACATCATTTACATCAAACATACTTTTAAGATAGGGGGTATGCCCGGTGAAACTGAATTCCGCAGACTGAATATTTTTTTTATGTATAGGAGCTGTTACCAATCCATCAATTTGTTTTTGTTTTAGCGCGGCGGTTGCGCTCTGCAGGGAGAGAACGGCATATTTGCCTCCTACATCAGTCAGTAGTCCCGGGTTAATGGCTGTTTCTTCTTCCCAGCAATTAAACAGATTGACCTGTTTAATATTTAAACGACTGAAATCCTTTGTGATTTGATAGTTGAAATTGATATCAGGAATGGACTTCCTGTAAAAATTAATCACCTTATTAGAAGCAAAGATTACCGGCGTGCAGAATTCCAGGATGCGGTTGTCTGAAAACGTTTTAATGATCAGTTCAACACCTATTCCATTCAGGTCGCCGCAGGAGATGCCGATAACAGGTTTGGGGGTAACACTCATAATACTACAATAAGCTATAAAAATACAGCTTTTAAACTATTATAGTATTGAAGCCCTGCCGCAGGATGTATCCCGCCAGGATTATCATCTTCGTAAAACAGCACGGGTTATTAAACAGATGCAGGGGTATAGATTTTTTAGTGATCAAAACATCCCTTTTATCACTTTCCTGTTTATATGCATTTCATTATTTTTTAACCGGAAGATATAGGTTCCGCGGGGAAGATTCGCTGTATTGGATAAACTCAACGCATTGATACCCGCATGTACCTGGAAACTGTTTTTTTGAACCACCTTGCCGGTCAGATCAATAAGCTCTGCTTCAATTTTCTCTTCACGCAACGAGCTTACATTAAATTCAATGGAATAATTAAACGGGTTGATAACTGTTACGAGTGCAAAGCTGTCGCTGCCCTGCCTGCTCAACTGAATAGTGCGTGAATATTTCTTCACACCATACTGATCGGTCATCACCAGCCTGTAAAAAACTTTTCCTGGTACGACTACCGGATCAGCAAAGGAATAGGTATTAAAGGCGGCTGAATAATTAGTGTGACTGCTTACAGAGCCCGCGGGTATAAAATTATTGCCACCAGTACTGCGCTCTACAGTAAATGTTAGCGGCACCTCTTCTTTAGATGTTGTCCATGAAATATTTCCTTTATCGTTGATCAATATTCCGCTGAAAGAAAGCAGATCTGTTTTTAGCGGTATGCCGCAATTGGTAACGCTTAAACTAATAATACTTACTCCATCTGTAAACTGGCAATCGGTATTGGATAAGTTGGCTGATGTGGTAGCAACGATCACCCTGTAACGATCACCATTATCTGACGTATCTGTATCAGCAGGAGTGATAGTATAAGAAGTTACATATTCCCAGGCAGTGCCATTCCAGGTGGGTGTTGCAGGACCGAGAGCGCCTGTGGCGTCTGCCCATGTAACCCCGTTATTAGTACTTCGCTGCCATTTATAATAAACATAGTTATTGAAATAGGAACGCACCGTGTCATAAATGGTAAGTGGGTTCAGGCGGCATACATTGGGACTTAGCGAAGGAGAATACTTCATGTTAGGTAAACAGGTGGCAACAGAAATATCATCAATGGCCCAGTCATTACCGCCACCACCCGGCGCATTATTCCTGATAGTTAAAATAAAAGATGTTTCTGTAGCGCCGGTTAAATAAGTAAACCCCCTTTTGACCCACCTGTTACTGGAGTCAGAGCCACGGGGTGTAGTTCCTATATAACTAAGGTTTCCTGTTGTGTAGTAATCTTTACCATTGACATCAAATGCCAGGTTAGGCTTAACACCCGAAGAGTCACCGGGTGTCGCAGGTTGATATGATCCGCTTGAAGCCCCGTTGCCCAGTGAATCACAGGAGCACTTATAGCAGATATTTTTTAACCAGGTGGAAATTTCATAGTAAGTATTGGGACAAAGATTTGTGACAGTGTAATGGAATGCCGTATCTGGTCTGTAAGCGGAATTAATTATTAGCATATACCCGCAGGGATTGGATGCGCTGACAGGCTGGGTACTATCGCAGGGAGGGTTGCCTTTTGTAAGGTTCGCAGCTCCGGTGTGATCACCTGAAATATCCCATACATCAAATAACCTGTAAGATACTAGTGGACCACCTCCGTCAGGATCACCTGCCGGTTTTGGCCATGTGCTGGTAGTGGTAAACTGTGTGCTTGTATTATTTGCAATACCATAATAATAATCACCCGGACCTGAATTCGGACCGAATACTTTATAAATGTAAGTGGGAGTATAAGCAGTAGTGCCCCTGTTTCTTGCAAGAGGAGCAGATCCGGAAGGCGCACCAAATGTGCCGTTGAATTCAACTCCTATCGCATTGGTGGCGGAAATAGCATTCGGACAAAGGCCAGGGCTTTGATAAACGATCAGGCTATCATTAATAAATGTTTTATTGTAATTAACCCCGGTTGTCGCATCACGATAAGTTATCCCGCCATTTCTAAAATTGATCTTTGTATTGTAAGCAGCATAAACAACTACCCGGTAGGTAGCCATGATAATACAGGTACCTCCAAAAAAAGAAGGCCGGGAAGTATTAAATAGTTTACCTCTTGCTGACCTGGTAGCGCCGCTGCCAAAATTAATTTGTATGAGTGTATCCGAACCTGCCTGGGTCCGCCACCCGGCATCAGTATCCCCGGGTGCATCTGTAAATGATTTATAAGTGATCCCTTCATTTGTTCTTAATTGCAGGGAACCGGGAACTAAACGCACACCTCTTGCGGAAAATAATGTATCATAATAAGCAAGACTGTCTGCGGCTTTATCAAAAATAACGAAGGTCGCCCGCATCTCTAATGTATCACCCGGATTGACAGTACCACCGGTTGATCCTTTTGAGACATTGATATAAGTTTTACTGATCTCTACTCTTGCTGGTATGGGGTCTGTCACACAAATATTAAAATTCCAGGTACTGGATGTACCCGATGGCGCTGTACCTGAACCGGTAAATACCCTGATAAGATATGTTGCGCCCACGGTTAATCCTGCACCACCAGGGGAAGTTGACGTGTTTAAACTTAGTGTAGCAGTAGCCGTTCCGCTGACACAAGCCAATGAATTTGCATTTAAAGTAGCCACGGTGCAGGAAGTAGTATTGAAAAGTTGTAACCGTGGATTATCATCCATACTGGTTCCCATACTGCTTAATGTTATGGTTGAATAAGCGGTTTGCGCAACAAATGAATACCAGACATCGGCTGAACCTGCATTACCGCAAAATGAGGATATGCTTGTTGTGGCTGTAGCATTCACGCCGCTAAGCCTGAGCGTCCCTGCTGTATTGGAACAGGATGTTCCCGAAATCAATGTTACTGCGTTTCCACATGCATCATTCCCGGGTTGTGCCATTGAAAGAAAAGGGAACAATAAAAAGATAAATGATCTTTTTATTACCCTCAGGCAGGTTCGTGTTTTCATGGAAATGGGCATTAACAGATTCAATTAGTTTTTCAGAGTATGGACCGCAGGTAAAATAGCCCATAACCATTTCTTTCTTAAGCAATAGAAGAATGGATTGAATAAAATAAGGGAATGCTCCGGTATAAAATAGCAGATACCCTTAGCGGGATTAGGTTTTTATTTTATACTATCCGGTGATAATGCCAGCCAGGTTGTATAAAAAATACATTTGTCGTTCGGTCCCTTGTCGGGCCGTTTACCACTATCGGCAGATAGAAAGTATTCCACATAGAGAAAGCTATCCATGCCATTGACCGGGCAAGTCGTCCCTTTGTATTATTCCGGATGTTTTCAAAATGAAAGCTTTCATCAACCTGGAATGCCGGCATTATTCTCGAATAAAAACCGGTTAGCATAACAGGTAGCTTTTCTATAACGTATGATACAGTGAATAAAAAAACCGCCTCGTTTGGAACGGGACGGTTAAAGGGTACGGATTGTTACGGGGTATATTAAAAACTATTTTTCAGTACTTTCCTGTTGATCAGCATTTCATTATTTCTTACCCGGAAAATATAGGTGCCCGAGGGAAGATTACCTGTGTCGGGCAGGCTCAATGCATTGACGCCGGCATATACGGTGAAGCTGTTCTTCCGCACAACTTTTCCAAGTAAGTCTATAAGTTCAACTTCAATCTTCGCATCATTTTTTGCTGTTATGTCAAACTCAACAGAGGAGTTGAATGGGTTTACCAGGGTGGCCAACCCGAAACTATCGCCACCCTGCCTGATCAGGTTAATGACGCGTGAATATTTGCGAGCCGATTGATCTGTTATTGCCAGCCGGTAATAGACCTTGCCTGTAACCGGCACAGGATCAATAAATGAATAAGAATTGACAGCGGCCGTATAATTATTATGGCTGCTGACAGACCCAATAGGTGTAAAGCTGATGCCATCATTACTACGCTCAATAATAAAAGTTACCGGTTTATCTTCTTTCGATGTTGTCCAGGAAAGGTTCCCTTTATCAAGTACCAGTTTCCCGTTAAATGAAAGCAGGTCTGTGTGCAGCGG
Organism: Chitinophagales bacterium; assembly: GCA_015654695.1. Classification (GTDB taxonomy): domain Bacteria; phylum Bacteroidota; class Bacteroidia; order Chitinophagales; family Chitinophagaceae; genus VBAT01. The sequence continues at coordinate 121,294 of JAATGJ010000127.1, read as the reverse complement.
GATACCACAATTATTTACACTAAGGGTGATAGTAACACCATCAGAAATATTACAGTTAGGGTCTGAAAGATTGTCAGTGGTAGTAGCCACTACTACCCTGTAGAGGTCACCACTGTCAGCAAGTGTTGTATTTCCGGGAGGTACTGTGAAAGTTGTGACATAATAATTGGTATCAGCCAACGTGGTGACTCCTGTTACATCCGTCCAGTTGGAGCCACCGTTTGTACTGCGTTGCCATTTATAAGTGGTATAATTTCTGAAGAACGAACTTATTGTATCCGCAATGGTAATAGAATTCCCTGTGCATACATTTGGATTAATGGTGGGAGAGTAAGCCATAGTAGGTAAACAGGTGGCTACAGCTATATCATCCAGGGCCCAGTCGTTTCCGCCACCACCCTGTGAATTGTTGCGGATGGAAAATGTGGCATTTGTTTGTGTAGGGCCTGTTCTGAATACAAATCCTTTTTTTAACCAGCCCAGGGTGTCCACCTCGCCGGAGTTATAATAATCAACATCATTGAGGGCAAACGTAAGGTTGGGATAAACACCAGGGTAGCCATTTGCAGGGGCCGTAGGTGTTCCTGCAAACTGGGCGCCGGTAGAGTCTATTCCACATGTAGGACAAATGTTTTTTACCCAGGCCGAGAATTCATAATAGGTATTGGGGCAGAGATTAGTGATGTTTTGCCGGTATATTTCTGATGCAACATAATCGGCGTTGACCATGAGCATATATCCTGCATTGGCATTGGATGCAGGAGGCGCATTACCAGCCGCATTGTTAGTGCCGGTATGGTCTCCATCAATATACCAGTATCCATTGAACATCCGGTTATTGCAATTCAAAGCATCATTAACATTGAGGGCCGGGCCTACGTTGCAATTCGGTTGTCTCCTTGCAGTTGTTACAGTTCTGTTGCGTGGACTTAAGTTTTTTACAATGGCATAGCGGCCATCCCCCACGTTATTATTAGCATTCACATTACTGATAAAGCTATACCCGCTTATCGGAATGGTAAGATCCGTAAGCCTGTTAGGTGAAGTTCCTGATCCAAATGTGCCACCAAACTCATCGGCAACATTTAATCCTATACTGTTCGAACATAAGTTCAAAGGGTTACTGATAACTATTTTAAAAGAAGTACCGGTTAAGATAACATCAGAAGTTCCATTGTAATAAACAAACCTTGCAGGGTTCAGCACGATTGTGTCGCCCGGTAAGCCAGTTACTCTTACCCTGTAGGCTACAGCAAACAACATTCCCCCGCCACCTCTTGGATTGTTGCTGGCTGCATTCATTGAACCTGTAGCTGAAGCGAATTCTGTATAAGTATTATTTACCGGGGTTCCCGGCAATGTGGCGCCAAAGCCCAGGTTTAAACGGACATTATATTGACCAGCCGGTGGTGAAGCCAGGTAAGTGCCGGCATCATCTCCCGCTGCCAACGTATATTTCTTATACCTCAGCCCTTCATTGGTTATTATCTTAATAGAGTCATGCGGTGCGGAGGTGGCCATCGTAGTTTTAGTGGGTACATTGTCCACATACCGAAGCCTGCTCATTGTTCCTGAAGTATGATTTATCGTCATTCTTATTTCAAGAATATCCCCTGTTTGCACCACACCACCGGTTGTTTTACGGGTAATGTTTACATAGCTGTTACCATATCTTACCAATGCACCGGTAGCAGCTACGCAAATATTAAAATCTGAATTACCATTGGATGCGGGTCCGGTAGCAGAATACACCCTTACATAATAGGTAGTGCCTGATACGGTAGCATAGGTGATGGTGCCGCTGGAACTACACGAAAGTGAAGTAAGAGAACCACAGGCGCCTGATAAAAGTTGTAAGCGCGGAGTATTAAAATTGCTTCCTGCACCACTAAGTGTAATAGTTGATGAAGTGGTTAACGCTGTAAACTTATACCATACATCGTAAGCAACTGTACCGCTACAGCCAAATGTGCCAAGAGCGGATGGAGTGGCTCCGGATACGGTGCCGGGTATATTGGAACAACTGGCGCTGATAAGCAGATTAATAGCATTCGCACATTCATCATTAGGAGGTACCGTTGCAACAGGATCTGTAATACAAATATTAAAAGAAGCGCCGGATGTAATGGATGCAGAAGTGGAATACACTCTTATATAATAACTAGTTCCGGGAATTAGGAAATCCGCTGCAATGGATGTAGTACCACAAAAAAGTGATGTGAATGTGCTGCCGCAATTATCAGATAGCAATTGAATGCCGGGGTTAGTGAAACCGGCACTCAAGCTACTTAACGTGATCGTTGGGTTAGTAGTCTGGGCAACAAAACGATACCATACATCATTAATGGTCGTTCCCGCACAACTGGGCGCCGTGATGGTAGGAGCAGAGTTAGTAGCTCCGTAAATATTACCTGTGGTATTAGTGCAGGTTGGACCTGAGGTTAATAATGTTGCCCCGGCGCATTCATTGTTTGTAAGTGCCGGAGGTATCTCACGCCAGCACATAATATTAGTCCGGGTGCTTTGACTTGTAGACTGGGTTTGTGATGCGGTTGCTACGGCACCCGTTGTTGTGCGGATATTATAAGCGGCCGTATGAGATTGGTCACTACCTCCTATATTCCTGTATTGATTGGCCAACCCGGTTTTACTCCATCCTGTACCGGTCAATGTTCCCCAGGTATTGGCTGCAGGGCTTCCCCAGAATGCCATAGTCACAGTATTGGGAACAGTGGTTGTTAACCCGGTGATTGAGATGGTAGTATTTGTAGCGCTATTATTTGATGCACCCACATGTATACCCCAGGTGTTGCTGGCATTGTAAGGCCGATAAACATACATGATAGCCGAAAAGGGATTTGTACCATTGCCACCAGTAACCGAAGGGTTTGCTCCCCATGTTCCATTGAAACGACACCAGAATACATCAAAGGTTTGGTTGCCTCCGTTAGCTGTAGTTTCATTAGTCCAGGCCTGACCCCCGGTTGCTGACATAGACAACGTTGCACCGGCGGCCCTGTAATGCGCATAAATAATAACCAGATCACCGGCCACCATAGACGCAGGTGGCGTTACAACAACGGTAGCTGCTATCTGCGTTGCGTTGTCTGCCGGATTACTTGACACGCCAAAAAATGTTTGTGCAAATGAGTGTGCAGGAATCAAAAAACTAAGTGCAAACACGCATACGAGAGAAAGGACATGGTGGTGTAACGGTTTTTTCATAAAGTAGGATTCTAACTAATGGTTTCTATGGATGATGGACTAACAAAATAACATTAGACCTACTAAACAAACAAGAGAATAACTCCTATGGTACACTAAGGGTATTTACTAAAAAATATTAAGTACTTGTCAGATTGCATGAGTTACTATGTGTGAATATCTTGTGGCTGAATCCACCAAATCCACCATTCCATGAAAAAACCACTACTCTGTTTTTTAGGCTTTATTTTTATTTCGAACTATTTGTTTGCACAGCCTGCCAATAACCTTTGTGCAGGTGCAACGAACTTAACAGTAACTGCAAACTGCGGTTCTCCTGTTACCGGGCAATCACTTTTCAATGCCAATAGTACCGGGAGCCCAACCAGTCCTTACGGAACTACCTATGACGTATGGTACAGGTTTACACCCGCTGCCGGAGTTACAACCGTGCAGATCGCTTTATCAGGTGTTGGCGGCGGAATATCCAATACCAATACATTTATCGAGGCATATAATTCTGCAAACTGTGCAGGTATATCCACTACCACTACTTTAGGTACGGGCACCAGGCAGACTGGTCTTACCGTTACTGATCTGAGTGCCGGAGTTCAATATTATTTCCGTGTTTTTACCAATGTGGTCCCAAATTCTTCTGCAGGTAACTGGGCTTTTAGCATTTGTGTTTCCAGTCCCGCTGTTCCGGGTAATAACGATTGTGCAGGCTCAACACTGCTTACGGTGGGCACCGTTAATACTACCGGAAGAGTAACCAATGCTACCGCCAGTACGGGCATACCCGTTGGTTGTGCCACGGGGACACCTGATGATGATGTATGGTACCGCTTTGTTGCTACATCCAGTACTGCCAACATAACTGTAAATCCTAATCCTGTTTCAGGAGCCTCCAGTTCTACACTGGGCGCCGCTGGTGCCATGCTGCAACTTTTTTCCGGAACCTGTGGTTCCCTTGTTTCTATGGCATGCGGAGACCGGGGTTCATTGTATGCAACAGGATTGACCCCGACCAATACCTATTATATCAGGGTCTATTCATTTGGCGCTTTCGGTACAACGGCTAATGCGACTCCTGCCGCTGGCGCCGACTTCAGTATTATTGTTACTACACCTACCACTACTACAGTAGGATCAGGCAGACTGAAAGAAATATACAGTCAAACAACCCTCTCTGTTCCTAATATGTTAAACGATCCGTGGGAGGTAACTTATGGTTCTGATGGTTACTTATGGATAACGGAATCAAAAGGATACCGTGTATTGAGAATGAATCCCGCCACGGGAGCAAGAACTACTGTACTGGATCTTGAGTGGAACAGTAATTTCTTTTCTTCAGCCGCAGATAAAGCCTTTAATATAAATTATGAACTGGCCATCGCTAATCCGCAGGGTGGCATGGCTGGTTTAGCGCTTCATCCAAAATTCCTGGATCCCACTACACCCCAGAACTATGTGTACGTAGCGTATGTGCATAGTTATGGAGGAGGATCATCGCCCACCGGAATATTTTTTACCAACCGCCTGGTAAGATTTACCTATAACACAGGTACGGGAAAACTTGAATCCCCCGTATCACTGTGCGATACACTACCCGGAAGCGGAGATCATAATTCACAACGAATGATCATTGCCCCTGTAGGAGGCACAGATTATTTGTTCTATGCTGAAGGTGATATGGGCGCCGGACAGTTTGGCAACAGGGACCGTCTTAATAAGGCGCAAAATCCTAATTCATACGAAGGAAAAATACTCCGCTTTAACCTGGTATCAGATGGTGATCCCGGGCTTGCAGCATGGATACCCAATAGTAATCCCTACTCTGCTACCAGCGCTGTATATAGCATTGGTATAAGAAATAACCAGGGCTTTGCTTATGATACCACCACGGGAACATTATACGGTTCATCACATGGGCCTTACAGTGATGATGAAATTAATATCATTCAACCAGGAAAAAATTATGGACATCCCCGGGTGATTGGGTATGCTGCCGATGATAACTATAACGGTTCAACAGCCGGCGCAGCGCTTACCGATAACGGTGGAGTTTCCAGTTGCCCCCCGATCGTGGATGAATCTAACAATGCAACAGCAATCGGCGCCAGTTATAAAGACCCTTTGTTTTCTGCTTATGCGCAGCCGCGGACTACTATTAATAATATATGGACTACAAATCCGGGCAATGGCGGATGGCCGTCTGAAGGCTGGTCAGGCCTGGATATTTATAAACATACAATTATCCCGGGTTGGAAAAATTCACTGGTGGCCAGTTCATTGAAATGGGGACGACTTGTACGATTGAAGCTTAATGCCACCGGCGATACTGTTGTTCACATTGATGGCCTGGTTGATACAGCAAGTTATTTTGGAAGCGTTAACCGGTACAGGGATGTTGCTTTGGCTCCCAATGGAAAAGATATGTATGTGATCATGGATAAGTCCACTACCACTTCAGGGCCCAGTGCAGCTAACCCGGTCGTGCCTGCCTGCCAGGGTTGTCTTCTGAAATATACATTTCTTGGTTATAATAGTGACGGAAATGGCAAAAGCACAATAGACACCAGTGTAATTGTAACAACCGGAACAGTAAATACCTGTAATAGCGGAACGACAATAACTATTGATAATACCAATAATAATATCTGGGTTCCGATAACAGGGCCTGATGGAAATATCCTGGCAGAGATTGATGCTAATGGAAATAACCTGGGAACGGTCACCTCATCATTTTATAAAAACTCAGGGGCGATCAGGGTGAGGAATGGCTTCCGTTACCTTGACAGGAATATTACCATCACTCCGCAAAATCAGCCGGGCAGCGCTGTAAACATCAGGCTTTATTTCTCCAAAGCAGAATACAATGCACTGGATGCAGATGCCCTGAGTGGTATCAGTGCGATCACTAATGTAAAGATCCTGAAGAATAATGATGCCTGCGGAGCTGCAGTGGCATCTAATACCACGCTGGTCACCCCTGCTTTTTACGATGCACATGGTTCCAAAGGCTATGTACTGCAGGGAAGTATCACTTCTTTCTCTTCTTTCTATTTTGGCAGCGCCAGTATTACCCTGCCGCTTGAACTGCTGAGCTTTAGCGGATCGTTGCAAAATAACGCGACCTTATTGAAATGGGAAACCGCTAATGAAACCAATACTTCTCATTTTATAGTGGAAAGAAGTATTGATAACAACAGCTTTGAGGCAATAGGAACAGTAGCAGCCAGTGGAAACAGCAGCGCCACTATCAGGTATTCTTATACAGACAATGATGTAGCTGATCTGCCCTCTAATAGCATCTACTACAGGTTGAAGATGATGGATGCTGACGGCAAATACACCTACTCGAACACCATACTTATTACACTGGCAGATATGGCAGGTAAAGTATCCGTGTATCCTAATCCTGCAAAACATGAAATTAAATTAACTACTATATCTGCGGCTGATGGGAATGCACAATGGAAAATAACAGATAATGCAGGCCGTGTTGTAATGCAAAATTCAATGCAGCTGAAAAAAGGGAACAATAACGTGATGATTGATATCAATAAACTTTCAGGCGGGTTGTACTATATCAGTGTAACGGGCGCCGGCATTGATCAGAATATCAAGCTGCAAAAATTATAAAAGAACCTTTTATAGATGATTAAAAGTCCGCCCCGGTTTTACCGGGGCGGACTTTTTTATACTGGTACAGGATAGTAATTTATCGAAGATCCAGCAGGGTTTTTCCGAGGTATTACGATAAACCCGGCCAAAGAAAAAAAAGTACCGGCTAAAGTCATTGTGCTTCTTTGTGAATATTGATACTTTAGTGTCATAATTTCTGCGGCATGAAAAACCTAATTATCATCCTGCTCCTTTTTGCAGGGTTTAAAGTAACTGCGCAATCAGAACCATTTGCAAAGCGGACAGTAATATCCGGATTAAATGATGCGTGGGAAGTGGTATATGGTCCCAATGATTCATTATGGGTCACTGAGAATAACGCTTACCTTATCTCAAGAGTAAACATAAGTAATGGATCGAAAACTGTTTTGGTTGATCTCAGGTCAACCGATGGTACAATCAATTTTACCACTGGAAGTGGTCAGCAACCACAAGGAGGTTTGATGGGGTTGGCATTACATCCTAATCTTTATTCATCGGATCCGGTAATAAGAGCAGCCAAACCCTGGGTATATGCAGCCTATGTTTACGAAAGAAATTCCTGCCCCGGTACTAATACTTCCTGCATTTTTACAACTAAGATTGTCAGATTTACATATAACGGCAATACATTGTCCAGCCCGACAATTGTCCTGGATAATATCCCTGGCAGCAGTGACCATAATTCGGGCCGCCTGGTAATTGGTCCGAACATTGAAACCGGGTCTGATGCAGCACATACACAATACAGGTTATATTATACGGTTGGTGATATGGGAGCCGGGCAGTTTCTTAATACAACCCGGGCCGAGAATGCGCAAAACGTAAACATTATGGAAGGCAAAGTATTGCGGATAAATACAGAAAATGATGGTGATGCCGGGTTGGATGCATGGGTTCCCAACGATAACCCTTTCTATACCAGCGGTTCGGTAACTCCCCGTGATTATGTTTATTCATTAGGGCATCGTAATGCGCAGGGGCTGGTATGGGGAAAAGCAAATACTACTGACAGGCTTTATAGTTCCGAGCAACAGGATAGAAGCGATGATGAGATCAATATAATAGAGCCGGGGAAAAATTATGGATGGGATAAGGTAACCGGTTTTTGCGAGGGCAATGTAAATGGATTTAAAATAGGCCAAACAACGAATCCCAATGAACAGAATTTTTGTTCTGCAACTCCCAGCTACAGGGAGCCTATATTCAGCACATTTATTACTCCGGCAGCGCAAATGGCCGCTTTATATGCAGAATCAAATAATAGCTTATGGCCCACTATTGCCAGTTCCTCCATTGACTTCTATGGACAAAACCTAATACCCGGCTGGCATGAATCTATCCTTATATCATCCCTCAAACAGGATAAGGTTTACAGAATAAAACCCAATACAGCAGGTACCGGTGTCCTGGCACTGCCTAACGGCAAGGATACTATCTCCTACTTTCGTGGAGACGGTAACCGTATCCGCAGAATCAGGATTGCCCCGGATGGGTTGACGTTTTATGTGGCAAGAGATGCGGGTACCATTATGGAATATACTTATACCGGTACTACTTTACCTTCCCATTTCCTGAAATTCCAGGCGAAATTAACAGGCAATGGTATAGCGGAACTTATATGGGACGCAGTGACGGATCAGTATCATGATCATTTTGAAATAGAAAGATCAGCAGACGGAAATACTTATTACAGCATTGGACGAAGCGGGGATGCACCACCTTATAAATTCACCGATGCTTCTGTTCCTGCCGGCAATAATTATTACAGGATAAAGCAAATAGATAAAGACGGAAAAGCGACATACAGTAAGGATATAAAGATCACGTATGACCCGTCAAAGGTTATCATAACTACCTATCCTAATCCAATATCGGATTACCTGCACATAAGGATATCTTCTATAAAAAAATTGAAAATAAAAATGACGCTGTCTGATGCAGCAGGTAAAATAATATACAGGCAATCCGGCACGTACGAAGCAGGGGTTAGTGATATAGGAATGGATATGAGGAATGTACCTGCGCAGGTATATATCCTGCGAATAGCTACTGGTAATGATGAAATACTGGCGACAGAGAAAGTATTAAAACAATGATAGTGTACTGAATTACGGAAATCTCTTGTCAACCTGTAAGCAAAAGACCGGGTATTAAAAGATAGTAAAATATTGTATTGTATCTTCCGGATAAATGACAGGCCGTATCAAAAATAGTATTCACCGGTAAGATGGTGAGACAAAAAGAAAATAGTAAGGGATAACAATAGTTACATTCTTACCGGCTATAAACACTTTAAACTTCATCTAACCGGTTTCAGCATGCTTTTTAACTACTTTTGCCGGCATGTACACCCTCAAAAAATCTCTTGGGCAGCATTTTTTAAAAGATGAAAATATATGCCGCAAGATCGTGGCGGCATTGCAGCAAAAGCCTTTTTCACAATTGCTGGAAGTAGGACCGGGTGGCGGTGCACTGACAAAATACTTATTGCAAATAGAGAATATTGATTTCAAAGCGGTAGAACTGGACCATGAAAAAGTAGAATTCTTAGTAAAAACATTTCCCGGCCTTGGAGATAAGATCATTCACCGGAATTTTTTGGGTATAGAAAAACCTTTTGAAGGCAGGTTTACAGTAATTGGAAATTTTCCTTACAATATTTCTACACAGATATTGTTTAAGGTGCTGGAATGGAAAGACGATGTGGAATGTATGACAGGAATGTTTCAGAAAGAAGTGGCTCAACGGATAGCGGCAAAAGAAGGAAATAAAACCTATGGGGTGTTGAGTGTACTGGTACAGGCCTTTTTTGAGGTAGAATATTTATTTGATGTAAATGAAAAATCTTTTAATCCGCCACCTAAAGTAAAAAGCGGCGTTATCCGTCTTTTACCAAAAACCAAACCGCTGGCAATGAAAAGTGAGAAAGACCTTTTTCTTTTGGTGAAAACCGCCTTCAATCAAAGACGTAAAACACTGCGAAATGCGGTAAAAGCTTTGTTTAATGCAGCGATACTCCAGGAGGAGTTGTTTAGTAAAAGAGCTGAACAATTAAGTGTGCAGCAATTTGCTGATCTGACATTTAAAATGAACAATTAAAATTCTCCGCTCTGGCGGATCATGGGCATGAAAGTAATTATCACTGGAAAAACACATGAGCATTTGATAGAAAGGCTGCAGGAGCAGGGTTATGAAGTAATATACGATCCCGGTATGAGTTATGATGAACTGACCGCATTGATTCATGAGGCGGAAGGCCTGGTAGTAACAACAAGGATAAAAGTAGATAAGCCGTTACTGGATAAAGCCACCCATTTAAAATGGATTGGGAGGCTAGGCAGCGGGATGGAGCTGATTGACCTGCCGTATGCAGAGAGTAAGGGAATAAAATGTGTTAGCAGTCCTGAAGGAAACCGTAATGCAGTAGCGGAACATACCATCGGATTGCTGCTAAACCTGATGAATAATATCCATGTTTCTTCAGATGAAATAAAAAAGGGACAATGGCGAAGAGAACCAAACCGGGGTACTGAGCTAAGCGGGAAAACTGTTGGTATCATCGGCTTTGGGAATACAGGAAGCGCCTTTGCCCAATTGCTGAAATCATTTGATGTTACCATACTGGCGTATGATAAATATAAGTTTGGTTTTGGAAGCGGTTATATTAAAGAAGCGAGCCTGGAGCAGATAGGCCGCTATGCAGATGTTGTTAGTTTCCATGTGCCGCTGAACGACGATACTTTTCACATGGCAAATAACAGGTTCTTCCATTCATTACAAAACAAACCATTTTTACTGAATACTTCAAGGGGTAAAGTAATAGATACGGAAGCTCTTATTACAGGCATCCGGGAAAATAAGATCGCCGGTGCAGCACTGGATGTATTGGAAAATGAAAAGCTTGATTCTTATAGTGCAAATGATAAAAAGCAATTAGCCTGGCTGCTGGAACAGCCCCATGTTATTATTACGCCGCATATCGCTGGATACACCCATGAAGCTGCTTATAAAATGGCGAAGATCCTTGCCGATAAGATATTACCGTGAAAAGACAGGTTTGTATAAATTTCTCTTTTTCTCTACAGAGCTTGCCGAAGTGCATCCCTGCGGAATGTATTAGTAAAACAGGCACCTTGTTTTGCGTACCTCTTGTTCTTTTCCAGAATTGTTTATTATCTTTACAGTAATAATGCAACGCTTCAGTATCCCTGGGGCGTTGTTATTTTTTTATTTTTTACCAAAGGAGGGATTATGAGCAGTTTTCAATACGTGACCAAAGAGACCTTAGAGCAATTGAAAGCAGAGTTGCAGAAAATGAAATCGGTTGACCGCCCCGCCGCGAGCCGTGCTATTGCAGAAGCAAGGGAAAAAGGTGATCTGAAGGAAAATGCCGAATATGATGCAGCCAAGGAAGCACAGGGTCTGTTGGAAGCCAGGATAGCGGCGATGGAAGGATCTATGTCCACCATCAGGGTAATGGATGAAGCCAATATTGATACCAGTAAAGTGTCAATCCTTACAAAGGTTACCTTAACCAATGTAAATACTAAAAAACAGGTAACCTACCAGATAGTAAGTGAACAGGAAGCTGACCTGAAAGCAGGAAAGATTTCGGTTATTTCGCCTATTGGCAAAGGGATACTGGGAAAACAAGTGGGAGAGACAGCTGAAGTGCAGGCGCCTGCCGGTACTATTCAGTTCAGGATAGAAAACATCACCGCATAATCGTCTCTAAACTTTTATACCATGCTCCTGTAAACAGGGGCATTTTTTTTGAGTAAGATAGTAGCTTTGCCAAATAAACCAGTTGTGTTCAGACGGATCCGATATTATTTAATTTCATTACCATCAAAAATTTTTGGCAGCATGACAATATTTTCAAAGATCATAGCAGGTGATATACCTTCTTATAAAATCGCGGAGAATGATAAGTTCTTTGCTTTTCTTGATATCTCTCCTTTGCGGGAAGGACATGTATTAGTAGTGCCGAAAAACGAAACGGATAACCTGTTTGACCTGCCCGAAGATTACCTTAAAGAAATACTGGTATTCGCCCGGCCCATTGCAAAGGCAATAGAAAGATCATTTAATTGTAATCGTTGCGGGATTAGTGTGATGGGTTTGGAAGTGCCTCATGCCCATGTGCATCTTATTCCCATTAATTCAGCCAATGACCTGAATTTTACCAGGCCAAAATTTAAAACATCTCCTGAAGAATTAAAAAAAGTGCAGGAGAAGATAGTCGCTAATTTATAAAGCTATTTTTTTAAAAGCCTGTGTGGATTTTTTACAATAAAATCATTCCAGCTATTTTCTTTTTTTTCCACCTTCTTTTTAATGTTGCTTGCTTCTGCCGGTAATTTTCCCTGGAAGTGATGACAAATCGCTACTGCCAAAGCATCAGTAGCATCGAAATGTTTGGGCCTTTCTTTAAGGGAAAGTATATGCTGCAGCATTTTCCAGACCTGTTCTTTATCCGCGTTACCATTACCAGTGATGGATTGTTTTATTTTTTTAGGTGAGTATTCTGTAACCGGTATGCCTGCGCTTATAGCCGCGGCTATGGCTACCCCCTGCGCCCGGCCAAGCTTCAGCATACTTTGTATATTCTTTCCAAAGAAAGGGGCTTCAATAGCAAACTCATGCGGTTTGTATTTTTTTACCAGCAACATTACCTGCTGGTATATCATTTGCAAGCGTTCATAATTATCTTTTTTCCCGGAAAGTTTCAATACGCTCATTTCAAGTACCTGCACCGAGTTTCCATTGATAGCGATGATACCATGTCCCATAATAAGGGTGCCGGGATCAATACCGAGGATTATTTTAGCGGGCTTTTGCAAAGGGACTGTATTTTTACATGATCTATGAAGCTGAACAAAAATATCAAAATCTTCATCAACTATTTCCTGGGGCCATTATTGTTTGTATGGTTGTCTTATTCCATTTACAAACAGGTAAGTCATCAGCCCGACCTGGAAGATAAATGGAATGGCATTCGCCAGTCTTTCAGCAGTTCTAAAGTTTTTAATCTTGCAGGTGTGATCCTGCTGATGATAGTTAACTGGGGAATTGAATCTTTCAAATGGAAATTAGCCGTGCAGAAAATTCAGCGGATAAGTTATTTTACAGCTTTCAAAGCCATATTATCCGGCACTTCATTTTCCGCCACTACGCCTAACCGGGTCGGTGAATATCTCGGCAGGGTATTATATATGAATGAGGGAAACAGGCTCAAAGCCATCTCACTCACCATTGTCGGCAGTATCAGCCAGCTTATTACAACATTATTCATGGGTTGGCTGGGATTAATACTGCTTCAAAAACAGATAGAAGCCAGTCAATTGCTATCCGGGATATGGATGCAGGTCATTATTTATGGGGTGTCGTTTGTGCTGTTAATTTTAACAGTCTTTTATTTCAGGCTGCCATGGATAATCAAATGGACGGACCGTTTACCTGTAATGAGAAAATATACCTGGCTGGTAAAGGAACTGGAGGATTTCAATGCAACGCTGATGCTGCAACTTTTGTCTTTATCAGCGTTGCGTTTTTTGGTCTTTATTATACAATATTACCTGTTGTTTCGTTTATTTAATGTGGACGTTACCTGGTGGCAGGGATTATGGGCGGTAAGTGTTTCGTTTTTAGTGATGGCGGTTATTCCATCTATCGCCTTATTTACGGACCTTGGATTGCGGGGTGAAGTGAGTTTTAAACTGCTAGGATTGTTCAGCAGCAATACTATCGGGATAAGCTTTGCCTCATTCACTATCTGGGTCATTAACCTGATCATTCCCGCGCTGGCCGGAAGTTTACTAATTTTGAGTATAAAGAAAATCTTTAAGAATAATAATAATGAAAGGATTTAAACTGATCGTTGTACCACTTATAGCGCTGATGGCTTTTTCTACTGAAGCAAAAACGCATTTCCAGGATTTTTGCCGTATTGATAATACGGCATTTAAAGCGGGGGAAAAAGTGACCTATACCGTCTATTATGCCGTAGCGGGTATTTATGTAAATGCAGGTACGGCTACATTTACCAATACACTGGAAACGCTGAATAATAAACCGGTTTTTCATATAGTAGGAGAGGGAAATACCAACTCGTCTTACGACTGGATCTATAAAGTAAGGGATAAATACGAGACCTATGTTGATACTGCCACGATGCAGCCCTTAAAGTTTATCCGCAATGTAAATGAAGGAGGATATAAAAAATTCCAGAATATTACTTTCAATAAAACGTCTAATACCGCTGTCACCAATGATGGTGTTTTCAAGGTGCCGGGCTGTGTACAGGATGTGGTCAGCGCTGTTTTTTATGCCCGTAATATTGATTTCTCCAAACTGCGCAAAAATGACAAGATCGGTTTTTCCATGTTCCTGGATAATGAAGTATTTAATATGTACATACGCTACCTGGGAAAAGAAACGATCAAAACAAAATACGGTAAGTTCGATGCTATCAAGTTCAAACCCTTATTACTGAAGGGAACTATTTTTGAAGGCGGTGAGGAGATGACCGTATGGGTAACCGATGATGCCAATCATATACCTGTCCGTATTGAAAGCCCCATTGTAGTGGGAAAGGTAAAAATAGATATGATGAACTATGAGAATATCCGGCATCCGTTGACATCGCTCATCAAGCGGCGATAATAGAAGTTACCGCAAAGACACTGAGTCCGCAAAGCATTTTCTTTATGTTCTTAGTCGGATATTTTATTTGTGGGACTTAAATATCTTCCAGCTTAAAAATATCTTTTGCCCTGATGCCACGATCGGTCTGTTGCAGGTTGCAGCATTCATTTACCGGATCGTGTTCAAAGAAAAGAATGTAATCGCCTTGGATCGCCTCATTCAAGAAAACGTATTTTTCAGATAGTGTTACGCCTGGCTGCATATCGTAAGCCATTACATATGGGATGGGAATATGTCCCGCGGACGGGATAAGGTCAGCCATATAGACAATTGTTTTATCCTTATATTTTATTATGGGCAACATCATGCTTTGTGTATGTCCGCTTACTTCCAATACTTTGATACCGGCGCTAAAGTCATAGATGTGATTGGGATAGATGGTCCAGCCCTCATGCGTTTGAGGTATTTCAAAAAGAAATTTTAATTGCCCGCTTTCTTTAATGGGCGAAATATTTTCCCTGAGAAAAGAAGCTTTTTCTCTTTGATTGGGTTCGGTAGCCGACATCCAGTGCAATTCATTGCTCCAGAATGTCGCTTTGCCAAATGCTGGTAAAAGTTTATTCCCTTTGCGGATAATCGAACCACCGCAATGATCAAAATGAAGATGAGTTAAAAAAACATCAGTGATGTCATCGCGGTGAAAACCATATTTGGCTAATGACTTGTCCAGCGTATCATCACCATGTAAATAGTAGTAAGTAAAAAATTTTGTGTCTTGTTTGCTGCCCATACCCGTGTCAATCAGTATAAGCCGGTTTCCGTCTTCAATCAGTAAACAACGCAATGCCCAGGAACACATATTATTTTCATCAGCCGGGTTTATCCTGTTCCAGATACTTTTGGGCACAACACCAAACATAGCGCCGCCATCCAATTTGAAGTAGCCGGTGTTGATGGTGTAAAGTTTCATAGCTGCTCCTGCTGTTGTTTTTTTAATGCAGTAAACAAAATGAATAAACCAATGATAAAATAAACTGCCAATGCCAATACGGAGCCTCTTTTAGACCCGGTCAGTTCTGTAATGTAACCGAAGCTGAACATACCAATTACTACTGCTATCTTTTCCGTTACATCATAGAAGCTAAAGAATGAAGCCGTGTCTTTGGTTTCAGGCATTAATTTGCTGTAGGTACTTCTGCTTAAAGACTGTATACCGCCCATTACAAAACCAACACAGGCGCCTAAAATATAGAATTGTACAATAGCGTGTTTAGGTACAAAATAAGCAGCAACGCAGATCAATATCCACGCAAAAATTACATACATCAGCGCTTTGAAATTTCCAATCTTTCCGGATAATTTACTGATGAGAAAGGCACCCGGAATGGCTACCAATTGTATCAATAAAATGGCACTAATCAGGTTCTCAACAGGTATTTCCAATTCACTTTTCCCATAAAGTGTAGCTGCGAGCATTACTGTTTGCACACCCATATTATAAAAGAAGAAAGATCCCAGGTATCTTTTAATAACAGGCATTTTTTTCAGTTGCTTCCACACTTTAATTAATTCCTTATAGCCATCTGTAAAAACATTATTTTTAGAAACAGCATTACCTGCAGCTATTGGCTTAGGTAACCTGAAAAAAGAATAATACCCGAATACCAGCCACCATATACCTACTAATAAAAAAGATATACGAGAACCCTCGCCTTTAGATATGCCAAACAGATCATTTTTCATAACGAATACAAAGCATATTACCTGGAGAATAACACTGCCCACATAGCCGTAAGCAAATCCTTTGGCGCTTACCCTGTCCCTGTCTTCAGGAGCAGCAATTTCCGGGAGAAAGGAATTGCTGAATACATAACTGCTCCAAAAACAGATGCAGGCCAATATCATAAATACAATGCCCAGCCAAAGCGTATCCAGGCTGTTAAAAAAGTACAAGCCGGCGCAGGCTATACTTCCTAATGTAAAAAAGAATGCCATGAATTTTCTCTTATTGCCCCTTGAATCTGCAATAGAAGTAAGTAAGGGTAAAATAAGCGCCACGATCAATAAGGCGAAACCAAGCGCATAATTATATAAAGAAGTACTTACAAATTCTCTTCCCATGAAGTGAACGTAAGTTGTACCGTTAACTGTATGTTCCGCCGTCATACCGTCATAATAGGCAGGGAAGATAGTAGAGGTGATCACTAAGTTATAAACAGAGTTGGCCCAGTCAAACATTGCCCATCCATGGATTACTTTTTTGGAAGCGGTTTGCATAAGAAAGTTATGGGTTTATAGGCTCACAAGTTAATAAGTTCTGAGTACGTAGAGTCATTATCGTTTCTGCAAGACCGTAACTCATAATTCCTAAGCCGTAAGCAGCATTATTCTTTGATAACACCTGTAAGTAATAACACAAGGAGGATAAGGCCGGCTATGATGCGGTACCAGCCAAATACTTTGAACCCGTACACCTTCAGGTAGTTGATAAAAAAACGGATCGCTATGATAGCTACAACAAATGCCATCAGGTTACCCAGGGCGAATGCGATAATATTATCGGTTGATTCCAGGATTATTTCATATCCTTTTCTCGCTGTTCCGCTTTGTTCCCATTTTTTTAAAAACAAAGAATGGGCTGTAGCGGCAAACATAGTGGGTACTGCCAGGAAAAAGGAGAACTCAGCAGCCAGGTTACGGGTAAATTTTTGCTGCATACCACCAATAATAGAAGCGGCGCTGCGGCTTACTCCCGGTATCATGGCGATAGTTTGCCAGATTCCTACCAAAAAAGCTTTGATATAGCTGATCTGTTCGTCTGATTCTATCTTTGGCTTATTAAAAGCCCGGTCAATAAATAATAAAATGATACCACCGGCCAGCATCGAGATGGTGACCGTAGTCGGGCTTTCGAGCAGTTTATCTATTTTATCTGAAAAAAGAAAACCAAGTGCCAATGCCGGAATAACACCGATGATCAGCTTTACATAAAATTGCCAGCGGCTGAAGTCGAAAAATTTTTGCCAGTACAATACCACTACGGCCAGTATAGCGCCGAATTGTATAGATACTTCAAATAGTTTCGTGAATTCTTCTTTTTGTATGCCCAGCAGGGAACTGGTAATGACCATGTGGCCGGTAGAAGAAACCGGGAGAAATTCAGTAAGTCCCTCTACAACGGCGATGATGATAGCTTGAAGAAAATCCATTGATTAGTTTGTAAATGATAATAAGATGGCCGGAAAACTAAATAAAAAAAGCCGGTTTCACAACCGGCCTTCTTCAATTTTTTATTTTACCCTTTCGGTTTTCTGAATATGGCGAATATCTCTATAACAAGGCCCGCCAGTATCAGGATAGGAGCCACCGTAATACGGGTATTGCTATACACTTCTTTAGGATTAAATACATTGGGATCTTCACTTTTACCACCGGCCAGCAGGAACATGCCAATAGCTATTACCACTGCACCAGCCAGCATCCATATATAGTTATCTTTTGAAAAGATAGAAGTTGTCGTTTTGTATTCAGTCATTTTTATACGATTTGGACCTGCAATATAGGAAAAAGGGCTGAAGTCGGAAGTCAGATGCCTGATGTCAGAAGTCTGAACAGGAGATTTAATAATATAATCAACTTGTTTAAAACGAAATCTTCGTACTTCTGATCTCCGGCCTCGTACCTCAGTAAAGATCGTCCAGTTTCATCTTCAGGTACTTTAGTACGCTACGGTGCGTGCTGAACAAGGTGATACAAATACCCAGGATGATCAGGATAGAAAAAAGCAATAACAGCATATTGTTATCACGGATCGTTTTCAGGTCTTCTATCTGGCTTTCTGCGAGCAATATCAGCAGGTAAACGGCCACAGCCGCAATAGCCCCGCCAATAGCCCCGTTGATGATAGCACGTATATTCATCGGCTTGGCGATAAAACCACGGGTAGCGCCTACCATCTGCATGGTTTTGATCAGGAAACGGTTGCTGAACATAGCCAGCCTGATCGTATTATCAATTAATATGATCACTACGATGGCCAGCACAATAGCGATGATCAGCATACCGATACTGATATTGCGCAGGTTCTCGCTCATTTTTCCTACCAATGCTTCAGGATATTCTACATTATCTACCCAGGTCTGTTGTTTCAGATCAGCCTTGATGCTTGCCAGTGAATCCGTATTCAGGTATTGCTTCTTTACTTTGAAAAATATAGCATTAGGAAGCGGGTTAGCATCCAGCACTTTATTCCAGTCGCTGTTGCCATCTGACATATATATTTCTTTGCCCTTTTCCTTAGTGACGTATTCTATCTTTTTCACATAAGGCTTTACGCTGATATACTCCATCAGCGCCACACTGTCTTTGGGGTTCAGGTCGCCGCGGAGATAGGTCCTTACTTCTATGTTTTCTTTGAAATAGTCGCCGAGTTTATTAGCGTTGATAACGAGCCAGCCAATGATGCCGAGCAGGAAAAGAACCAGCGTCACGCCAACAATAGACATAAAGTACGATGGTTTGCCGCGTTTGATAGAGGCCTTACCGGTTTGAGCCATAGTAATGGATTTAGAATATAACAGGTTACGGCAAAAATACAGATTCAGGGTTACAATCAGTATTTTTGCTGCCCATTTAAACGATGGCTGCGGGCTGATATTGCCGCATGTTGTAAGATATTTGTTAAAGAAATTTTTAACCAGGAAAATACTTCGACAAGCTCAGGACAGTGAATCAGCCGGGTGCATACTAAAAAATAATGAACAGGAATGGAATATAGTTTCAGGGATATTGAAAAGAAATGGCAGGAACGATGGAAGGCATCCAATGCGTATAAAGTAGAAAATAATTGTTCCAAACCCAAATATTATGTGCTGGATATGTTCCCGTATCCAAGCGGTGCCGGGCTGCATGTAGGCCATCCGCTTGGCTATATCGCTTCAGATATTTACAGCCGTTACAAAAGATTGAAAGGTTTCAATGTATTGCACCCGATGGGGTATGATGCTTTTGGTTTGCCTGCTGAACAATATGCGATTGATCATGGCATTCATCCTGCGGTGTCAACAGCAACTAACATCAGCAACTTCCGCAGCCAGCTTGACAAGATCGGTTTTTCGTATGACTGGGACAGGGAAGTGAATACATCCAAACCGGGATATTATAAATGGACGCAGTGGATCTTCCTGCAATTGTTTAATTCATTTTATAGCCGGAAAGCCGGTAAGGCGGAAAGAATACAGGTATTGATCAACGCTTTTGAAAAAGAAGGAAATGCTGAATATGCAATGCCCAATACTCAATATTATATTCAGCAATTCAATGCTAAACAATGGAAGGGTTTTGATGAAAAAAGACAGCAGGATATATTGATGCAATACCGCCTGGCGTATTGTGGTATCGGCGAAGTGAACTGGTGTGAAGCGCTGGGAACAGTATTAGCCAATGATGAAGTAGTGAATGGCGTAAGCGAACGTGGCGGGTATCCCGTTGTAAAAAAGAAACTGCGCCAATGGTATTTAAGAATAACAGAATATGCTGACCGTTTACTGGAAGGATTAGAAAGAATTGAATTCAGTGAAGCGATGAAAGAAATGCAGACCAACTGGATTGGCAAGAGCAGCGGGGCGGAGATAGATTACAGCATCAGGATCGGGGAGCTGGAAACAACTGAAATAAGGAGAGATATAAAGTCTGATGACCCTTCCATTAAAATCGTGGAGGTGGCTATCAGCGAAACAGTAGCAGAAAACGATGAACCCCTAAGGGTTTACACAACAAGACCTGATACCATCTTTGGCGTTGACTTCATGGTGATCGCCCCTGAACATGAGTTGGTAGAAGAAATAACAACAGAAAAACAAAAGCAGGCGGTTGATGAATATATTGCCTATGTAAAAAGCCGGAGTGAAAGAGAACGCATGGCGGAGAAAAAGATCAGTGGTGTGTTTACCGGCTCCTATGCATTGAACCCTTTTAATGGTAAGGCGATACCCATCTGGATATCGGAATATGTTTTAGCAGGGTATGGTACAGGCGCTATCATGGCGGTACCTTGTGGTGATGAACGCGACCATAAGTTTGCGCAGCATTTTAATATTCCCATCACCAACATCATTGGTAAATATTATGATGGTAATGAAGCCAACCCGACGAAAGATGCCATACTGGAAAATTCTGATTTTCTCAATGGCATGGTGATGCGTGATGCTATTGAAGTAGTGAACAAAAAAATAGAAGAACTGGGAATTGGCATAAGAAAAATAAATTATAAAATGCGTGATGCGGCATTCAGCCGCCAGCGTTACTGGGGCGAACCTTTTCCCATCAAATGGATCAATGGTATCGCTTATCCTTTAGATGAAAGCGAATTGCCATTGGAGTTACCAGAAGTAGATAGCTATAAACCGGGACTGGAAGGAGAAGGGCCATTGGCGAATATTAAAACATGGACTTCACAAAATTTGGAAACGAACACAATGCCGGGTTATGCAGGTTCTTCCTGGTATTTTCTCCGTTACATGGATCCGCATAATGACAAAGCATTTTGCGACCGCAAAGTTTCTGATTACTGGGGGCAGGTTGATCTCTACATTGGAGGTACAGAACATGCTGTAGGACATTTGCTGTACAGCCGTATGTGGACAAAAGCATTGTATGATCTTGGTTATATCGGACATGATGAACCGTATAAGAAGTTAGTGAATCAGGGAATGATACAAGGAAGTTCAAGATTTGTATATAGAATAAGCTTTATGGATTTCCCTCATCTTGGTGTTATGGAAAAGGTAATTGTAAATGAAGATGCTGAAATTTTTATTTCATCAGGTTATGCAGAAAAGTATTTAAACAATGAACTTACTAAGCAGGAATTAATAGATTTATTAAATACTGTGTCTGCCAATTATTTTAATTATAGTGGTGAAATCGATAATCTTCCTATTTCACTTATAAAACTACATGTTGATGTAAATATTGTTGATGGAGTTGAACTAAACGTTCAAGAATTTAGAAAATGGAGAAACGGTGAATATGTGAATGCTAAATTTATTCTTGAAGACGGAAAATACATCTGTGGTGTTGAAATAGAAAAAATGTCTAAATCAAAATTCAACACTGTCAATCCAGACGATCTGGTAGCGAGATACGGCGCCGACACCTTCCGCATGTACGAAATGTTCCTCGGCCCGGTAGAAATGAGTAAACCCTGGGATACCAAAGGCATTGAAGGTGTACATCGTTTCCTGAAAAAATTATGGCGTTTATTTTACAAAGAATCGGGGTCTTCGCAAGTCTCCCCCGGAGGGGGAGACTTGGAGGGGGCCGTATGGACAGAAGAAAAAGCAACTGATGTGGAACTGAAAGTGTTGCATAATACAATTAAGAAAATAGAAAGCGATACAGAGCGTTTCAGTTTCAATACCGGTGTCAGTGGTTTTATGATCGCCGTAAACGAACTCAGCGACCTGAAATGCCATAAACGTGAAATACTGGAACCACTATTGATATTGTTAGCTCCCTACGCTCCACACATAGCAGAAGAATTGTATGCGCAGCTACGACAGGCCCCCTCCTTTGGAGGGGGTTTGGGGGAGGCTTCAATACTTGATGCCACCTACCCAACCTTCGAAGCAAAGTATGTCGCCGAAAGCAGCAAAGAATACCCTATCTCTATTAACGGAAAGTTGCGGACAACGATGGATATATCCCTGGATGCCGCGCAACCCGATGTAGAGAAAATGGTGTTGGAAAATGATATAGTAAAGAAATGGCTGGAAGGAAAGCCACCGAAAAAAATCATTTTTGTAAAAGGGAAGATGGTGAATGTGGTAATTTGAAAAACCAATCTATGCGATATTTTTTTCTGCCTGTTTTTTTTATCATGATCATCTTTCCTTCCTGCGAGTTCAGCGTAAGTGCAGGAAAAGAGAAGAAGGAGATAAACAATTCAAAGATCAGGAATGGGATTGTTGTAAAAGCAAATGGGATAAAAGTAGAACAGGCATTCCTGCTTTTCACCGATGGTACTCTTGTGCCGGAGGACAATATGGTGAAAGTAAACCAGAAGGTCGTTCTCAGGTTGATCACATCAGGATGGAAAGAAAAACAGGGCAAGGTTTTTCTTTCAGGGGGAGAAACCGTTGAGACGAGCGAAGGTGATATCCTGTTAGACGAAGGTGATCTGTTTAAGAGCCTGAAGGATGGGTTTTCCCCGGAAGATGCGAAATACATTAATTTGAATGTGGTGATAACAGAAATAACTAAGCTGTTTGATTATTACAAAGTTTCTTTTCATGTTAAGGATAATACTAACCCGGATAACAGGGTGGAGGGCTATTATAAATTGTACATAAAATAATTAATACTCCCGCCCGTTCTTTATGGGAAATTCTTTTTTTGTAGCTTTAAATTAAATTCCAGACCATGAAACTTATCCTCTCCCTTTTAGTCTTATTCCTTTCTGTTAACGTTTTTTCCCAGGGTACTGCGGTATGGAGACCTGCCAGTAAAGAAAGCCAGGCATATCATGAATCAAGAGTCAGGCCCTCAGTGCCGCCTTATGGGTTAGTAAAAGTAAAAGAGCTCATCGCAAAAATAAAAGTGGACGAAGAAGATAATGAAGCGCTGGGCAAGGCAGAATATGAAGAACTTTCCTTCCGGGAAAAATTTACTTATCACATGATCCATGCTGAGTCCTATAGCCAGAATTGCGATGCCATGCCACCGATCCAGAATGAGCAGAAAAAGATATTTGCTTATTTACCCGACGCCTTTGATGAATATGACTGGAGCGACAGGCAGACAGCATTTTTACAGAAAAACAGGGATTCCATTATCGCATTGATCACAGAAAGTATGACCCGGAGCAAGAGGATAGGGGTAAATTATAAACATGCCATATCGCAGATCAATGCAAAGGAAATGATCCCCTTTCTTATCGCTACGTATAATTTGACGAAAAAAGACCTGGATATCCTCACCCTGCTGATGCAGATGATGAAGGATAATGAATATGAACCTTTCCTTATGTCGCCCTACTATAGAAAGCTGTATAGCGAAGAGTCTGATTATATGTCTTACCTGAATTACAACAAAGGCAATGAAGACCTGATCATAAAAAAGGCTATGGAATTTTATAATGCGCGTAATAAGTAAAATCTTCCTGTTTTGCAGTGCGTTTGTTTTTTACAGTAATGAACTATCAGCGCAACTTTCCCCGCTTCAGGCTACGGACAGCCAGTATGTTTTAATTTCCAAAGGGATTTATACCATCGGCAAAAAGAATCATTTGCTCAATCCGCAACGCAAAGTCGAAGTAAATGATTTTTATATAGCCAAAACCGAAACTACCAATCAGCAGTTTTCACTATTCGTTACCACCACTTTATATAAAACAGATGCGGAGCGGATGCATAATGCGATGGTCTTTCAACCGGGATTAAAGGAATTTGAATGGATAGAAGATTCAACAGCGTACTGGCGTTATCCCAATGGAATAAGCCGTGGAGGCATTGAAAACAAAATGGATCATCCTGTCACCTGTATCAGTTTTAGTGATATACTGGCTTATTGTAAATGGGCGGGAGTGAGGTTGCCTTCATTGCCCGAGTGGGAGATAGCCAGCAGGGCCGGTTCTGACAGTGATTATTTTTTTGGCAATAATAAAGAGAAGATAAAACTGTATGCTAATATCTGGCAGGGGAGAAATCATTTGCAGGCGGACAGCAGTGATGGATATATGTACACATCGCCGGTGGCCAGTTTTGCACCCAATGCTCTCGGGTTGTATGATATGTATGGCAATGTGTTTGAATTTTGTACCGGCAAATTAAAAGAATCGGAGAAGAGCACGATAGCCCATGCCCGTGGCGGATCGTGGTGGTGCAGCAGGAATGCCTGTAATTTTTTTAATTCTTATGATATTGGAAGGGTCAATATTCATGCTTCATTCAGCAACCAGGGATTCCGCGTGGTTAAATTGTAGCTTTGGACGATTTACCTGACTAAACTATTTGCCGGTATATGAAAAAATATTTTCTTTTTACAGCCATATTATTTTTTTCTTCCTCTTTACCAGCACAGGAATTAACTGTGATGACCTTTAATATCCGGTTGAATATCGCTTCTGATAGTTTGAATGCATGGCCATACAGAAAGGATAAATGCGCCTCACAAATTCTTTTTCATGAAGTGCAGTTACTTGGTGTACAGGAAGCGTTGCACAACCAGATGGTGGATTTGAAAGACCGGTTACCAAAATTCAAATATGTAGGTGGCGGCCGTGATGATGGTAAAGAAAAAGGAGAGTATTCTGCTATTTTTTATGATACTACCAGGTTACAATTACTGGTAACAAAAATGTTCTGGTTGTCTGAAACACCCGAAGTGCCCGGTAGCAAGAGCTGGGATGCAGCTATTACCCGGATGGTGACATGGGCGAAATTCAAAGACAGGAAAACGAAAAAGATATTCTTCGCTTTCAATACGCATTTTGATCATATAGGCAAAATAGCCAGGCGGGAAAGCGCTAAAATTGTCTTGAATAAAGTAAAAGAAATCGCAGGCACTTATCCTGTCATATTCACCGGGGATTTTAATGCAGAACCTTCCGATGAGCCGGTCATGATCATTATGGATAAAACGAACCCGCTTCACTTGATAGACTCCAAAGAAAGTTCTCAAACGCCTCATTACGGACCAACAGGCACATTTACCGGCTTTCAGTCAAAAGAAAGAAATGATCAGCCGATTGATTATATTTTTCTAAAAGGGAAATGGAAAGTACTGGCGCATGCTACTATCTCGCAGTCATGGATGGGAAGATTTGCTTCAGATCATTTTGCGGTAATGGCAGAAGTCAGCCTGTACTAAAATTTGAATTTGTTGTGTGATGAGTAGCTGTATTATTCTTTCTTCACAAACTTTACCATCGCGCTGCTTCCTTCTGTACTTTCTAATCTTGCTTCATATCTTTTTTCTCCAACAATCGCCACCATATAAGAAGTATTGGGTGGAATGGAACCGAGATTTTCTGCCACCATGATCATTTCATTCGTTGTATTTAATTCTGATACCGCGAGCTTAATGGTATAAGCGCTGCCCAATAGCCTTATATGCTGGAAAATAAGTTTATCATTCAGGAAAAGTGAAATGGAGTCCCCATCAATTTCCGCATTATCGTAAAAGCGAAGTTCAACCGAATCGCCGGTGACAGGAATTTCGGTGATCAGTACTTTTTTACGGGTAACGAACTTTTCTTCTATCGTTAGCGGCTTTACCGGTTCAATTACTTTTACAAGGGGTTTTGGCTCTTCTTTGGGTGGTTCGGTTTTTTGTACGGGTGGTTCAACTACTACCGGCGTCACCGGTGTTTGTGTTTGTAACGTTTCTGTTTGTTGCTGAAAAGGAACAGTACGCAGGGAAGCGACGCTATCAATAATATCAGGATCATTTCCGCCAACAAGATAATTATCTATTA
The DNA here is from genome assembly GCA_015654695.1 of Chitinophagales bacterium. Classification (GTDB taxonomy): domain Bacteria; phylum Bacteroidota; class Bacteroidia; order Chitinophagales; family Chitinophagaceae; genus VBAT01. Next base: position 95,298 of record JAATGJ010000127.1, on the reverse strand, counting down.
CAAAATCCCATTCATCTTCAAAGTTCCTGTCAGCAGTTTTATCTAAATGAACATCGCCTTTGAGATCTTCTTCATATACTTTGCCCGCCTTTCCATCCAGCATCATTTTACTTCCGCCGGGACAATTGAAATCAGCCCTTGATAATAGCGGCATTCTTCCCGGTGTAGAAATACTCAGCTTGCCATTTTTTTCTTCGATCAGCTGATCATCCCACCATACGGCTTCATTCGTAGTGGCATCAAAATATCCTTTGATACTATAGCGGCGATAGTTAGTGGGTGATTCATAATAATAAGAGGTGCCGGCAAGACTGTCACCATTCTGAATGATCTTTAATTCTGCTTTCTGCCTGTTGATCTTTCCCTTCCATACGCCGGTTATCATTTGCGCAAATGCTGCCGTGGAGGGCAGCATTATCATAATGATAAAATATATTGCAAATGATCTTTTCAAGTCATTGATTTTTAATGAGTAAATTGTCATTGTCCGTTCTTAAAACGGAAAGTAGATTCAGTTAGTATGCGGGCTGGTTTACAGGCTTAGATAATATTTATTTGTAATAAAACAGGAGCACAGACTGATATTAAACAAGCCTTTGATCCTGAAAAGCCTATACTAAAAGAAAAATATTGTGAAAAATTGCCGCAACAGAAAAATTAGATACCTTTCAACACTAAAGCCCGGGACGGGACATCCAAAACATTTTCTACTTAATTTCAAATTCTGCTTATGAGAAAGATCTACTTTCTGCTTTCTTCCGTATTATTATTTCTGGCGGCTACGCAAAAACTATCTGCACAGTATTGCGGTGTTACTTTTCCCAGTAATGTAGAGCCCATTACGTTCGTAAATTTTAATACCATCAGTAATGCAACTGATCCTGCGTTGAACGGAACTCCGGCTTTGGAAGATTTCACAGCCATTACAACTGCTGTATTCAAAACGACTTCTTATCCTATTACTGTGAAAGGAAATACAGACGGGACGTTTACAAATTATATTGATGTTTATATTGACTGGAACCATGATAATGATTTTGGTGATCCGGGTGAGAATTTTTTCATTGGTACTATTTTCAATTCCACGGGCCTTGATGCCATTGAGGCATCGGGTAATATCCTTGTACCGCCAACAGCCCTTGACGGCAGTACAAGAATGAGAGTAATCAAGAAATGGAATGCGTCGGCTGGGCCTTGTAATGCTGCTGGTTACGGACAGGCGGAAGACTATACATTAATCGTGGGCACACTTCCTCCCTGTGTCAATCCTCTTGGTGGTGGAACACCTACAGGCCCGGCAGGAGCGGTTTGCCCGGGAAGCAATTTTACAATGTTTATTGCGGGTGGAAGTTTTGGTACGGGAATAACTTATCAATGGGAGTCTTCTCCTGATAATGCTACCTGGATCCCGGTTGACGCAGCTACCAGTGCTTCTTTAACCACCAGTGCAAATGCATCTACGTATTACAGGAGAAAGATCAGTTGCAGTGGATCGGATGCTTATTCAACAAGCATATTGATAACGGTTAATCCTCCGCTGGCTCTCCCATTCACTGAAGATTTTGCCACCTATGTAACTAATTTCCCACCCACTTGCTGGACAAGGAACAGCGCTACCGCCTTACTGGGTGTTGCTCAAAGCGCTTTTGGTATTGGAAACGGGTCGGCCAAATTTGATTTTTATTATAATTTCGGTGACATTGAGCTTACCACTGCTACTTTCACAGCAGTTCCGGCTAATCATCGTTTAACTTTTGATCATGCGTATGCTACTTATTTTTTCGATGATAATGACCAGCTTGAAATACTTTATTCAATTGATGGCGGCGCCACCTATACAACGTTAATTCTTTATGACGGAGGTAATACAGGGCCATTAAATACAGCGGGTATCTCAGGACCGGCTTTTACACCCACAGCGGACCAATGGGCAACTAAAAGCATTACATTGCCGGTGGGAACCAATAAACTTTTATTCAGGGGTATTTCAGCATTTGGTAATAATCTTTTTATTGATAACATAACGGTAGAGCCAATACCTCCGTGCCTGGCTCCAACGGGTTTGACTACTGCTTTTATGACTCCAACAACAGCGGACCTTAGCTGGACAGCATCTGCTTCCAATCCATCCAACGGGTATCAATGGGAGGTACGTACTTCAGGCGCAGCGGGAAGCGGTGCAACAGGTCTTGTTGCAAACGGGGTTACAATTGCAGGTGTTACAACAGTAACTGTAAACAGTCTTACTGCCTCTACTACTTATAGTTCTTATGTTCGTTCTGATTGTGGCGGCGGCACATTCAGTGCATGGACACTTGTTTATGTATTTACTACTCCATGTAATCCCGTAGCTACACCCATCACTGAAAACTTTGCTACATACGCAACTATATTCCCACCCACTTGCTGGACAAGGAATAATGCTTCATTGGTGGCAGGCGATGCTGCCAGCGCTTATGCAATTGGAACGGGATCCGTCCTGTTTGATTTCTATACTGCCAGCGCAGGCACAAATCTTGATCTTGTTTCACCTTTATTTACACCAGTTCCGGCTAATCACAGGCTGGTCTTTGATCATGCGTATGCTACTTATTTTTTCGATGATAATGACCAGCTCCAGATATTTTATTCTACCGATGGTGGCGCTACATATATAAGCCTGATTACGTATGACGGTGGTACTAACGGACCGTTGAATACCGGCGGAATTTCGGGGGGGGCTTTCACACCCGGGGCAAGCCAATGGGATGAGAAAGCCATTGATCTGCCCGTCGGTACAAACAGGATCAGGTTCCGCGGAATCTCTGCATACGGAAACAATCTCTACCTTGATAATATATCAATTCAACAAACGCCCTCCTGTTTAGCGCCGACAGGTCTTGTCACTGCTATAGGAGTTTCGCCGACAACAGTACTCCTATCATACAATTCACCGGGTACAGACTTCGTTGTAGAATATGGAGCGCCAGGGTTTACTCCCGGCACTACTAATACAGCGGGAGTTGGCGGCACAGCGGTTACGGTAACCGGCGCTACATCGCCCATTACTATAACGGGTCTTACTGCATCTACAACTTATGATTTTTATATAAGACGTGTTTGTATCGCGGGTGTTGACTATAGCTTAAATAAGAAAGCTACCGCTACTACATTATGCCCTCCGACAAACATCCCTTACCTGCAAACATTTGAATCGGCTGTCGTTCCGGCCATGCCTACCTGTACAAGTACGCAGGATGTGAATGGTAATTCCGGATCGTTCTGGTTTGGTACAGGTGCAGGATCATGGGAAACATATACTGATGCCAACCCGCTTACTTATGTTTCTCCATCCAAAGCTTTACTGTATTACTATGATTTTAATGATTTGAGCCGCCCAGCCGATGATTGGTTCTATACACAGGGGCTGAACCTTACAGCAGGTACCAGCTATAGGTTGAAATTCTATTATAAAGGCCTGGACGGAGTAAACTACCCGGAAAAGCTGGAAGTAAAATACGGGACAACAGCTTACGCACCAAATATGACTACGGGAACTCTTTTCACCAATAATAATATCAGCAGTGTTTATGGTCAGGCGAAATTTGATTCAGCGGAAGTAGATTTTACACCTCCGGCTACCGGTCTATATTACCTTGGTTTCCATGCCATGTCAGATGCTGACGAATTAGGTCTGTTGGTGGATGATATAAGTGTTAAAACAACTCCTTTGGTTGATGTAGGTATTACAGGTCTTACACTCCCCTCTTTGAATTGTCCTACCAACGGAGTAATCGTTCAGGCTACCATCAGGAACTATAACTTAACTGCCATTAATTTTGCAACCTATCCTGTTACGGTTACCGCGAATATTACAGGAGCAGCAACGGCTACACTGAGTGCTGTATTAAATGCAGGCACGCTGGCTGCCGGAGCTTCCATGAGTGTTTATCTGAACCCGGCATTCAACTTCTCAGCAGCCGGTACTTATAGTATCACAACTACAGCCACCTCACCGGATGATGGTGAACCAGGAAATAATGTGTTTATTACTTCTGTTAATGTGAACCCTATTCCTGCCGCGCCTGTAATTACACCTGCATCACCGCAACTATGTATCGGTGGCCAGGTGCAGTTAAATACCCAGTTCGCCGCATCACCTCCTCCTGTCACTCTTCCTGCTGTTTCTTCGGGAACAATTGCAGTGGTGGTGCCTGGTAGTCCCGGTACACATACGCTGGCAGTAAATAGTGTTCCGGTCGGGGCCACTGTTACAGGAATAAGTGTGACTATGAATATGACACACCCGTGGATCAGTGATATGGTTATTAATCTAAGGGCGCCAAATGGCAATGTGCTGAATCTGTTTAATAGCAGAGGCGGCGATGGTGATAACCTTGTGAATACTGTTATAAGTTCGGCTTCTACTGCATTTCTCAGCACCACCGGCGCACCTCCGTTTACCGGTACATTTACCGCTGATGGTGCATATGGCATAGGTCCGGCAGGCAATGTGTCAAATGTTTTCGGTTTCCCTGATCTTTATTCCGTTGGAAATGGTAACTGGACACTTGCGATGCAGGATATCTTTCCTCCTGCGGATGATGGTACATTAACTTCATGGTCCATTACAATTACCTACCAGATAGTAACTCCTGTTATTACCTGGACTCCCGTAACAGGTTTATTTACCAATGCAACAGCGACCACAGCTTATGTGGCAGGTACAAATGCATATTCAGTTTATTCTAAGCCACCTGCAACAGGTACTTATGGGTATACTGTCACAGCTACAACATCAGCAGGTTGTACAGCTTCAGGTACCGCTACCGTAACGGTAAATGCTCCTACACCGGTCACCATAGGAAATATTCCGGATACAGTTTGTATCAGCGACCAGGTGATACCGCTGGCAGCCAGTCCCGGTGGCGGATCATGGAGTGGCATTGGTGTATCAGGCACCAGCTTTATACCACCGGCTACCGCCGTGGGTACTTATACGCTTACCTATAGTTATACTAATAGTTTTGGATGTGCTTCAACTGCTACAAAACGCATAGCCGTAAAAGATTGTCCCGAAAGGATCATTTTGCTCAGAGACAATGCAGTGATCTTGTATCCCAATCCGAATAATGGGCTGTTCAATATCAGGATCAACAGCGTATTGTATAATAATCTTGTTATGAAGGTATATACTAACAATGGTGTACTGGTAAGAACACAGCAATTGAGCGGACTGGCGTATAGCCGTGTAGTACCTATTGACCTGACTAATCTTCCGGGCGGCGTGTATATGGTCCATTTCTATTATGAAGGCGGCGTAAGAACATCAGAAAAAACCTTCAGGGTTATCATTGGCCACAAATAATAATGACTCTGACGAATAGTTTCCAGGGAAGCCGTCTCAACAGGGACGGCTTCCTTATTATCACAGGTAGCAACTTTATGAATGATGAGTGATCTTACAGTGATACTTAAATCGAACCAGCAGGAATTTACAGGCGTGGTTCCATTTGACCAGGAAAAAGATAAATTAACAGTACTGGATTTTACTGCGGCAAATGAGGAATTGACAGATGAAGTATTAAATAATATAAAGGGATTCTGTGAGTATATAAATCACGAACTGCAAAACCATAATGCCCGTTATGGAATTGGCGGATATGCGGAACATCGTACAGTTTATAGCAGGAGTAAGTTGTTTGATAGTTCTCTCTCTCCTCCGGAGTTCTCGGGTAAAACGAAGGGAAGGAGCGTAGCTGGGTTAGAGGGTGAGGTTGAGCCAAGACGCCTGCATCTCGGAGTGGATATCTGGGGCAAACCCCACACGGCGGTCATAGCGCCATTAGACGGCATTGTTCATAGTTTTGCTTTTAATAACCAGGCGGGTGACTATGGCGCAACGATCATTCTTTCCCATTATTGGCAGGGAATCAGTTTTCATACTTTGTATGGACATTTAAGCTTGAACGCTATAAAAAATTTCCAGGAAGGAGACAGGATCGTTAAGGGAGATATTTTTGCCGAATTTGGAATCCCGATAGAAAATGGCCATTGGCCTCCGCATCTTCATTTTCAAATTATCAATGACCTGGAAAAATGGAGCGGCGATTACCCGGGTGTTTGTAAATATTCAGAAAGAGAAAAGTATTTGCAAAATTGTCCCGATCCTGATATTATACTACAGATGAATCGCTATTTATAGCGGGTATCACCCTTCGGCAAGCAGCGGGTGACACATCATTGGTGAATTAGGGAAGCTGCAATATTTTCCCATTCTTCTTCAAGCGTTATAGCCGGTCTTTTCTTCCCTGCGCGGCGGTACCAATAATCAGCGTTTCCTGTATCACCTTCCTTACGATGAAGATAAGCATGTATCCATGCTGCATCAGCATCTTCTATATCCTGGATGATAGTATGTGATTGTTCCCAATCATCTTTTGCATCATACCAGAGCGCTTTCAAATGACCTGATACTGACGATGGTGGTGATGATTCAGTAATAGTTTTCCGGAATTGTTGTATGGTCATGCTCAAAAATAAAAAAGTCCTGTGAAACAGAACTTTTTTATCATAGTTTGGAAATTACTTTTTTCTTAACCTCTTCATCATTACCGCAAATAAACATAACAGGAGGATTGCCTTTTAAACCTGGTTTATACATTAATACATTATCTGCACTGTTGAATGCCTTCACTAATTTGGCTTCCGGCAACCATTTGTGAATTCTTCGATTAATGAATCATTCAGCGGGTTCAGAAATTATTTGGCTAACACCTGTCCCACCTGTCTGAACTAATGATACCTGCCTTCATATTATGAGTTGTTAATTGGCATTATATACTGACGCAAATGTCCTGGCAAAATCTTCCAGTTTTACTTTTCCTAATGCTGACGGATGATTTTTCCAATAGTCTTCCATCATCCGGCCACTGTGAAGGGCGTCTCCCATTTCCACATAGTTTTTCGTTATCTCTTCGGGAAGCCCCACCTGCAGCATTCCTGCTTTCGACTGTTCATTGGTAAAAACAACCCAGGATAAAGACGGTTTACTGACAGCAGCCCCGATAAGTTTTGCAACTTCATCTGAAGTTCTTTCATCGCTGGCAATATAACGAACTGAATGACTACTGAACTTTAATGTTGATAATTCTTCAAAAGCTGCATCAGTTATGTCAGTTGTGTCAGCTAATACCAGTTTTTGACCGGTTTCGCCAAAGTTACCGCCTATGATATCCATTTGTTTTACCATTCCAACATTGGCCAGCAAGTTGTCAAAGAAATAAGAGGGGCGAAGATGTTTGATGTTTACATCTTTCAGCGTATTAAGTGCCTGTTCCGCTTTGTATAAACCAGATACGGGTCCACAGCCATCCGGCAAATGAGCGCCAACGCTGCTAAGATTCACAACATATTTGATTTGATTGGCCTTAATGGCATCTGTATAATTTTTGCCAATCTGCCCGATCCATTCCTTCCAGTTGGGGGCAGCAAAATTAGGCGGCACCATTGTATAAACGGCATCGGCGCCGGCAAAAGCTTTTGTAAGGAATGCCACATCTTCTACTGAACCTATAGCGGCTTTCGCACCAAGCTTTTCAATCGCGGGGCGGTTGCTTTCTTTACTGCTGATAACGGTAACCTCGTGGCCTGCATTTATTAATTTTTGGGTAAGAGGTTTGCTGATGTGCCCGAGTGAACCGGTGATTACGTACTTCATGTTTTTAGGTTTGATGTATGAATAATAAATATTTGTATATACAACTATTGACTCAAAAAAATTAAAAACTTAATTTATCGGCGAATTTTCCAATGCTTTGTACCAGCTTTGCGCTTTCTTCTTTGCCTAAAATAGATGAATAACTGCTGTAAAATTCGTTCACGCATTCCCGAAGCCGCGGCGACAACTCTTTTCCTTTTGGCGTAGGGTACACGTTGGTGATCTTTCCTTCCGTAGTGCGTATCAACAGTTTTTTTTCTTCCAGTTTTTCTACCAGCCGGGTAATGGTACTGGGTTGTAGTTGCAAGTGTTCAGCCAGGGCGGTAGGCTGAATACCGGGTTCTTCAATGACCAGCATGAGCAGGTAAGCATGACTGGGAGAAAGATCCACTTTGCGCCAGCTTTCCTGCGCCAGCTTTTCTATTTTTCGTGCCAGGGCATTGGCCGTAAAGTAGAGGCATTGATAATATTTACTATCGGAGGTTTTCATTCCGGGACAAAGATAAGGGGATTATATTTGTATATACAACTAAATGAGATGTAATTTTTCTTAATGCTTTCACAAAGTCTATCATTAAATTTACAGCATGGCAAATCCAAACCTGGGTAGTGATAAAGAAAATTTGACAGCGGCAGAAAAGGATTTTGAAAACAATATCCGTCCTGCGCAGATCAGCGATTTTGCCGGGCAGGAACAGATCATCGAAAACCTGAGGATATTCATCAAAGCGGCAAAGATCCGCGGCGAAGCATTGGATCATGTTTTATTTCATGGCCCGCCGGGTCTTGGAAAAACAACTTTGTCAAGAATTGTGGCCAATGAACTTGGCGTTAATATCAGGGAAACATCAGGCCCGGTTATTGAAAAACCGGGAGATCTTGCAGGCCTGCTTACCAATCTTGAACCCAATGATGTTTTATTCATAGACGAAATTCATCGTTTAAGTACGGTAGTGGAAGAATATTTATATGCCGCGATGGAAGATTACCGTATTGACATCATGGTGGACAGCGGACCCAATGCAAGAAGCATACAGATCAACCTGAACCCATTTACATTAATAGGCGCTACCACGAGAAGCGGTTTGCTTACGGCGCCTTTGCTTTCAAGATTTGCGATTAAATCACGGCTGGAGTATTATACGGCTGCTACATTAAACAGGATCATCCTGCGGTCAGCATCCATACTCGGTACAGAGATATCCAAAGATGCTATTGGTGAGATTGGAAGACGCAGCCGTGGCACACCAAGAATTGCCAATGGCTTATTACGAAGGGTGAGAGATTTCGCACAGGTATTAAATGACGGTATCATTGATATGGGCATTACACAACATGCATTAAAAGCATTGAATGTAGATGAATACGGGCTGGATGATATGGATAATAAAATTCTCCTGACCATTATTGAAAAATTCAAAGGCGGCCCCGTGGGTATTACCACAATCGCCACAGCCGTTGGTGAAGAAGCCGGAACATTGGAAGAAGTATATGAACCTTTTTTGATACAGGAAGGTTTTATGCAACGTACACCCAGAGGAAGAGAAGTAACAGCGAAAGCGTATGAACACCTGGGAAAGAAACCCCAGGCTTATCCCGGTAATTCTCTTTTTGATCAATAAAAAAGGTGAGTTGTTAACTCACCTCTATCATTCATTCAAAGTAATCAACGGTCATTCCTGTACCACCAGCCTGAACCCATTCCCATGTATATTCACGATCTCAATCTTTGCATCATCTCTCAGGTATTTTCTCAGCTTGGCAATATAAACGTCCATGCTGCGGCCATTGAAATACGTATCACTGCCCCATATCTTTTTTAATGCCTGGTCTCTTGGTAACAGGTCATTCAGGTGTTCGGCCAGCATTTTCAGCAACTCGTTTTCTTTTGGAGATAACGTTTGCGTGATACCACTGTGGATCAACTGGCGCAATTTGGGATTGAAATGATAAGTGGAAAGATCAAACTCTTTATTCTCACTTTCCCTGTTGATCTCTTCATTACGTTTCAGGATCGCTTTTATTTTCAGCAACAAAACTTCGCTGTCAAAAGGCTTGGTGATATAATCATCAGCGCCAAGTTTATAGCCCTGGATGATATCTTCCTTCATTGTTTTTGCGCTCAGAAAGAAAAGAGGAATATCCGGATCAACATCACGTATTTCTTCAGCCAGCGTAAATCCATCCATATTGGGCATCATTACATCCAGCAGGCAGAGATCAAATTTTTCACGCTGAAAAGCAGCCAGGCCAAGACGGCCATCTCTTTCCAGTGTTACATCGTAGTCATTCAGTTCAAGATAATTCTTCAGCACGCTTCCCAGGTTGGGATCATCTTCGCACAGGAGGATCTTAGGTTTTTTTGAGTCCATGGTTTTGTATAAGTTTATTTCATATTAAGATGACAAATAAAAGTAAATCATTTGCCAAACATCTGAACAGGGGACTAATATTTTGTTAAGAGTACCGGCAAAACTCATTTGACAGGCATTTTCTACATTTGTTGTCCAATTCAACAATAAACCATGCATCTAACTCCTGATAACCGTCTGAAAAAATTAATTGTGATCGGTGACCGCCTCCTCATCAAACTCACCAAACCAGATGAACGTACTGCCAGCGGATTATATTTACCGCCCGGTGTGCAGGAAAGGGAGAAAGTACAGCAAGGCTATGTTATAAAAGCAGGTCCCGGTTATGCTATTCCCATGCCTGTAGAAGATGAGGCCTGGAAAGGAGAAGAAGAAAAGATCAAATACGTACCCTTGCAGGCAAAGGAAGGTGATCTCGCTATCTTTTTATTAAGCGCTGCTACGGAAGTGATGTATGAAAATGAAAAATACTTCATCGTGCCGCAAGGTGCTATACTGATGCTGGAAAGAGAAGAAGATTTGTAAACAACCGGCAGTTTTTTATTCTTTTCCTTTAACTTTCATTCAAATTATAATAATGGCTGACAACGCGAAATTCTCACAGACCGTAAAAGATGGCTATACATTCAAAGGGGAAAGCTTCAAGATAGGTTGTGCTATGCTGGATGGCAGCGTTGTGAGTGGCGCAGATGTACTGATACCGATGAAAACATTGAACCGCCATGGACTGATCGCAGGGGCAACCGGTACCGGTAAAACGAAAACCCTGCAGGTACTGGCTGAACGATTGAGTAATGCCAGCATTCCTGTATTGCTGATGGATATCAAAGGCGACCTGAGCGGTATCGCTGCTGCCGGAACGGTGAATGATAAAATAACAGACCGTTGCCGTCAATTAAGTATTGAATTCAAACCTGCTGCCAGCCCTGCTGACCTGCTGACATTGAGTAACCAGAAAGGTGCAAGATTAAGAGCAACAGTTAGTGAATTCGGCCCTGTGCTTCTTTCAAAAATTCTTGGATTAAATGATACGCAGGGTGGCTTTGTGGCTATGATCTTTAAATACTGCGACGATACGAAACTGCCATTACTCGATCTGAAAGATTTTATCAAAGTATTGCAATTTGTAAGTGATGAAGGAAAAGCGGAAATGGAGAAAACGTACGGAAAAATATCCACGTCTTCCACAGGAACTATCTTAAGAAAAGTGATAGAACTCCAGCAGCAGGGCGCCGATGTTTTCTTTGGTGAAAAAAGTTTTGAAGTGGATGACCTGATGCGTATCAGTGATGACGGCCGGGGAATGATCTCCATTGTAAGAGTAACTGATTTGCAGGACAGGCCCAAACTTTTTTCTACTTTCATGCTGCAGCTATTGGCAGAGTTATACGCTTCTTGTCCTGAAGAAGGAGATATGGACAAACCCAAACTGGTAATGTTCATTGATGAAGCGCATTTGATTTTCCAGGAAGCCAATGATGCCTTGCTGCAGCAGATCGAAACGATCATCAAACTGATCCGTTCCAAAGGCATCGGTATTTATTTCTGTACGCAAAACCCGATGGATGTCCCTGCTTCTGTATTGGCGCAACTTGGATTAAAAATACAACATGCATTAAGGGCATTTACCGCCGCTGACAGGAAGGTGATCAAACAAACTTCAGAGAACTATCCTGAAACGGAATTTTACAAAACCGAAGACCTGATCACACAATTAGGAACAGGCGAAGCATTGGTAACCATATTAAATGAAAAAGGTATTCCCACACCGCTGGTGCATTGCATGATCAGGCCGCCGCAAAGCCGGATGGATATACTGACGGATACCGAAATAGATGTATTGGTTAGTAAATCAAAGATCGCGGCAAAGTATAACCAGGTAATAGACAGCCAAAGCGCTTATGAAATACTGACAGAAAAACTGAATGAAGCGGCGGAAAAAACAGAAGAGATCAAAAAACAGAGACAGGAGGAAAAAGAAACAAAGGCCACTGCCAAAAAAGAAAAAGGTTTCTTTGATGATCCCACTGTAAAAAGCATGACCCGTACTGCCGGTAACACTATTGTCCGGTCTTTGCTCGGGGCGTTAGGCCTGGGAGGAAGAAGCAGGAGAAAAAGTTTGTTTTAAAAAACCTGCCTTGTTATTACTTCGTATTAATAGCTGATCAAATTTACATGGCAAGGCTAAAAGATATATTACAGCAACAGCGGAAAAAGAATTTTGTCGGCAGTCAAAAGGAAATTTCTTTTTTTGAACAGCTATTGAAAGAGCAAGAACCTTCTGTTCATTTAATCTACGTGTATGGCCCCGGCGGACAGGGCAAAACAACATTGCTCAAACAATTCGCTGATCACTGCAAGGAATCATCGGTTCCTTTTATCCAGTTGGATTGCCGGTATATTGAATCACACCCGGATAGTTTCAAACAGGCTTTAAAAACGGCATCACCTTTTTCCAATGACAATGATGTATTCACAGCGATAGATGCGTATACAGGAAACGTGGTATTGCTGATGGATACATTTGAAAAACTAAAACCACTGGATGACTGGATGCGGATAGAATTTCTCCCCGAGTTACCGGGGAATGTCATTACTGTTATTTCAGGACGACATAATCTTTCTACCAACTGGAAAACTGATCCGGGATGGCAAAGTATCACTAAAGTTTTTTCATTAAAAGAATTAAGCGATGAAGAAAGTACGCAATTACTTAACCGCAGAAATATCCCGGAACAACAGGTAAAACGTATCGTTAAGTATACGCATGGCAATCCTTTGGCATTGTCCATTGTGGCCGATATGTTTGGACAACGTAAAGACAGTCACTTCGATCCGCTGGATTCACCGGATATCATGAAAACCCTGCTGGAACAATTTGTACAGGAGGTGCCCAGCCCGGCGCATAAAGCAGCACTGGAATTATGTTCATTGGTATATGTCACTACGGAAAAATTAATTGAAGAAGTACTGGGGGCTCAACTGGCGCATGAATTATTCAACTGGCTTACCACACTCACCTTTATTGAAAAAGGTCCCGCAGGTATTTACCCGCATGATATAGCCCGGGATGCTATTGCCACTGAAACGCACTGGCGCAATCCTGAATGGTACCGGCACCTGCATATAAAGGCACAGCAGTTCTTTATTTCAAGATTATTAAAAAAAAGTGGAGAGAAACAACGGGAAGTTTTATTCGGTCTCATTTTTTTACACCGGATGAACCCTGCTGTAAAACCTTTCTTCGAGTTCCAGGAAACAGGCAGCAGTTGGCAGGATAAAATGAAAGAAGATGACCGCCAGCACCTGGTAGCGATGGTAAAAAAATATGAAAGCAATACTTCCGTAGATTTTTTTTCCAAATGGCTGGATCATGAAGCGGCTGATGTGTGGGTATTCCGGGATGCGGAAAAAACACCTGCAGGGTTTGTATTGAAAATAAATGTGGAGAAAATAAATGGCAAAACACATGATAAGGTGATCAACGATCTGCTGCCCTATAAAAAAGAGTGGGAGATAGAAGAAGGGCAACTGATGACGGTGTTTCGTTCGTGGATGAGCCGCGATCATTTTCAGAATGTAAGTGGTGTGCAAAGCGCTATCTTTCTCGGTATCGTGCAATGGTATTTTACGCCGGGTCTTGCCGTCAGTATGCTGCGATGTGTGAACCCGGAGTTCTGGCAGCAGCTATTGAATTATGCCGACCTGCATCATCTGCCTGAACTGGATCATGAACTGAATGAACAAAACTATGGCTGGTATATGCACGACTGGCGGCAGCGTGCGCCATTGGCCTGGCTGGAGCTGATGGGTAAGCGGGAGATTAATGAAGAAGAAACCAGCACCGTGCAGATACTGCCTGCAGCAACTGCATTGACCGAACAAAAATTCATTGATGCCATTCATGATGCATTGAAACAATTAAAGAATCCCAAAAAAATAATTGGCAATGCATTGTTGAAATCTCATTTTGTGCAGCAGGCTAATGAAGATGAACCGACTGATCTCAACCTCGCATTGACGCTGGCTGATAAACTCACCAAAGCCATAGCCTCACTGGAAAATTCCCCTAAAGATGAATCCCTGCACAGGGTATTGTACCGCACATTTATCAATCCGGTAGGCAGCCAGGAGCAAACCGCCGACTTTCTCTATATGAGTTTCAGTACCTACCGCCGCCAGGTGAAGAAAGGCGTGGAAAGGGTGGCGGATATATTGTGGCTGGAGGAGAAGAGAATTGTGTAGGAAACGGTTTAAAAGTAACATTAGACGATATGGTTATTTAATATGAGATTTTGTTAAGAAATATTGTTAGCTTGAAATAGCATTTTATATATTATTGCAATATGGCAGGTAGTATTAGCTTTCGTCTTTCAGGGTCAGTTCTGGAATGGGCAAGAACTTCAATGGGGTATACTATGGAGCAAGCGGCTAAGAAAGTCGGCGTCCCTTCTGAAAGATATGAAGCCTGGGAAAAGGGAGATAAGCTTCCAACTTATAAGCAGCTTGAAGAACTTGCTGAAAAGGTTTACAACAGACCTCTTGCTATATTACTATTAACAGAGCCTCCCAAAGAAGTCTCTATTCAAAAAGATTTTCGGAATCTTTCAAATTCAGAAATAACTGATCTTTCTCCAGAAATAAGGCTTGCTTTGAGAAAAGCTAAGAGGTATCAACTCATTTTGGATGAAGTTGCTTCAACAGACGAGCCAATAAAGTTTAAAGAATTTAAAGTTTCAATAGACGATGACCCATTTTCTGCATCAAAGCGATTTAGAACATTTTTAGGATTATCGTTAAACGAACAAAAGTCTTGGAGATATGAAGAAGCTTTCCGCAATTTCAAGAAGGTCATAGAATCTATTGGAATTTATGTTTTTCAAATAAAGATGCCTATGCAAGATGCAAGAGCATTTTGTTTAACTGGTAAATTCCCAATTATTGTTTTGAATAAGGATGATTCAAAAAATGGTAGAATTTTTAGCATTTTTCATGAGGCTTGTCATATTTTTTTTAATACGAATGATGTCTTTAGAGATTCCAGCAACGGTGTTTTGAATAAGGACTATGAGAAGATAGAAGCATTTTGTAATCAATTTGCTGCTTCATTTCTGGTTCCTGACGAATCGTTTCAAAATGATATAAAACATTTTGATATTGGGGATACTCAAACGAATGACAACGATATTCAGAGGTTGGCAAGGATCTATAATGTAAGTAACGAAGTAATAGCAAGAAAATTCTTATTGTTAAGGCTTATATCTGAAGAATTTTTTTGGAAGAAAAAAAGACTATGGGATTCAATGGCTAAATCTGCTAAAGAACGTGAAAATGAAAAACTAAAAGACCAGGATCCGAAAGGAATAAACCAGGGGATTAAGATTATAAGTGATAAAGGCAGACCTTATGTGGCTAGCGTTGTGAATGCCTTCCAACAGGGATTGATATCATCTTCCGATCTTTCTAATTATCTTGAAACCAAGCTTTATCACCTCCCTAAAATTATTGAACGTTTGAATAGTTAATGACTGTTCTTAAACCACCATATCAATATGTTATTGACACTAGTGCACTATTTGATTTAAAGAATCAGTATCCAGAAAAAATATTTCCTGGGTTATGGGAAAGATTCAATGAAATGTGTGTTCAAGAAAAAATTATTGCACCAAAAGAAGTTTTAACAGAAATCAAGAAAGGGGATGATGACCTTATTTTATGGGCAGAGGATTATGAGCATATGTTTTTAGAACCTTGTGATGATGAAATTGTTATTTTACAAAATGTATTATCGAATTACCCTGAGCAAATTATATTAAAATACAGCACGAGATCTTGGGCAGATCCTTTAGTAATAGCTTGTGCCAAATATTATGAACTTCCGATTATACAACAGGAATTGAATGATGCTAAGCAGTATAAAATTCCTTCTGTTGCCAAAAAATATGGACTTGAATGCCAAAGGCTTGTTGATTTTTTTGATGAAGAAGGATGGTCTTTTGTTAATCCGTAATAAAATTGAAGTTAATAGAGGACAAACTCTCCAGACAATATGCTGAATAAGGAACAGCCTCCTCTACCGAAACGAAGTAATTCTGACCCAATCAGGGCTTAAAACGCCGCCAATCAATATTCTCCCCTGAACAGTTTTTGAACAGTTTTTGGACTTGTCAATGACCAATGAACGGGTGCATATTTGTCCTGCATTTAACCAACTATGACACCTATAATTAACCAAGCCTGGCCCGTTCAAAAGGAAAATGAAATGCTGCAATGCCTGCAGGGCGGAGATCAGCGTCATTTTTCTAAATTGTATGACAGCTATTCGGATGCACTGTTCGGCCTTATTACCAAGTGGATTAAAGACACCGAAGTGGCAGAGAACCTGCTGCAGGATGTTTTTGTAAAAGCATGGCGGAACAGGTTGCAGTATGACGCAGCCAAAGGAAGGATATTTACCTGGCTATATAATATCACCCGTAATATTTGTATTGATCATTATCGCAGTAAGGCGCATAAACAGGGTAAAGCTTCCGTATTGAGTGATGATATTCCCGTGTTGCTGCCGCCCGGAAATAAGGTCAGTTTTTTGCCCGATACGATTGACCTCCGTAAATTAGTTAACACGTTGCGGCAGGAAGAAAAAGAAGTGGTTGAGCTGATGTATTTCAAGGGGTTTACACAAAGTGAAATTGCCGACATCATGAATATGCCGCTGGGCACGGTGAAAACAAGAATGAGCCGGGCAATCAGAAACCTGAGATATTTTTTTAAGCAAGACTGGAAACAGGCTATACAGAACATTTCATTGAACTGATAAATAAACCAGCATGAATACCGCAAATACCAAGGTGAAAACAAAAGAGACAAAGACAAAATCGGCCGGACAGCAGATCATTGATGCCTGGAATTCCCGTGCTGATGAGATCATCTTGCCTTTTTACAGCACTGATTATGTAGTAGAAGATATTACAGCCGGCCGCATCCGGGAAGGATGGGAAGGTATGCGGCAATGGACAAGAAGCGTATTCACTGCATTTCCCAATCTTCATTATACATTGATAGATGATGTGGAAAAAGACGGTAAGATCGTATTGCACTGGTTAGCTAAAGGCAATCACCAGGGCCCGCTGATGAAGATACCCGCTACCGGGAAAAATGTTTTCATACATGGTATGTCTATCCTTACGCTTGAAAATGGTAAAATAAAACACGGGCAGGTAATGTGGGACCTGGCAGGTGTATTGCGCCAGATCGGGCTACTGCCTGAGATCAATCATTAGCATTTAATAGTAATAATTTTTTATGAAAGCTAAAACTGTTTTAATTACTGTTTTGGTAACAGCCCTTGCGTGCATAGCATTAAATGGCGTTTTTCATGTCCTGATCATAGGCGATTATTTTGATTCCGCTTTCTCAGGATTTGAAAACAAAGTAAATAAAATAGCAAACAGTAATCCTGTATGGCAACTGGCGACTGAGCTCGTATGGGTTTCAGCACTATTCTACCTGCTTACTTATCAGCGTGGCCCAAAGATCAGTACCAGTCATGCAATAGTTGGTGGTATGCTGATGAATGCGGCAGTAAGCGGAACATGGAATTTTATTAATGCTTCTTTATTCAATGCTTTCCCCAAAAGAATCATTTTGCCGGATATGGCATTTCATATATTGATTGTTGGAACTGTTTCCGGCTTTTTGATCGCTTTATTGTATAATAAGCTGGAAAAAAAATAATGCAATGCAAGCTATTTTTATAACAGGGGCTACCGGGTACATCGGTACGAGATTGACCAAACTCTTACTTGACAGGGGACATCATGTCATTGCATTGGTAAGAAAAGGCAGTGAGCATAAAGTTCCCGCAGGAGCAGAAGTGATGGTGGGCAATCCATTTGACGCGCAAACTTTTCAGCAATATATTCCGGCAGCTTGTGTGTTTGTGCAATTGCTGGGAGTGCCTCATCCATCACCAAAGAAAGCAAAGCAGTTCAAAGAGATTGACCTGCGTAGCGTGAAAGCTTCAGCCGATGCGGCCGCTGCTGCAGGCGTCCTGCATTTTGTTTATGTAAGCGTAGCGATGGCGCCATCAAAGCTGATGCAGGCCTACCAGCAAGTGAGAAAGGAAGGCGAGAAATATTGTTTGAGTAAAACATTTAATTGCACATTCATCCGTCCCTGGTATGTGTTGGGGCCGGGTCATTGGTGGCCTGTTACTTTGCTGCCGTTTTATGGTTTGGCAGAGATTGTGCCTGCATGGAGAAAAAAAGCAAGGACGATGGCGTTGGTTACTATCAATCAAGTATTGAATATCCTGGTGAATGTTACAGAAAATGAATCACTGCCGCTACGCATCCTTGAAGTAAAAGATATTCGCAACCCTGTTTTTAAAAAATCTGCTCCGGTGAGAACCCTTCAGGAAAAACCATCGTATTTATAACCGTCTTTGCTACAAGCCCGGCTTACGAAACGAAAGAACGCTACCCTGGTAAACATTTCAACTTAATTATCTATTTAAAAAATTGATCATGAAAAAAGTAATTCTTTTTTTACTGGCTGCTGCATTGTTGTTGGTGGCCTGTAATAATGAAAAAAAAGATGAATCATCGGGCAAGAATGAAATTATGTCTTCTGATCACAAGCAAGCAATACCTTCAGCGGCTGAAAAGAACATGCAAACAGCTTTAATGGCTGTACAAGCAGTGAATGCCCTGGACCTGGATGCTGCATTTAAAAATGTAACGCCTGATGCAGTGGATTATAATGACGGAAGCATGCCGCCGGTAAAAAGCATAGATTCTATCAAAGCAGGCATCAAAGCCTGGATGGCAGCTTTTCCTGATGTAAAAGAAGAAAACCCGGAGGCGTTTAGCAATGCAGATGGGAGCAAGGTTATCATCACAGGCGAATTTACCGGTACGTTTAAAAATGACTTTATGGGGATGAAAGCCACCGGCAAATCCTTTAAGTACATGGAAGGCGCCATTTTTACTTTTAATAGTGACGGAAAGATCACCTCGCACAGGTTTATTCAATCTGGTATGACAGCTATGATGCAGGTGGGCGCTAAAATGGGTAAATAATTTTATTACTATAAATCAAAACAACACAACATGAAAAAGATCATCTTTTCTTTATTGGCGGCATCATTAGTAATAGCTGCCTGCAATGATGACAAAAAAACAGGTGAAGGCGATAAAAAAGAAACTTCGATGTCTTCAACTGAAAGCAAACAGGAACGTAACAAAAAGACCGCTATGGCCAGTATGGAAAGTTTTAATAAAGGAGACCTGGACGGGACTTTCAAAGATGCTGCCGTCAATTTTGTTGATTATGCGGATGGAAGCATACCGCCTATTACAAACATTGATACCCTGAAGGGATTTATTAAAATGCTTACGGTTGCTGTGGAAGGATACAAGGGCGAAAACCTGGAGTATTACGCGGACGGTGATTATGTATTGGTGCATGGAGACTGGGGCGGTGTATTTAAAAACGATATAATGGGGATAAAGGCTACAGGCAAACCTGTTAAGTTCAAAGATGTTGACATCTTCAAATTTAATGAGGAAGGAAAAATAACAGAGCACTCGGCAGTACAGAACCTAGGAGCGGTGCTGATGGCATCCGGTATGATGAAATAAATATGTCTCTATTAATTAATAATCAATAAAACTTTTTTTATGAGCACAACAACATTAGTAAATAACGCAGCAACAGTAACTAAACTGTATCAAGCTTTTGGCCGGGGCGATATTCCTTATATCCTCAGCCATATAGCGGATAATTGTAAATGGATCGGTTCAGGTGAAGGCTCTCTGCCGCAGGGAGGGACCTATACAGGAAAAGATGCCGTTAACTTTTTCATCCGGCTGGGTGAAAGCGAGGAGATCAATGCATTCAATCCTGTTTCGGTCAATAACATTAATGATAATGAAGTGGCCGCCTTTGGTAATATGATCGCTACTTCCAAAATCACGGGCAAAAAAGTGGTATCTGACTGGGCTATGCATTGGAAATTTAACGAAGAAGGCAAAGTGGTTTACTTCCAGGATTTCTTCGATACGGCCGCAGCTTATATCGCCAACCAGCAATGATCTTTTAATCAGTAACTATAAATAAACAGTTATGACCACCACAGAAAAAAACAAAGCCACTGTTACCCGTTTTAATAAAGAATTTATTGAAGGCGGTGACATCAATGCTTTCAATGAGATCGTGGCGGCTGATTTCATTAACCAGACAGCGCCCCCGGGTGTACCCAAAGGGCCGGAAGGAGTGATGTATTTCTTTAATCATTTTTTGAAACCCGCATTTCCTGATCTGAAGGTGCAGATACAAAGACAGGTAGCCGAGAATGATATAGTGACAGCACATAAGATATTTCATACTACGCACAAAGGCGATTTCATGGGTATCCCGGCTACCGGTAAAAATGTAACCATGGAAGTAATGGATATTATCCGCCTGAAAGATGGAAAATTTGTAGAGCATTGGAATGTACTGGATTGGCAGCAGGTAATAGGTCAGCTAACGTCATAAAACTTATGGATACAGGGAAATAAATATCAGTTCAATAAAACTTTTAATTCTCACGTTATGAGCAATAATACAGCAACAGTAAACCGCATTTATGAAGCATTCGGAAAAGGCGACATTCCTGCTATTATTAATGAACTGGCAGATGATGTACAATGGGAGCAGTGGGCTGATAATTCAGCACAAAAGGCAGGAGTTCCCTGGTTGGCGCCACGGAAAGGAAAAGAGGGTGCAGTAGAATTTTTTAAAATTGTTGGTGATCTTAACATCAAAGATTTCCAGGTCTTATCCATAATGGGTAATGGAAACCAGGTAGCGGCTGAATTTATCATTGAAGCCGGTGTTCCCGCTACCGGTGGCCATTACCGGGATGAAGAAATGCATTTATGGACATTTAATGACCAGGGTAAGGTGATCCGCTTACGCCACTATACTGATACTGCCAAACATATTGTTGCAGCAAATGCAGAGGCGTTTATTTCAGCCTGACCAAACCGGCCGAATCCGTTTCAATCTTTTTTTCTGCCTGGAGGAACTCAATCACCTTCCAGGCTTTTTCTTTTTTAATGCCGCTCAATTTTATCATCAGGTCTTTTATCTGCAGCCTTTCACTTCTTGTAATATCAAGAATACGGGAGTGAATAGAATCAAATTCCTCTTTGCTAAGTGTGACTGCTTTTTGACGCAGGCAATTGTCGCAGATACCACAAGACCTGATCTTTTTATCACCAAAATAGGAACCCATGATCCGGCTGCGGCATTCAGCCTCTTCCTTTATATAGCGCATTATTTCTTTCAGCCTTTTCTCAAATCTTTCTTTTCGCTGATTAAAAGCTACCCTATTGATAGAAATATCTTCCGCTTTTATACGGTTGCGCAGCAGGTACAACTGGGGTGAATCTTTTCTAGGAGTGTATTCAATGATACCGGCGGCGTTCAATTCGGTTAACTGTTGCTTTATTTCATCCACATGTTTCTTTAGTAATTGAGCGACCTGCAATTCTGATATAAAGCAGGTGTGATCAAATATTCCTTCATAGGCCCTGAGTAATGTTTTGAGTATGGGTTCCAGCAGTGGATGGCTTTGTTCAAACTGGTATAAATAATCTTTTGTGACAGTGAATTGAATGGTGGGAGACAGGAATACCTGTTCATTAAAAGAAAGCCAGCCTTCCTGCTCCAGTGTTTTTAATGAATAGATAGCGGTATGACTGTTAAGCTTGAATTTCTTCAGGAAATCAGCGATATCAAATTCATAATATTCGCCTTCACCGATGCCTGTTGGTATCTGTAAATAATTGGCCACCGATTGATAAACATTACGTATATCAAGTTGCGTAGGAAAACGAATAGCCACCATCTCATTTAATTCCTGCAATTCCCTTTCATCGTACAACAGAACAGCATACGACGTTTTTCCATCTCTTCCCGCACGGCCTGCTTCCTGGTAATAATTTTCCAGGCAATCGGGTACATCAGCATGTATCACAGTACGGACATCCGGTTTATCAATGCCCATACCGAATGCATTGGTGCAAACGATCACCCTTATTTTATTATTGATCCAGGCTTCCTGTTTGCGGTTGCGTTCTTCCTGCAGCAAACCTGCATGATAATAATCCGCCGAAATATTTTGCAATTGTAATAGTTCGCTTATTTCTTTTGTTCTCTTCCGGCTTTTGCAATAAACAATACCCGTACCCGGAACTTTGGTGAGTATCTCAATGATCTTATTGATACGTGAATCAACTTTAAAAACACTGTACGAAAGATTGGGCCTTTCAAATGACTGGCGGAATATTTTCCAACTATTAAATGAATCTCCGGTAAACGGAGTCTGCCCCCCTCTCCTTTGGAGAGGGGCTGGGGGTGAGGTTAACTTTTCACAAATATCTCTCTGCACATCCGGAGTAGCCGAGGCAGTCAACGCCAATATTGGAACACCTGGCAATTCTTCTCTCAACGCGGCTATCCGTAAATAGGGAGGCCGGAAATCATAACCCCATTGCGAAATGCAATGCGCTTCGTCCACGGCAATAAGGGTGATATGCATACCCGGCAGGTATTCCCTGAATAAAGCCGTTTCTAATCTTTCAGGCGATACATATAGAAATTTACAATTGCTATATGTTACAGTTTTTAAAATAGTGATCACTTCTTTGCGGCTCATGCCGGAAAAAATGGAATAGGCGGTGATATTTTTTTTACGGAGGTTCTCTACCTGGTCTTTCATCAATGCGATCAACGGCGAAATAACCAGGCACATCCCTTCTTTGGCTAATGCAGGTACCTGGTAGCATAGCGATTTGCCACCGCCTGTGGGCATTAAGGCTAATGTATCGTTACCTGCCAGCACGGAATTTATCACATCTTCCTGCAAGGGCCGAAAGGCATCAAAGCCCCAGTATTGGTTTAATATTTTTATAGGTTCAGTCATGAAGGCTACTTGTCATCGTAATTAGCGTTACAAGTTATCGCATTACCGTTGATCAGCCAATTTACAGGCTGGCGATATTGATTCTCTATTATTTTTTCGGTTTTCTGAAAACGATCAATTCTACTCTGCGGTTCAATGCCCTGCCCTGTGGCGTAGTATTGGTGGCAATGGGTTTTGTTTTACCAAAGGGATGTATGTGTATAAGCTCGCCGGGCAGTATCTTATTGGAAAGAAGCCATGATTGGACACTTTCGCTGCGTTGACGGCTTAATTGAAGGTTACGGCCATCCGTCCCGATGGAATCAGTATGCCCTTCTATATAAATACTATCAATTGGTTGATCGGGTTGGCGAGTCCTGAAAAAAGTTTCCAGCAATTTTAAAAAACCGGGTTTCAGGTTTGCTTTATTAAAATCAAAAAATACATCACCCAGTTTTAATGTATCAGCGTTTACTGTTTTTTCTTCCGGGGCTGGTAGTTGCGTATGTGTAATAGTATTACTGTCCGGTCCATTAATAAGGATGGCAATCTCTCCTTTACCGTAAAGAGAATAATCCATTTCCTTATGACGGAAATTATAATTATAAATCTGTTTTTTATTTTTCACAAAGTCATTGCAAACCATTTCATTCTTATCGGATGGTAATAGCTGGAAATTGTCCAGTACAACTGAAACGGACTGGGTGCCTATAAGATTTTTCTTACCGGAAAGGGTATCTTCTTCAATATAGGTTCCGAATGTCAGGTATTTTTCTTTTCCATTGGCAATGAAACTGAATTCAAACTGGTAAAAATCGGTTCCCGGAACACGCTGTATTTGTGTGATGCTGTCCGGGTGCATAGCAGGGGAGAAGGGCCGTTTGGGTACATAAAACTTTTCACCTGTTGTTACACCTGCTTTAAAGATCAGCTTTGGGTTCAGCTTAGCTGAAACCATTCCTTTAAAGCTATAGTGTTTGTCTTTTTGTAAGCGGCAGGGTAAGACAGTACCGATCAATGGAGAAAAGCCTGTATATCCAAGCCAGTTAAAGAACAGGCCAAATGAATTACTGCCCATGGCAGGATGCGCAGAATCATTTGACAGCATTTGCGCTTTTACATCTTTCAGGTAAAACCAGCCCTCTACACCACATTCTGAATTATATTCCGAACAGGTATTGATGTCTTCAAAACCGCCATTAAGTAATAAATTGTTTTGGGCGGAGATGTTATTTACCTGTATCAAACAAATAATAAGAAAAAGTAAACGGAAAGGAAATGAGTTAAGAAAAACTTGGCGCATAAGACAAGGCGAACCTTTAATTATTTGTATGAAATTAGACTTAATAGGGAATCTCGTAGCTGGTTTTTGATTAAATTAACGGTAAGCAAGTTAATTTTATCAGCGCAATTTTAACCAGGAGTTGCTGTTTCGCAACGATGCCATAAAATATTATCCTTTGTGTTCTTAGCGGCTTTGTGGGAAACTTTTATGAGATAATTTTTTTAAATTATCACTACACTACTTTCTTTACAAATAATCTTCCCGAATTGATGGCCAGCACCACATCACTCAGCCCCATCACCAATGCGCCAAAGGTAGGAGTTAAGAACCCCAGCGCTGCTACCGGGATGGCAACAACATTATAGGCAAAAGCCCAGAAAAGATTTTGTTTGATGGTGATATACGTATGTTTGCCAAGACCCAGAGCTGTTGGCAAATTCTTTAAACCATTATTCATTAACACTACCTGTGCTGTTTGTACAGCGATCTGTGAAGCTTCACTCATGGAAATCCCCACAGCGGCTTTGGCTAATGCCGGCGCATCATTGATGCCGTCACCCACCATGGCCGTAGGTGTTTTTGAATTTAGCTCTGCGATCTTGTTCAGTTTTTGTTCAGGGGTTTGCTCGGCTACCACTTCATCAATGCCAAGCTGCTCGCCTAATTGTTTTGTTTTCTCATACCTGTCACCACTTAGCAGAATGGTTTTAATGTTTTTTGAGTGTAAATAATCAACCACGGTTTTTGCTTCCGGGCGTACTTCATCTTTTACATCTATCCATCCGAGCAACTGATCATTTTTAATGACATATATATTGTGCTTGTCGTCCTGTGTAAATGTAGCTGCCAGTTTAAATGAACCCGCCTGGTAGATAACACCATCCTTATCTTCAGCTTTCATACCAACTCCCTTTATTTCTTCGATCTTCTTCCAGCGTATCTCGTCTTTTGTTTTCCATTCGGTGGTTATGCATTTTGCGATAGGATGATTAGAATATTTTTCAAGGGAATAAACAATTTGTTTAAACTCGTTCTCAGTCAAACTCATATTTGCTAATTGCCAATTGCCTATTGTAAATTTCCCTGTTGTCAGCGTTCCTGTTTTGTCAAACACCACTTGCCTGATGTCTTTGAATAATTCAAGACTGGTAGCATCGCGGAACAATATACCGTTTCTGGCTCCGCGGCCCAGGCCTACGGCGATAGCAGCAGGAGTAGCCAAACCCATTGCACAGGGACAGGCAATTACCAACACTGCAATGCTGCGCATCAATGCAGAAGTGAAATTGTCTAAGATGAACCAGTTAGTGATCAATGTAACAGCGGCAATAACAAGCACTACCGGAACAAATATGGCGCTAATCTTATCAGCTAATAATTGAACGGGTGGCTTTTCTCCCTGTGCCCTCTTTACAAGATTGATGATACCCGCTAAAACAGTATCATTGCCAGCGGCGGTTACCTGTGCTTTCACGGTTCCATCGTGAATAATGCTTCCGCTGATCAGCTTATCCTTGCTGACCTTATGTATCGGTGTGCTTTCACCGGTAAGCAATGACTCATTTACATGTACATCGCCCCATAGTATTTTACAATCCGCCGGAACCTGCTCACCACTTTTTATTAAAATAAGATCGCCTGTTCTTAGTTCAGTATTCTCCACGGCAAATACCTGTTCCCGGTGCTGATCATCATAGGCGATCATATTGGCCATTACCTTCTGCGACTTTGCCAGTTTGTTCAATGCTCTCTGTGTGGAATGAACAGAAGCGTCTTCCATATAATTACCAAGGAAAACCAATGTAATAATAGTGGCGGTCGTTTCATAAAACATAAAATTGGCCGCCTGGCCTGTCAGCGTTCCGTATAAACTATACACAAATGAGGCCGTTGCTCCCACTGCGATCAATACATTCATATTAGGGATACCATTGCGCAAACTTTTCCAGGCGCTTTTCCCAAAAAAACTCATGCCAACGATGAATACAGGAATAGTTAAACTTAATTGAACCCATGGATCCATCAGCCAGGGAATATGAACAACAGGAATCATGTGCAGCATCAGCAATACTGTAAAAGGAAGGCAGAACCAGAACCGGTGAAGATGAGTAGAAAGAAATGGTTTCCGGTTACCGGTTGCCTGTTGTGGGTTGGTTATTGATGGATCGTTTACTACAGTATAACCTAAACCTTTAATGCCTGTGGCTAATTTTTCCTTTGTATTGTTGCCGTTTATTTCAAATAATACGTCACCCGTGCCAAAGTTTACCTTCACTTCCTTCATGCCTTCTTTTTCCAGGTAGCGGCGTATAGTGAGGGCACAGTTGGTACAATCCATTCCTTCTACTTTCCATTGAACTTTCTCCATAATCAAACTTTTCTATTCACTTGCCTTTTTTCTTTTTTAAAATAGCCGGTAAGGCTCTAAGTCGGTAAGTATTTTTTTATCGCATTTACTTTTCATCTTCCCGTCTTTCCGGCAAAAAATCTTGTTGAAGCTTCTGCAAAATTATCAAATGCTTTTTCACCCGTCTATTATCTATAACAATATCTTGGCAACATGGTTGCTATTCCTGCTAAATTTGCGCAATGGAGTTTCATTTTTCATTAAATGGTATCAACGAAATTGCAACCCGGTTTTGGAAAATGGCCGGCAACACAAAGGTCTTTGCCTTTCATGGAGAGATGGGTGCGGGTAAAACAACTTTTATTCATGCACTCTGTGATGCAAAAGGAGTAAAAGATATTGTAGGCAGTCCTACTTTTTCTATTATAAATGAGTATGTGTACAATGAATACGGGACGGTTAAAAAAATATTTCACCTGGATCTTTACCGGCTGAAAGATGAAGAAGAAGCGGTACAAGCGGGTGTGGAAGATTGTTTATACAGCGGTAATACCTGCCTGGTAGAATGGCCCGAAAAAGCGCCGGGCATCTTCCCGGAGGATACGTTGCATATTTATATTGAAGTAATAGATTCCGCGAACAGGAAGTTGCGGTTAGATGATAAAATAAACTAATTTTGATTTCCAGCCATTAGAAGCAAAAAAGAAGGCGTTCGGGATCATGCTCAAGGGCGGACCTGCCTACCGGACAGGCAGGCAGAACGCTGAACGGAGCTCTTCGCTTTGCTCTGGATGAACTTGCAACGAAGTTCATCTGTGTTACTAAAGCTGGAACAAAAAATTAAACCTGCATGAGCCAGCAAAGACCTAAAATAAGTACATCCTTTAGCTACGAGACATTAGAAGAAACGCTGGACATTAAGCCAAAGGCGATGGGAATGATGATCGGGATACCAAAGGAAATCGCTTTCCAGGAAAACCGTATTGCATTGACGCCGGATGCGGTAAGCGTACTGGTAAGTAATGGTCATGGAGTAGTAATAGAACATAATGCCGGTGAAGCTTCTCATTTCAGGGATAAGGATTATAGTGAAGCGGGAGGGAAGATCGTATATGATCGGGCAGAAGTTTTCAGGGCGCCGGTATTGGTGAAGAGCGCTCCAATCATTGAAGAAGATATTCCACTGTTACAGGTAAACCAGGTGGTCATATCGCCGATCCATCTTTCGGTATTGAAAGCGGACCTGCTGGAAAAGATGATGGAGAAAAAGATAACAGGCATTTCTTTTGAAAACCTGAAAGACGATAGTGATTCATATCCCATCGTGAGAAGCATGAGTGAGATCGCCGGTAGCGCCGTGATGCTGATAGCAGCTCAATATTTAGGATCAGCCAATCATGGCAAAGGCGTTTTACTAGGCGGTGTTTCGGGTATCGCTCCTACAAAAGTTATTATCATCGGTGCCGGTATAGTGGGTGAGTACGCTGCCAGGGCGGCGCTCGCGCTGGGAGCATCCGTAAAAGTTTTTGACAACAGTGTGTATCGCTTGAAACGTTTGCAGAATAATATCGGTCATCGTTTGTGGACATCAGTAATTGAACCGAGAATGCTTGCCAAGCAATTAAAGACCTGTGAAGTAGCGGTAGGCGCTTTGGCATCTGAAACAGGAAGAACACCCATGGTGGTGACAGAAGAAATGGTAAGTAATATGCGGCCGGGTTCCGTGGTCATTGATGTTAGCATTGACCGCGGTGGTTGTTTTGAAACATCGGAGATCACCAGTCATGAGCATCCTATCTTTTTAAAATACGGCGTGATACATTATTGCGTTCCCAATATACCTTCCGGGTTTGCCCGTACCGCTTCACAGGCTATCAGCAATGTGCTGATGCCTTTATTATTGGAAGCGGGAGAGGAGGGAGGTTTTGAAAAATTGGTCTGGCACCAGGTGCATTTGCGCAGTGGTATTTATTTATTTAAAGGCGCATTGACTAATTTTTATCTCAGTGAACGGTTTGATCTCAAATACACGGATTTGAATTTACTGATCGCGAGTCAACGATGATCACCAGTAAGTTATCTTCCTTCTGCTAACAACTGTTCCTATTCATTATGGAGGATTTATTTTGTTCTATACACGGGAGCGGTAGAAATTTTTTTAGGAAAAATTAATTAAACGATTGTTTAAATCAAACATTTGTTTAACTTCGCCCCGGATTCAAAAACTCACTATGGCAGAATACAGCGACAAGCAGGTGCAGATCATGGAAATGGCCGAGATCCTTTTTGCAGAAAAAGGGTTTAATGGGACATCCATTCGTGAAATAGCGAAGAAAGCCCGTGTGAACCTGGCGATGATCTCCTATTATTTCGGATCAAAGGATAAACTGCTGGAAGCTTTGTTTAACTACCGGGGTGAATATATAAAGCTGAAGCTGGAAAGTATGATCCAGGACAAACAGCTTAGTTCCATGGAAAAGATGAATACGCTGATTGATCATTACATTGACAAGATCATGAGCCAGCAATCTTTTCACCGCATCATGGTGAGGGAGCAGGTACTCAACCACACCGGCACTACGGCTGAGTTGATATTCCAGATGAAAAAAAGAAACCAGGAACTGATCTCCCGGTTGATTCATGACGGGCAGAAAAAAGGTGACTTCAAAAAAAATATTGATATACCGCTGATGATGGCTACCCTGATCGGCACGGCGAACAGTATAGTCAGCACCCAATATTATTACCGGGAGATCAATAATCTTCAGTCTATGCCCGATGAAGATTTTCATAAACATATCCGGAAGAAACTGAGCCAGCATTTAAAAAAATTATTTAAAGCAATACTGACAAATGAAGAATAAACTGAAAGGTCTTGCCATTATCTTTTCTTTCCTGGCGCTGCAGGTAGCGGCACAGGAGAAAAAGCAGTTGTCATTGAATGAGGCAATTGATCTCAGCATTAAGAACAGCCATCAACTGAAAAGTAACCAGGCGAAAATAGAAGAAGCTACTGCTGCCCTGAAAGAAGCCGTGGAAAGAAAATTGCCGGATGCTAAAGTATCTGGTTCTTATATCCGGTTGAACAGCGCCAACTTTGATCTGAAAACAAAAAGTAATAATACCGGCACCGGTGGTACCGCAAGTGAGGAGCCGAAAGTGTCACAAGCCGTGTATGGTTTACTGAATATTTCCCTTCCTATCTATAGTGGCGGACGCATACGCTATGGTATTGAATCATCAAAGTTCCTGGAGCAGGCTGCTAAGCTGGATGCAGAAAATGACAAAGATGAAGTAATACAAACTACGATTGAGGCATTCGCCAATTTGTTCAAAGCAAAGACAGCCGTAAGACTGGTAACAGAAAATTTACTGCAATCGCAACAGCGTACGAAAGACCTGGGTAACCTGGAGAAAAACGGGTTGCTTGCTCGTAACGATCTGCTGAAAGCAGAGTTGCAGTCGTCTAATACAGAACTAAGTTTATTGGATGCTGAGAATAACTGGCAACTGGCGAATGTAAATATGAACCTGATGCTTGGGTTGCCCACAGCTACCGAACTGGTATTGGATACAACAGGTATAGTGAAAAAGGATGATAGCAGGATACTCGATGATTACCTGCAGGCGGCCATGACCAACAGGAAAGACATTGCTGCAATGGACTATCGGAAAAAAGCAGCGGAAACAGGAGTGAAAGCCACCAAAGGAGAACTCTATCCAAGCCTTGCATTAACCGGGGGTTATATCGCTGCGGACATACCTCATGTTTTTTCCGTTACTAACGCAATGAACATAGGCGTAGGCGTGTCTTATAATATCGCTTCGCTTTGGAAAACAAAATCGAAAGTACAACAGGCGGAAGCGAAAGTGAAACAAGCGAACGAAACAGAAGCGATGATGGATGACAATATGCGTTTGCAGGTAAATAAAAGTTACTTCACCCTGGTCAGCAGCCGAAAAAAAATTGAAGTGTATTACAAAGCCGTTGAACAGGCGCAGGAAAATTACCGTATTGTAAAAAATAAGTTTGACAATAGCCTTGCTACTACCACTGACCTGCTGGATGCCGATGTGGCGCAACTGCAGGCAAGGCTTAGTTATACACTGGCAAGAGCGGATGCTTTTGTCGCTTATAATAAACTATTACAAACAGCCGGCCTTTTGAGCGCCGAACTAAAAAAATAAATACTAACAAATAATATTAAGTGAACCGATATGGCAACAACTAACGAAATACAAAACGACAACAAACCGGCTTCAAAAAAGAAAAACCCTGTCTTCATCATCATACTGGCATTACTGCTGATTGGTGGGGGATGGTTTGGTTTTTCCAAATACCAGCACAGTCTTCATCATGAAGATACCGATGATGCGCAGGTAAGCGCTGACATCAGTCCGGCCATACCAAGGGTATCAGGCTATGTAATGGATGTAAGGGTAAAAGATAATCAAAAGGTAAAAAAGGGCGATACGCTACTGGTACTGGACAACCGTGATTATGTCATCAAAGTTGAACAGGCGGAAGCTTCCTTGCAAATAGCGCAAAGTAATCTCAATAGCGCCAAAGCGACTACTTCGGCAGCGAAAGCCAATATTGCCACATCACAGGCATCTGTTGGAACCGTGGATGCACAGATAGATGCGGCAAAAGTAAATGTATGGCGTGCATCACAGGACTATGACCGCTATGCCAACCTGATAAAAGATCATTCTATCACACAGCAACAATTTGAACAGGCATCAGCAGCTAAGCAAACTGCCGAAAAGCAATTAGCTATACTGCAGGAGCAAAGGAAACAGGCATCACAGCAAACAAATGCAGTAGCTGTACAAAGTACTGCAACTGCTTCGCAGATCAATGTGGCGGATGCTACTATTCATCAAAGACAGGTGGATGTGGATGCTGCAAAACTGAATCTTTCTTATACCGTTATTATTGCGCTGCAGGATGGATTGGTATCAAAAGTAAATGTGCAACCGGGACAGTATGTACAGGCGGGACAGGCCTTGTTTAGTGTCGTACACAGCGATAATGTATGGGTGATCGCGAATTTCAAAGAGACGCAGTTGAATAAAATGAAAACAGGTCAGAAAGTAGTGATTAAAGCGGATGCTTATCCCGGTCATGATTTTGTGGCTACGCTAACTTCTTTTTCTCCCGCTACCGGTTCTACGTTTGCTTTATTGCCTCCTGATAATGCGAGCGGGAATTTTGTAAAAGTGGTACAAAGGCTGCCTGTAAAAATTGAGTTTTCAGATCCGTCAGATACATTGGTGCATAAACTTCGCCCGGGTATGAATGTGTTAGTGGATGTGCATTTGGATTAAGCCCCCTGTCCCCTAAAGGGGTGACTTAGATCGGATATTCTTTTAAATTAAAAGAATTCTGAAAAAGAAATAGGTTTTAGTTTTTTGTTTTAAAAATATTATTTAATAACGGTAGTCATTAAAGAACATATCAGTTCTTTAATGACTCTTCTAAAGTTCCTTCAGGGATTTAGGTTCTATGGTACAAGCAAGTTCATTGGTGGAATATGGTTCAAAGCGGGTGATCATTACACTTACCTGTATAGTGTGTGCATTGCTGGAGATAGTGGATACTACTATCGTGAATGTGGCATTGACGGATATGAAAGGTAATCTTGGCGCTACTACATCAGAGATCGGCTGGGTAGTAACAGCGTATGCGATCGGTAATGTGATCGTGATACCGATGACAAGTTTTTTTGCTGCGCAGTTTGGCCGTAGAAATTATTTCGCAGCCTCCATTATCTTATTTACTGTTTGTTCGTTTTTATGTGGCAATGCCACGGGTGTATGGGAACTGGTTGTCTTCCGTTTTATACAGGGATTGGGCGGCGGCGCTTTATTAGTAACTTCTCAAACGATCATTACTGAAAGTTATCCGCCCGAGAAAAGAAGTATGGCGCAGGCTATCTATGGGCTTGGTGTTATTATTGGCCCTACACTTGGTCCGCCATTGGGGGGCTACATCACTGATATGGCCGGATGGCCTTATATTTTTTATATCAATATCCCCTTAGGCATTATCGCCACATTACTCACACTGCAGTTTGTAAGGAGCCCGAAGTATGCGGAAAAGAGTTTGATGCGGGATATTGACTGGACAGGCATTGGTTTGTTAGCGGTCTTTGTGGGTTCACTTCAGTATATTTTAGAAAAAGGACAGGAAGACGACTGGTTCAACAGCAACACGATTATCTTCCTGACTGTTGCCGCTATATTGGGTGGTTTCTTTTTTATATGGCGGGAGCTGACATTCCGGAACCCGGTTGTACAATTAAGAGTATTGAAAAATGGGAACCTTCGCGTAGGAACTATCCTTTCGTTCATCATGGGATTCGGGTTATATGGTTCTACGTTTATCATTCCGCTTTATGTGCAGGCAACACTGGGATGGACGGCTACCCAGGCAGGTATGCTGATGATACCCGCTGCATTGATGACAGCCTTTATGATGCCATTGATAGGAAGGGTATTACAAAAAGGTGTTCCGCAGCAATATCTCGTAGCTCTTGGAATGCTTATCTTTTTTGTTTTCTGTTTCTGGGGATATAAAATAATAACACCTGATACAGATAAGAATAGTTTTTTCTGGATGCTCATCATGCGGGGTGCCGGACTCGGCCTGTTGTTTATACCTATCACTGCTTTATCATTGAGTACATTGAAAGGAAGACAGATTGGTGATGGCGCTGCATTCACAGGTATGATGCGGCAACTGGGTGGTTCTTTTGGTATAGCCGTCATTACTACATTTATGGCTACGCAAACGATGACTCACAGGGCCAACCTGGTAACGAAACTGGATGTGACCAATCCTGTAGTACAAGCCAGGGTGGACGGTATGCAACATGCTTTTATGGCGAAGGGGATTGCCCCGAATATTGCATTGCAGGATGCCTACAAGGCAATGGATCTTTCCGTTACCAAACAGGCGATGGTATTGTCGTATATGGATGTATTCCTGTATATCGGTCTGTTATTTCTTATTTGTATTCCTTTTGTATTAATAGTAAAAGGAAATAAAGCGAAGAAAATGAGTATGAGCGAGGCAATGCACTGATCGCATCTTCATTACCTATAATTCTGTTATTGAATCAGGATTTTCTTACAATTGAAATTGTCGATATTGATCGCCGGATACTGCCAGGCAGCCAATTGACCTGACTCTTCACATAATTGAAAGGCAGCATTTTTAAAAAGCGAATAATACTCGTAATCCGCCAGGATTTGCTAATGAACCAAATTGTAAGTACTTTGGAGTTCATCTCTCCCTAAGAAGCCTTCTTAATTCTGCCCCGCTTATTTTACCAACTAAAACGAAATACACATGAAGAAGATCTCAATCATTGTAGCCGGGCTTTTTATTCTGGCTGCCTGCAACAATGAGGAAAAAAAAGAAGCCGGAACGAAAGTTAAGTACAATGACCGCAGCATTGAAGGTTTGAAAGGAGAGGTAACTGCTATTGAAGAAACTCCGTATAAGACGGACAGTACCGGTAAACCCGGGGAAATGGATTCCTGTTGTATTGACAGGTGGGAGTATGACGCAAACGGAAATTTTATCACATCAACCTCGAAAGACAGTAAAGGAACGCTGAAAGAAGAATCAGTTGCTGCAAGGTATGATGATGGATTATGGAAAAGCCAGAAGACAACGAAGGATGGTAAAGTATCCAGCACATTTGAAACCCAGGTAGATGACAAAGGACAATATGTGGGCGGGCAACTTTTCGATTCAACAGGTAAGCTGGAGTACAATTATAAAGGACTTACTCAAAATGAATTTGGCCAGGTGATGGGTTGGAAGCAATTTGATAAAGACAGTGTGTTCAGGCAGGAAGGAGAAAGTAAGTATGATAAAAATTTACTGATAGATTTCACCATGAAGGATAGTACAGGTAAGGTGAAATCTTCCAGTTCTTATAAGTACAATGATAAAGGCGAGCAGACTGAAGTATCAAATACTACAGTCACTAAAGATTCTACCACTACCAAAGTGACGAAATATACTTATGAAGCCCATGATGAACAGGGCAACTGGACGCAACGTACTACCTGGGATGATAAGGGCAAAGCAACAAGAGTAGCAAAGCGGACATATACTTACAGCAAGAAGGAAGAAGAAAAAAAATAACTTTTATTTCCGGTTCATACTATTGATCTTTTGAAGAAACGATCACCATTCTTTTTTTGTTCAAGGTGAGGCTGGATCTGATTCTGCAAAATAGATGTCCAGGCCTATTAATTTTTCTTTCAGTAAATTCCAGTGTTTGTTTCTCAAGCTTCCTGCTAAGTATAGTTTGGATTTGAAATCCCTAGTGGAAACCCGCAGCGCATCAGAGCGTCTTCGCTGACTTTCAAAATTTGCTTCTATAATATCTTCAACGTTATATACTTTATTTATCCAGGGTAACAAGTGGTTTTTTACAACAAGTCGTTTATTTGATATTAAAAAATAATGAAGTTGGTAGCCAAAGCCCACATAAAAAATAATAAGTGGAACTGATAAAAACAGATATGCAGGTACAAATGCTTTTTTTTGTAAAAGCAGGATCAAAATAAAAATAGTAAATCCGCAAATCATTATTCCATTAAATGAAGTGTAGGGGTTACCCGCAAATTTTTCAGCTTCTGTTTCTAGTCCTGCTGAAGATAGCACGTTCGTTTTCCCGGTTTTATAAGGTTTAATCTTGTCTTTGAAATTTTCAAGTAAAGCGATTTTCATTTTATCAATATTCCCATAAAATATATCTGGTAAAATTATTTTGTCTCCATCTTCAAGGTCTATTCTTATGGTTATCGTTTCCCCTCCTATAGTGAAATAAAGATCTTTTTTTGAAAAGAGATCAATCAGTTGTATTTCGGTAGCTGCAATTTTCTTTCTCTTAAAAATACCTTTTATGGTAATATAGTCAGCATTGATGCTAACCAGGTGACAAAATCTTGAATAGAGATAAAACAGCAGGATTGATAAAAAAGAAAAAGCAATAGCCCCGATATACTTTTCATCAGATTCCCCAGCAAGTTGCGTTTTTATAATAAGAAAAATTGGAATAGCCAAAAAGACCAGGGTAAGAAATATCCATACGTAAGTATATATACTGAACCTGCTTTTCATAGTTAACTTTTATAATCACTGATCATAATTTTCTCACGGCAGAATTTATATTCTGCCTCGTCATTACTGCTCACCACCACTAAACGATTTTTGCAATAATCATTAATTAACCTGTGATACAATTCAATACCTTCTATGTCCAAATTCGTACACGGTTCATCCAATAACACAATAGCTGCATCAGAAAAAATACATTGAGCCAGCTTTACCCTTTGTTTCATCCCCGAAGAGTAATAGCGTATTTGTTTATCCGCAGCTTTTCCCAGATCAAGAGAAGCAATAATGGAGTCAGCAGTTATACCTGGTAAAAAAGGTTTAAAGCCATTATGAAAATCCAAAAATTCTTTCAGCGTCATTTCTTCCACCACTTCCAGGTAAGGAGCGCAAATAGAAACATGAGTATAAATTTCTTCAGGAGAAAGTTCCTGCTTCTGACCTTCGTCTTCTGACTTCCGTCTTCTGACCTCATACTTCAGAATTCCTTCATTAATATGCATCGAACCTGAGAGGGCTTGTAGCAAAGTACTCTTTCCCGAACCATTCGGCCCGGTGATGGCATAAGATTGTCCTTCTTCAAATGTGTAAGTAAAATGGCGGAAGATCCATTCGCGGTTGAAGCGTTTGCCGGCATCAGATAGAGAGATCGTCATCGCCGTTGCCTTTGGTGAAGCGTTTGATGATACCCCTTCCGCTCTCACGGATAAAAGTGACGATCTCGTCCCGCTCATCGGTAGCGGGCATTTCTTCTTCCAGGTATTCTACGGCCTGCGTGGTATTCACACCTTTATTATATATCACCCTGTATATATCGAGTATATGATTGATGCGCTCAATACTGAAACCCCGGCGTTTTAAACCTATTGAGTTTACCCCCGCATAGCTTAAGGGTGTACGGGCGGCTTTGATATAAGGAGGTACATCTTTTCCTACCAGTGAACCGCCACTCAGGAAAGCATGTTGCCCGATATTCACAAACTGGTGAACGGCGCACATGCCACCAATAATAGCCCAGTCGCCGATGGTTACATGCCCTGCTACCTGTGTATTGTTGCTCATGATGCAATTATCTCCCACCAGGCAATCATGAGCGAAATGGCAATAGGCCATGATCAGGCAATTTCTGCCGATCACTGTTTTATCCCGGTCTTTGGTTCCCCGGTTTACCGTAACAAATTCCCGGATAGTAGTGCCATCCCCGATAAATACATTGGAATATTCGCCCTGGAACTTCAGATCCTGCGGAATAGCGGCGATGACCGCGCCGGGGAATATCCTGCAATTTTTACCTATACGGGCCCCTTCCATGATAGTTACATTGGAGCCTACCCAGGTGCCATCCCCTATCTCCACATCCTGGTGAATGACCGTAAACGGATCCACCTTCACATTCGTGGCCAGTCTTGCATTTGGATGGATATATGTATGTGGATGAATCATGCAGTGTATTACAAAAAAGCCACGCTTTTAAGCGTGACCGTGCAAAGGTAATTGTTACTGCCAAAAACAGAACTTTTTTTAGCTATATATAGTTAAAACTCAGGCGGTAGAACTTTTATAGTTATTGTTGTTGGAAATCGGGCATGCGCCTGTAAATTTGCACTCTTCATGCATACTCCCCCGGATATACTCGCACTTTCCTTTAAACAGGCCCCCATGCAGGAGCAAATGGTATTATTGCATGAAAGGGAACAACAAATGCCGGGATCTGTTCAATATGCCATAAAGAGGTACAGCCATCACCAGCAGTGGAATATGGATGACACAGGTATAATGGTCTATCATTATGAAAAAAGCGAGCCTAAAGAAAATTACCTGGAGCTGAAATTCTGCGTTTCCGGTAATATGTACTGCAAGCAAAAGGATTCGGAATGCAATGTGTGCAGGGCGGGGTTGTCAAAAAACTGTTCGGATAAAGTGAATAGCATAGATGTACTGAGTTTTAAATTCTCCCCGGCGCATTTATCACAGTTTGTAAAGCCACGTCATACAACCGATACGCTAAGTGAAGATATCCTGAATTTCAAACGGCCATCTTCTTTTACCAAAATACTTCCGCTGTGCGGTAAAACAAGGATGGTGATCGAGGCATTATTGAATCATAACTATACTGACAGCCTCGAAAATATTTATATCAATGCGCAGGTGCAGATGCTGTTGCTGTACAGCATGGATTGTATGATCGGGGAAAAAGAAATTGATACGTTTAACTGCAAGTTCCTGGCCAATGAAGCCGACAGGGATAAGATCGTGAAAGCAAGGGAAGTGCTGATACAGCATATCGGCGAACCGATCACGATCAAAGAACTCAGCCGCAAGGTGGCGATCAATGAATGCTACCTGAAGAAAGGGTTTAAAGAAATGTTCGGTACTACCATATTTGACTTTTACCAGAGCCAGCGGATGGAGCATGCACGCTACCTGCTTTATGAAAAAGGATTGAGTGTGACAGATGTATCTATGATGCTGGGCTATTCATCCATCTCGCATTTTTCTACTGCGTTCAAGAAGCATACAGGCCTGAAGCCTTGTGAACTGTTGTTTCGCTGATTATTACTTTTTCTTTTTAGGAGGCGGTATCAATGCTTTTATCTTTTTGCCCGGGGGTAAAAAATTCTCACCTGTCACCACACTTTTACCTGTTTTAGCTTCTAATTCTTTTCTTGCATTTTTAGCAACGGCCCCGCCTTTTTTACCTGCTCTTGCATTTTCCAAAAGCCCTTTGGCCTGTTCAGTCTCGGCTATCTGTCGGGTGGATAATTCCGCCAGGGCGGTAAAAATTAATTCCGCTTCTGTCATGTGGTCACGCAGGTTTTGCGATTGCAATCCTTTCAGGTCTTTATGTTTTTTTACGGTAAGCCCTGTCCATTCCTGGTGAATAATATTAGTAAGTAAAGCAAACTCATTCGTTTTTTCTACCCCACTTTCTTTCCAGTAATCGGTAAGTTTATTACGGGTTTCCTGGCCGGTCATCCGCTGCTGTATCCATTTTTCACTGCGCCCAAGCTTTTGCCAGTTTTCCCTTGCCCTGTCCATACTTTGTTCGGGGTTGGCTATTTCCTGCATTCGTTCATAGCCAGTTTTCGCCAGCCATTGTTTAAACGGTTCTGCTTTGGGGGAGGGTATGGATTGAATGATACGTAATAATGTTTCCGTATCCGCTACATCTGTTTCCCTCATTTTGCCATCTTCCGCCTGCATTTTCAACCGTACGATTTTTTCGTACACTTCACTTCCTTCCACTGCCAGCTTCTTTTTTAAATCACTCCAGTATCGTTTGGGAATACTGCTACCAGTTAAAATTTCTATCACATTAATAACTGAAAAGAACCATT
Organism: Chitinophagales bacterium; assembly: GCA_015654695.1. GTDB lineage: Bacteria > Bacteroidota > Bacteroidia > Chitinophagales > Chitinophagaceae > VBAT01. The sequence goes on along the minus strand of JAATGJ010000127.1, from coordinate 56,163 downwards.
GTTCTTTTTCCGCATCCCAATGGGTTCTCACTTTCTTTTCCTCAAATAATTTGATGTCGCTCATATTTCAAATGTAGTAATAAAATGCTGGCAGGAATTAAGCCACGCTTTTATAAGTTGCTAACAAATTCCGGGAAGAAATTTTGAAAATTCATTTGCCGGTTTTGCAACCAGTTGTATTTACCGGTACGGATGAAAATCCTATATTGAGATGGGATAAAATATTTCACCGGCAGAAGTGACGGCACATAGCGGTGACTGTAAACTAAAGGAACATGAAAAGAACCTGTTTTTTCCTTTTACTATTTCTATCGTCTGCTATGGCGACGGCCCAGGAAAAAAATAATGCGGAATCACTTGATCATTTCTTTGCCGGGGTACCGCTTAAAGAAGATTTTGTCAAATGGTTTAATTACATCAATGGCCACCCATATATGGGAATAGACTCTTCCGGCAAGAGGGGCTTTTATTCAAGTTTAAAACGGGGAATCAAAAGCCATTTTCCTTTCCCGGATTCCCTGCCTGTTAAGCTGCTGCTGAAGAAAACGATCTTTCGGGATTCAATAACCAATGAAGCTTTTGACTCAGCCGCTTCCATCATGATAGAGGGAGTATTTCCTGATAATAAAGCCGGCAGAAAACAATCCCGGGAGCTTTTTAAAGAAATAAGAAAAACATTACGCCGGTATTATAGACAGGAGATTGTATCCAACTATAGCGCGGGATCATGGTTTAAGAAAGGAAAAATTGACAATTTTCCAGACTGTTCTATCTGGCAGGGATATGAGGAGAGCAGAAAATTTTATTATGTATTGATAGGTTATGATTTTCCGGTTCGCACAGAACAGCCATGGTATTTAAACCTTGTTCTTTAGCATTCGCTTTTTGTTTCAGACCCCGCATTCATCCATCCCGCATTTCTCTACTGCATTCAAGAAACGCACAGACTAAAGCCCGTGAACTGCTGTTTCGCTGATTATTTCAAAACGTTTTCTTCAATTCCGGATCAGTCATAATAATATAATCGCCAAGGTTGCTGAATTTTTCCCAGTCGGGATCAGCAAATGAAACATCCGGAAAACAACTGATGTTTAGAATCTTTAAACCGTTTTTCCTGTTTTGCAATTGTGCCAGTGTGCCAATCTTCTCATCGCTATGAAAGCGGCCCACCAGGTGAAAAATCTTTTTATCCCTGTTCTTCTTCTGGTATTTGTAAATGCTATAACTCATCCCGGCATCCCACAGGCTCTGGCTGTAGTAAATCCTTGGATTGTTGGTACCCGGACTGCCTCCGCTCATAAATCCCCGGAACTTTTCATAATACCTGCCGGAAAGTGTATCATACGGTAATGGCGGTAAAAACTTTTTGGAGGCTTTGGGTAAACTATCCAATGATCTCATTCCTTTCCGGCTTACCATGTTTACGTATCTTCTTGGGGGATTGGCTGCTATCACATCCAGTTTATTTTGTTTGGCAAATTCTACCGCAGGTCTGTAATCTTTATAATTAGTCCAGGTCCTTGCTTCTTTTTTGAACCTGTCTTCACTGATATAACCATCGAGGTATTCATTCAGCACCAACTGGCAATCAGTTTCAAACATTTCCATGCTTAATGCCAGCTTGCCGCCATAGAGTTTGTACAACGATTGGAAGATTGCGGCTTCAAGATAATGCCCGGCGCTGTCATCGTGCTCTTCCCCAAAGAAAAGTACATCCGCCTCTTTACAATCAGCAGCGATCTGTTCTATCGTGGTGATCTGTCTGGAACGGGCATCATAAATTTTGAAATGGTTTTCAATACCGGGCTGGGCAAAAGAAAGCCGGCAGAAAAAGATTGCCATTACGGCAAGTGGCATTTTCATGCAGTATGTTTTTTAGAAAATAAAAGATTATTTCTTTCCCGGCCCCCGGAAATTCATAATATCCCGGTCAAATAAATACAGGCCGCTCTTATCATCGCCGATCAGTTCCAGCTTATCGTTCAGGGTACGGGCTGTTCTTTCCTCTTCTATCTGTTCATTCACGTACCATTGCAGAAAATTATGCGTGGCATAATCTTTTTCCGTCAGCGAAAGATGAACAAGATCATTGATGCTGTCGCTTACTTTCAGTTCATGTTTCAGGAATTCTTCAAACAATTTTTTCAGAGAGGGAAATGTCAGCATAGGTTGCTGCAGTTCGGGCACAACAGCGAAGCCGCCCCTTTCATTGATAAAACGTAATAGTTTCAGCATGTGTACCCTTTCTTCATCCGATTGCTGGAAAAAGAAATTCGAAACTCCTTCCAGTCCGGGTTGTATCTCGGCCCATGAGGCCATAGCGAGGTATGCCTGTGAAGACTCGGCTTCCATTTGCACCTGTTTGTTCAGCGCTTCCTGTATTGGTTTTGATACCATGATAATTTTTTTTACAAGGTAACATGAAAATAGGGTTTGCAAAACAAGTTTTTACAAACCCTATGGTTTTTGAAATTACCGTCCGGGTAAGATCTTATGCGCTGCAGCTTTCGCAGCCTCCGGGATTATCCAATGAACAGGATATTTGCTCGGCCTGTGTTTTTTCAAGCGCTGTTTGTTTCATCATGTCTGAATCAATAGTGAACTTCACGGCATCACTCGCCGCTTTTGTCCGTAAATAATACATACCGGTCTTTAATCCTTTTTTCCAGGTATAGAAATGCATGGAACTCAGTTTAGCGAAATTGGGTTGCTCTACAAATAAGTTCAGTGATTGCGACTGGCAAATAAATGCCCCACGGTCAGCGGCCATGTCAATGACATTACGTTGTTTTATTTCCCAGACTGTTTTGTATATCTCTTTTAATTCAGGAGATATCTCTTCTATGTTCTGTACAGATCCGTTAGCGGCAATGATGCGTTGTTTCATACTGTCATTCCACAAGCCAAGATTGACGAGGTCTTTCAGTAAGTGTTTATTGACAACAACAAACTCACCGCTTAGTACGCGACGGTTGTAGATATTAGAAGTATAAGGTTCAAAACATTCATTATTGCCTAATATTTGTGAGGTAGAGGCCGTAGGCATGGGCGCTAATAACAATGAATTACGGACACCATGCTCTTTTACTTCTGTTCTCAATGCCTCCCAGTCATAGCGTTCCGTGGGTTGTACATTCCACAGGTCAAACTGGAAAAGGCCTTTTGATAAAGGAGAGCCGGCAAAAGTCTCATAAGCGCCATCTTTTTTCGCCAGGTCTTTTGAAGCGCTCATGGCAGCGAAGTAGATGGTTTCAAAGATGTTCTTGTTAAGCAGCTTTGCCATATCGCTTTCAAATGGCAGACCTAACAGCATAAAGACATCAGCTAAACCCTGCACGCCGATACCGATCGGGCGATGACGCATGTTACTGCGCTTTGTTTCTTCCAGCGGGTAGTAGTTATTATCAATGATCTTGTTCAGGTTAACCGTAATGATCTTTGTTACTTCCAGTAATTTATCAAAGTTGAATTTCTTTCCTTCTACAAAACGGGGCAGTGATAAGGAGGCGAGGTTACACACCGCTGTTTCTTTATCATCACTGTATTCAATGATCTCCGTGCAGAGGTTACTGCAGCGTATCGTACCCAGGTTCTGCTGGTTTGATTTTGTATTGGCCGCATCTTTATACAACATATAAGGAGTGCCGGTTTCTATCTGCGCTTCAAGTATCGCATTCCACAGGTCACGGGCGGGAATTGTTTTTTTAGCTCTTCCTTCTTTTTCATAACGTTCGTATAATTCTTCAAACTCTGCGCCATGCGTAGTATGCAGGTTCTTCGCTTCATTAGGACAGAATAAACTCCATTGTCCATCAGCTTCCACACGTTTCATAAACAGGTCACAAACCCAGAGGGCTAAGAACAGGTCCCTCGCCCTCATTTCTTCTTTACCATGATTTTTTCTCAGGTCCAGGAATTCAAACACATCAGCATGCCATGGTTCGAGATAAACAGAAAAAGCGCCTTTACGTTTGCCACCCCCCTGGTCCACATAGCGGGCGGTATCATTGAATACGCGCAGCATGGGTATGATGCCATTACTGGTGCCATTTGTTCCTTTGATATAACTCCCTGTAGCCCGTATATTATGAATGTTCAAACCAATGCCACCGGCAGATTGGGAGATCAATGCACAGTTCTTTAATGTATCATAAATGCCTAAGATGCTGTCATCTTTCATACTTAATAAAAAGCAACTGCTCATTTGCGGCTTGGATGTGCCGGCATTGAATAAGGTAGGCGTAGCATGAATGAACCATTTTTCACTCATTAAATTATACGTTTCAATAGCGGCGTCAATATCAGTTTTGTGGATACCCAGCGCTACCCGCATGAATAGATGCTGCGGACGTTCCACTATTTTACCATGCACTTTCAGCAGGTAAGATTTTTCCAGTGTTTTAAAACCAAAGAAATCAAAGTGATAATCCCTTTCATAAATGATCGCCGCATTCAGCCTGTCCTGGTGTTCTTGTATAACAGCAAAAACATCATCAGCGATCAACGGCGCTTTATCTCCTGTCTTTTGGTCAATATAATTGTATAATAAACCGGCGGTATAAGAAAAAGATTTAGTGGTGTTCTTGTGTAAGTTTGAAACAGCTATCCTGGCAGCCAGCACTGCAAAGTCAGGATGTTTCGTTGTAAATGACGCCGCTGTTTCCGCCGCCAGGTTATCCAGTTCCGTTGTGGTTACATTATTATAAATACCGGCGATCACTTTTTTGGCGATCTCGATAATGTCGTCCTGTTTTAAGCTAAGACCATAGCTTAGTTTCATTACTCTTGATGTGATCTTGTCGAAGTGTACGGCTTCTGCTTTGCCGTTACGTTTCAGTACCTGCATGTTTGATATATATTAAATGGTTAGTAGTCCTGTTGGTGAATGGTGAATAGTGAGTGGTGAATAGGGTCTTTTGCATTCATCATTCACTATTGGCCACTGACTTTAAAAATCTTCGTCCATCGAAAAGGCTTTTGATCCTGCTTCATTCATCACGCCTGATTTCTGGTATTCACCCACCCGTTTCTCAAAGAAATTTGTTTTTCCCTGCAGCGAGATCAGTTCCATAAAATCAAATGGGTTAGTGCTGTTGTAAATTTTAGAATAGCCTAATTCACTCAGCCACCTGTCGGCGACAAACTCAATGTATTGCTGCATGAGTTTGGCGTTCATACCTATCAGGGCAACCGGCAATGCATCCGTTATAAATTCTTTTTCAATAGTCACCGCGTCACCAATGATACCATGCACTTCCTTTTCAGTCAGTTTGTTTTGCAACATGCTGTATAACAAACAAGCAAACTCACAATGCAGGCCCTCATCACGGCTGATCAGTTCATTGCTGAAGGTGAGACCCGGCATCAACCCTCTTTTTTTCATCCAGAATATAGAACAGAAGCTGCCGCTGAAGAAAATACCTTCTACTGCGGCGAAAGCCACAAGGCGTTCTGCGAAAGATCCGTTATCTATCCAGCGCAAAGCCCATTCAGCTTTCTTGCGGACAGCTGGCACTGTGTCAATTGCATGAAACAACCGGTCTTTTTCTTTTGGATCTTTGATATACGTGTCAATCAACAGGGCATAAGTTTCAGAATGGATATTTTCCATCATGATCTGGAAACCATAGAAACAACGGGCTTCCGGGAGTTGTACCTCGCTCATAAAGTTCACGGCCAGGTTCTCATTCACAATACCATCACTGGCTGCAAAAAAAGCGAGTATATGTGAAATGAAATGACGCTCACCATCATTGAGAGCATTCCAGTCTTTCATGTCGCCGCTCAGGTCAATTTCTTCCGCCGTCCAGAAACTGGCTTCATGCTTTTTATATTGTTCCCAAACCCTGGGATAATTAATCGGCAGGATAACAAAGCGGTCTTTATTCTCTTTCAGTAATAATTCAGTCTCCTTTTCCATAACAGGTTATTTACACATTACTAATGTGGCACGACAAGAGACAGGAAATCCAGTAACTTTTTTTGGGAAGTTGTAAGAGATCAATCTTTTGTCAGCGCCTTATCCGGGAAGGTTCTAAACAATAAATGTTGTCGGCAGGTCTCCTGGCTTGTAACCGCTTTACCTGTCCTTCTCGGCCCGCCTGGTGGGACAATGGAATCGAGGTTTGATAAAACGTTAATGTTACTTACAGTTGCCCGTCAGCCCGTGATTTACACACGGTTCCCTATTAAGCCAGCGAAAAGATGGAAATGGTTTCGCCGGCACCGCAACGATTATTAATAAGAACTGACGACGAATGTAACAGCAAAATGAACAAATCGTTAACCTTCTTCTTCACAGACTGTGGATAGTTTTTTTAAAATGCATTACATAAAAGGTTTAAGAGCGGGACAACCCTTCGTCAGCCTTTTGTCAGTTTCCTTTTTGCGCAAGTAAGCGTTTCTGAAATCGTAACAATAGTAATAACTACCGGTTGATTTTTGCATAAATAAAAATCCATGTGCCAATACCAGACCTTATCTCACCACCATACAACAGGTTATGTCATCCGCTGCGCAGATTGTGAAAAAATACAGGTGGCTTACAGCAACCTGGTGATGACGTTTACCCACGAAGATTATGATGCATTCCATTTCTGGATAAAGAAAATAAAGGATGAGCAGCCTGAACGGCAAAATCCAACCGTCCGCTGCATCATGATACCAGCCCCGTGCCAGGGCATACAGTTATTACTAAGTATTACGGAACTGGCGGAATTTGTATCATTGCTGGAATCGGCAGATACGGAACTGCAATCCCTGCAACTGATCAGTTTATTTAACCAGTAAAAGCCGAACACTCATCGAACCAATTTTTACTGACCAAAAAGATATTCTCTGATGGAAAATATAAATCTGTGCTAATCCATCTAATCCATGTCATCCGTGTTCTACATTTGCAGCAAATAATACAATCAATGAGTAATGCTGATTTTTTTAATCAACTGGCCCGCAGCCGGCGTTCTGTTTTTCCGGATCAACTGGATGCAGAAAAGAAAGTGGACGATACGATCATAAAAGAAATACTGACCAATGCAATATGGGCGCCTAATCATGGCAAAGAAGAGCCCTGGCGGTTTACGGTATTCACCGGGAACGGGCTAAAGACACTGGCTGATTTTCAAAGCGAATTGTACAAACAGACAACACCTGACAATTTTAAAGAAGCTACTTATATCAAATTACAAACGCAACCATTAAAAGCTTCGCATATTATATCTATTGGCATGAAACGCAGCGTTAACAAAGGCATTCCGGAATTGGAAGATATAGCTGCTGTAGCCTGTGCCGTCGAAAATATGTACCTGTCTCTCACCGCGTATGGATTAGGTGGTTATTGGACTACCGGTGGTATTACTTACAGGCAGCAGGCGAAATCATTTTTCGGTTTAGGCGAAGATGATAAATTGCTTGGCTTCTTTTATATTGGCCATGTAGCCATTCCGTCAACAGGCGCTAAGCGTCAGCCATTGGAAGAAAGAGTGACGTGGGTGAAATAAATGCAGAAATAAGGATGCCGCGGTTTAGGCGGATTTTCACTGTTTATTTACCAGCGAGTATGAATGGAAAAATTAATTCTGCTTTCCAGGAAAAATCCGTGGTAATCTATCTGACCCGTGTTCTGATTAAATTTGCCTGATGCATAAATGGCGTTTAATAATATTGCTTGTATCCGTTGTTATTGTTTCGGTTTCGTTTACAGGCAATGATCAGGTTGCTGTAAACTTAAGACGCGCTTATTCCCAATCACCTGATAAATGGCCCAAACCATTTGTTGATGCCGGAGTGGAATGGACAGAACTGGGAGTACTGCCAGGAAGCCCCCTGCAACCTCATTTAGATTCACTGAAACATTTGCTTGAACTTGGTAAGACATTATTCTTTGATCCGCGGCTGAGTGGTTCGGGAAAAATATCCTGCGCCACCTGTCACCAGCCTGAATTATCATGGACGGATGGTAAAGAAAGATCCTTTGGGCATGAAGGAACAATCAATAAACGCAATGCACCTACTATTCAGAATAGCTGGTTCTATAAAAAATTGTTCTGGGACGGGAGAGCAAAAGATCTCGAAGACCAGGCATTTGCTCCCATCAACAGTGAAAGTGAAATGCATAGCGATATGCGGGAGCTTCCGCGTAACCTGCGTGGGATAAAAGGATATGCTGCTTTGTTTGATTCAGCTTACGGTGATCCGGGCATATATCCTGATCGTATCGCCGGGGCTATTGCTGCTTTTGAAAGAACGATCATCAGCCGGAAAACTAAGTTTGATAACTTTTTGGAAGGAAAGAAAAAGGCATTGAACAATGATGAATTAAAAGGGCTGCATGTATTCCGCACCAAAGCAAGGTGTATGAACTGTCATAACGGACCAATGTTTTCAGACAACCAGTTTCATAATAATGGGTTTCATAAAAATGGGAATGCGGACAATGACAGGGGGCTATATAATGTAACACACAGGGATGAAGATATGGGCAAGTTCAAAACCCCTTCTTTGCGGGATGTGATGAAAACCGGTCCGTGGATGCACAATGGAATCCCTGCACATATCCTTGATATCATTATAACTTATAATAAGCCCTCTGAGCGCAGCCATGAAAAGCTATTGAAGCCTTTATATCTTACCAATACAGAAATAAGTGAGCTGGCGGCTTTTCTGAATGCCATTTCAGCAGCACCTCTTGAATTTAAAAAACCTGTTCTTCCTGAATAGCGACTATTTGAAAGTAAAAACTATCTTTGTCGTCCAATTAGCAAACAATTAAATGACCTGGATATGAAAAAATTATTGACTCTCAGTATTATAATGGCTTTTGGCCTGTTAGTAAATGCACAGCCACCAGCCGGTGAGGCCAAACCCGGGGAATGGTACGGTGAAAAAGTAAGCACAGAAGGCGCTGCAAACATTGCTGACGTTGCAGCTAAACTGGGTGAATCAGACGTTGTGAATACAAAGATCAAAGCGAAGATCGTTGACGTGTGTCCCAATAAAGGTTGCTGGCTGAAGCTCCAGGTAAATGACAGCACAACGGCGATGGTGAAAATGAAAGACTACGGTTTCTTTTTACCGCTTGCTGCCAAAGGGAAAACGGTAGTAATAGACGGAGAAGTGAAGATGAAAGTTACTTCTGTTGCAGAATTGCAGCACTATGCGGAAGATGCTAAGAAATCTAAAGAAGAAATTGCTGCTATCACAAAGCCCGGTAAGGAAGTACGTGTATTAGCGAAAGGAATAGTGGTGGTGGAATAGATCATCTTATTTTATTTATGTAAAAGGCTGTCTTGAACAAGGCGGCCTTTTTATATGCAGGTACACGGGCCGGGTCAAATATTTTTCTTGCCGCCAACTTTTAATTTTTCTTACTCATTTGTCAGCGTATGGTCAGTTTCCTTTTTGCGTAAAAGCATTTTCCAATAGCGCTAATGAAAATATTTTTTATCACTGATCTTTATGCCGCTAATTAAATTCTTTAATCACTAAATTACCAGGTACTATAGCAGCAGTGCGGGGAATAAATATGTACAAGGGTATACTTTATTTGATGCCGCCTTTTCTTATACTACAGGCAGGTTTGCTATTAGTTTGAATGCCTGTAACCTTGCGAATAAAAAATATGCGGAAAGTGGTTCCCGGAGTCCTGATCTGCAGGAATGGATATTTGATTGGGGCCGCCCATTCAACTTCAGGCTGCAAACAACTATAAAACTGTAATTTTTAAAACACGATACAAAACAGAACAATATGAAATCAAAACCAGTAATACTTATACTGCTTGCATTTTTTTTCAGCCATCAATTATTGGCTCATGCGCTTTGGATAGAAACTAAGCCGACTGGCACCAAAGGCAAATCGCAGGAAGTGAAAATATACTTTGGAGAATTTGCAGATAAAGGTATTTCGCTTACGGAAAAATGGTTTTCTGATTTAAAGGATTTTAGCCTGGTATTGATAACGCCGGATAAAAAAGAAATCAAACTATCGCCCATCGCCAAAACAGATTATTATTCCGCACAATTTACTCCGGCAATAGATGGCGTATATACTTTAGTGATGCATCACATAGCAAAAGATGTGTATGGCATTATGAAGTTAGATTACAATAGCAGTGCAACCGTAGTGGTGGGCAACCAGTTTGAAGGAAATGATGCGTATATCAATAATAATATCATCAGCCTGTTTTCTGTTTCAGCCTTTTCTGCAAAGAAAAGCAGTGACCTGAAATTGCTGGCATTGTATGATAAAAAACCTTCGGCCCGGCAGGAAGTAAAAGTATTTGCACCCAATGGATGGGCAAAAGAATTATATACTTCTGAAAAAGGTGAAGCCAGCTTTACCCCGTTGTGGCCGGGAAAATATATGGCAGAATTTGCTTATAGTGATAAAACACCCGGTGAGCATAATGGAAAAAAATATGAAGAAGTATGGAAAGTGGCTACCTGTATTATTACAGTGAAATGAGTAATTGGTTTGATGGCCGTTTTCGTAGAGTGAACTTTCGTCCGGGGGTATAGAAGTTAGTTTGTGCGTCATTAAAAAAAAGATATGTGTAATTACCAAACATGGTTCCAGGCAGACGAAGATGTATATGTACTGCAATGCGTAGAGTGCAATACTTATCAGTTACGTATAAGAAATACAGCCTTTATGTTTGATCCTCCTGAGTTTAAAAAATTCTTTGATATAGTCAATGGTTTATATGAGAGGATAAAGTTGGGTAAAAATGAAGGCCCTGTTATCATTCCTGCATTTAACGATGGTATAGACATGCTGTTGAAAACAGATCAGTTGATAAGCCTTTACCACCTGCTGGATGCTGCGGATACAGAAATGAGAACAGCTAAAATGACGGGCTTGTTTTAGATATAATTTCATACGTGCTGATCAATAATTTCAGTCTGTCATTTAAAAGTCAGTTTCCTTATTGCGTAAACCGTTTTCCCGATTCAGTAGTTGCTACATTATTTCCCGAAATACATTTGCTCCCCGATAACCATTGAGCTAAGACCTTCCGGTTTTACATCTTGCCAAAAACATTATAAGAAAAAGGGCCATTCCCGGTTTTTCTTTCGCTAAGCAGTTAGAAAGTTTTTCAGGAGTGTGCCCGCCAATTTTAAACAAACCAAAACAGGAAATAGTATGAAGAAGATCAATATGCTTATTGCAACGATGATGTGGGTGCTTGCAAATGTTGCAGCCCAGCAGCCATCAGGGAATATTAAAGGAAAAATTACCACGGCTGATGGAAAGCCCGCAGAATTTGTAACGGTGATATTGAAAGGAACGGGTAAAGGCGCTGTTACCAATGAAGAAGGTAATTACCAGGTTATAAATATTAAGCCCGGCAAATACCAGGCCCAGGCCAGTATTGTGGGATTAAAGACCCAATCAAGGGAAGTGGAAGTAAAGGATAACGAATTAATCATACTGGATTTTATATTGGAAGAAAACGCCACACAGCTCCAGGTCGTTTTAGTAACTGCTAATCCCGGTAGATATGTTACAGATTATCCTTCTATTTCTCTCCGTCTTAAAACGCCACTGATTGAAATACCACAAAACATCCAGGTCATTACAAGACAAACATTGCAGGATCAGCAGATTTTCGACATGCGGGAAAGTGTAATTCGCAATGTAAGTGGCGCCACCGCATCAGAACATTGGGAAACGTATGCCCGGATTGTTATGCGTGGTTCCCGCATAGCTGCATTTCGTAACGGAATGAATGTGCAGGAAACATGGGGCCCGCTAACGGAAGATATGAGCATGGTGGAAAGAATTGAATTTGTAAAAGGCCCCGCCGGGTTTATGCTGGCAAGCGGTGAGCCGAGTGGTTTTTATAATGTGGTAACAAAAAAGCCAACCGGTATTACCAAATCTGAAGTAGGTATGACAGTAGGTAGTTTTGGTACATACCGGGGCACTATGGACTTTGATGGTTTACTCAATAAGAATGGAAAAGTTCAGTATCGCCTTAATTTGATGGGGCAAATGAAAGGCACACAGAGAGAGTTTGAATATAATAATCGGTTATCTGTAGCGCCGGTGCTTAAATTCCAGATCAACCCTTCCACTTCACTTACTGTCGAATATACTTACCAGTATGTAAATATGTCGCCGATAGGTTCTAATTACGCTTATTCTGCACGGAAGTTAGGCGATCTGCCGGTGGATTTCTCAACGTTAGAGGCCAATATGGCTCCTACTATCATTAAAGATCAATCCATTTTCGTCACCCTGTCTCATAGCATTAATAAGAACTGGAAGTTTACCGGCCAGATGGCATATATGCATTATGACCAGGTCGGAGCAAGTTTGTGGCCATCAGCATTTAATGGTGATACATTGCTAAGAGGTATTTCCAACTGGGATATTCTTGGACAAACAAGAGTAGGACAGTTTTTTGTAAATGGGGATGTTGAAACCGGCATGATAAAACACCGCATATTGGCCGGCGTAGATATGGGAGACAAAGATTTTTATCATGACTGGAACCAGGGAGGCGCCATTACGGGTTCTGAAGGCTTTAATGTATATGATCCTGTATATGGAAAAGTGGCAGCCGGCACGTATCCCGTTTTTGACCGTACGTTGAATGTCAAAGAAAGAGGAGTACATTATAATAACCTGTATTCAGCCGTGTATGTGCAGGACGAGATAAGACTTATGAAGGAAAAATTGCGTCTTACATTGGCCGGAAGATATACAACTACCGGTGATGAAGATCCCTATTCCGGTACGGTGAAAGCCGATAAGTTTACTCCAAGAATTGGTTTGAGTTATTCATTAAATAATAGTACCAGTGTGTATGCCGTGTTTGATGAATCATTCATTCCGCAAGCCGGGTCAACTTTTGATGGAGAAAAATTTAAACCTGTTACAGGGAATAATAAAGAAATAGGTTTAAAAAGGGAATGGCTGAATGGCCGGTGGGTCGCATCACTTGCCTTTTATCAAATTACTAAAAACAATGAGCTGGTTCCTGATCCTCAGCACCAGTATTTCTCCATACAACTTGGACAAACCAAAACACAGGGTGTTGAGTTTGATGTTCGCGGCCAACTTTTTTCGGGCCTGGATGTAACGCTGAATTATGCTTATACCGATGCGAAGATTACTGAAGATACAGAAGATGAGCAGGTAGGCAAACAAATACCCGGTACTGACAAGCATATAGCAAATGCATGGCTCAATTATCGTATACCCAGTGGCGGTTTAAAGGGTTTAGGGTTGTCATTTGGCGCTTCTCATTTGGCTGGACGTACTGCATGGTATGGAGCTTACGACAGGTCACTTGATCCGGCTATGCCAGGCTATACACGTTTTGATGCGGCGGCATCATACCAGTTTGGAAAATTCGGAGTAGCTCTCAACGTAAACAATCTTTTCAATGCAAATCTTATTTCAGGCGCTTATTATAGCTGGAGCCAGTTTTACTATTGGCAGGCCGAAGCACACCGCAATAGCAGGTTAAGTATAAATTATAAATTTTAAGATCCGGTGACATTCAAAAAAATAACAGGGAAAATTCACCTCTGGCTCGGACTCGGTTCCGGGCTGGTGGTTTTATTATTGGGTATCACCGGCTGCATACTGGCATTTGAAATTGAAATAAGAAATCTTACGGAGACATTCCGTAAAGTAAAAGTAGAGGATAAACCTTACTTAGCGCCATCCGCATTAAAAGCAATAGCAGAGAAAAATCTTTCATCAAAAAAAGCATTAGGTATTGAATATCCCGGTAAGGGTAAAGCAGCCGTCGCCGCCTATTATGATGAAACACATTACGAATTGCTGTTCATGAATCCTTACAGTGGTGAAGTAACGAAGCGTAAAAACATGAATAAAGACTTTTTCCGTTTCATACTGGATGGTCATTTTTATGTATGGTTGCCACCCAATATCGGTCAACCCATTGTGGCCTCGGCTACCCTGGTCTTTTTGGTAATGATGATAGCAGGATTGATCCTTTGGTGGCCAAAGAATAAAGCTGCACGTAAACAACGTTTCTCTATCAAATGGACAGCGAAGTGGAGACGGAAAAATTATGACCTGCATAGTGTTTTGGGTTTTTACATGACATGGATCGCCATTTTTATAGCTATTACAGGCCTGGTATTCGGTTTTCAATGGTTTGCAAAATCATTATATTGGATTACTAGTGGCGGTGAAGCTATGGTAGAGCACCAGCACCCTGTTTCTGATACTACTAAAACCGCAGCGTTCACCAATATGGCTGATCATTTATGGCAGGAACATAATAAGGGAATAAAAGAAAATGAAAGCCTCGGAATTTATTTTGCCAATCTTTCAACCGACCCGGTTGAAATAGCGGTCAACCACCGTCCGGGTACTTATTATAATTCCGATTATTATCATTACGACCAATTCACAGGTAAAGAATTACCAGCTACCGGCAGTTACGCTGGTAAATTCAAGGATGCTGCCATTGCTGATAAGATAGTCAGGATGAATTACGATATACATGTAGGCGCTGTACTGGGACTACCGGGAAAGATACTGGCTTTTTTCGCCAGCCTCATTGCAGCATCATTGCCTGTTACTGGTTTTATGATATGGTGGGGAAGGAAAAAGAAAAAGAAGAGAATTACGGAGGTTATACAGGAAGAATTGGAAGTTCAACTGGCATAGCATCGTTAGCGTGGATAGTATATAGCAGGTATTTATTATTTGCTGATAAATAAAATGCTTATGAACAATGATGTTTGTCATACTGAAAACTGATCTTTTAACGAGCGCTGTCATTTTTATGTAAAAAAAATTGTATTTCTTCTTCATGACAATTTCATGATAAAATTTAATGGTTCCTAAAGAAACTTTGCACCCGCAACTAAAAATTATGAGAAAAATATATTCGATAAGTGTGGCGCTTTTGTCAGTTTTTGCTTTAGCAGCACAGGAAGACACAACCAAAACGAAAGAACTCGGTGAAGTAGTTATAACCGGGCAATATAAACCCCAATCGGTTAAAAATTCTGTTTACCAGGTAAAGGTTATTACCAAAGAAAGAATACAAAAACAGGGCGCATCCAAACTCCAGGATGTATTAAACAATGAACTGAATATTCGCTTTTCGCAAGACCTTGCTACCGGGGGCTCTGACATCAGCATGTTAGGTTTGTCCGGTCAGAATGTAAAAATATTGATAGACGGATTGCCGATGGTTGGCAGGCAGGGTACTTCCAATGAAATAAATATTAACCAGGTTGATGTGAATACGATTGAGCGCATCGAGATCATAGAAGGCCCGATGTCTGTAATTTATGGCGCTGATGCATTAGCCGGCGTTATTAATATTATAACAAAGAAGGCAGGCGCTTCCAAAATTTCTGTTACTGCGAGGGTGCAGGAAGAAACGGTTGGAAAAGAATATGACTGGAAAACACAGGGCCTTCACACACAGTCTGTGGGTGTTGCATTCAAACATAAAGGATGGGAAGTGGGTGGAGGATTTGGGTATTATTATTTCGGCGGATGGAAAGGCGACAGCTCTCGCCGTGAATTAACACAGCACTGGAAAGACCAGATCACAGCCAATGGATTTGTTGGCTATAGCGCTGGTAAGTTCAATATCCGTTATCGCATTGACGGGTTGGATGAGATCATTACCAACCCGGGCAACTTTACCCAAAAGCAAAATGAATCAGGCGACTCATTGGCTTTTGACCAGGAATATCTTTCCCGCAGGGTAATGCAGCAGTTGCAGGCGGGTTATTTTGTCAATAGTAATTTATCATTCCAGGCACAGGCATCTTATTCTGATTATAGCCGCCAGGTTTTTTCGTCTGTCCTCAGTCAGAATACCGGTAAACTAAGTTTGAGCCCTGCCACTGGTTCACAAAGTACGGTTGATTTCAACGGTATTACTGCACGGGCAACAGCTTTATATAAAATATCGCATGTCTTTAGTTTGCAACCCGGCGTTGATATTAATATCGAAAGCGGCGAAGGAGAAAGATTGGCAAATGGAACGAACAGGGTAGAAGATTATGCTTTCTTCATCACTTCAGAAATCACCCCGAAGAATAATAAGATCAATATACGGCCGGGACTGCGGTTTATAAAAAACTCAGTGTATGATGCACCGCCGGTTATTCCTTCTATCAATGCAAAATTTGGTTTGACAAAAGATATTG
Source organism: Chitinophagales bacterium (assembly GCA_015654695.1). Classification (GTDB taxonomy): domain Bacteria; phylum Bacteroidota; class Bacteroidia; order Chitinophagales; family Chitinophagaceae; genus VBAT01. The sequence goes on along the minus strand of JAATGJ010000127.1, from coordinate 40,003 downwards.
ACCTGCGATTGGCTTATGCAAGAGGTTTTCGCTCCCCTTCCCTGAGGGAATTGTATTTTAATTTCTTCGACGCCAATCACCAGATCATTGGTAATCCTGACCTCAAGGCAGAAACGTCCAATAGTTTCACCGGCTCATTGACATGGAGAAAAGTAACCGGGCAAAAAGCGGCTTTCACTGCCACCCTGAGTGGTTTTTATAATGATGTAAAAAACCTGATTGATTTCGCTATTTCTCCAAACGATCCGGCTGTTTTTAATTACCAGAATATAGAAAATTATAAAAGCCGCGGCGTTAACCTGGCAGGCACTCTTAATTATAAAAACTGGAACGCATCATTAGGGTTTGGTTATACCGGTCGCTACAATCAATTTACGGAAGAAGATAAATCATTACCGGAGTTCAAATGGTCGCCAGAGATCAATTCCACTATCGGGTATAATTTTTCAAAGATTGATTTCAATGTAAACCTGTTTTACAAATTCACCGGCAAGCTGCCTTATTACCAATTAACCACTGTTAATAGCCAGGACGTCATTGTCCTTGCAGAAACAGAAGGGTACCATTGGGCCGATCTGACTTTAAATAAAAAGCTTTTCAAATATTTTACTATCAATGCCGGTATCAAAAACCTGTTTGATGTTGATTTTGTAAACAGCACGGCTACTGGCGGAGGCACGCATTCTTCCGTAGGTGGAGCGAGGTCAATTGGCTATGGCCGCTCTTATTTCGCCGGGCTTGTTTTCAACTGGGATAAAAAATAAATCATTACTAAAACGAAATAAAACTACGAACGATGTTAAGAAAGAATATTTTAAAATGGACTGTTTTTTCATTGGCTGCAATTGTTCTTTTTGGAGCATGTCGCAAAAGAGAAGGCTTCTCGCTGCCGGATAATTATGCTGTATTTACATCCGATGCACAGGGCATTACTGAATCCGAAGCTTCTATTATTGTAAAAGTGAAGTTAACAAGAGGCACGGAGAAGGAAATTCCTGTTGTTATAAAAGTTACTGAACAAGGTGCGGCGTATGGCACAAAATATACAACTACTCCTGCTGCAACAGCAGGCTCTATTAATATCATAGTGCCTTCCGGAAATAATGAAGCAACTTTTACGGTAAATAAAGTGCCCGGTGTTTTGTTCGAGGGAACGGAAAAATTAGTATTTGATATTTATAGTTCAGGTTCGCCGGTATTAATTGGTACTACCAAACAATTGACCCTGAGTTTTGCGGAACTGGTCGCTACTAATTCTACCGCCATGTTTAATGGCGGAGGAGCTACTTACCCCAATAAAGTATTCATTGATCTGAGTGCGAATCGCCAGACATCAGTGTTGCGTACAAACTGGGACCTGTGATTTTATACCGACCCTGCAGATTTTAAAGTGATACTTAATGCTTCTGACGGTATGATGGTAAAACAGATCACTAAGAATGATCTCACTCAAGTAACGGCTGCTGACAGTGTCGGTTTTTATAATGAATTGGCGCTCGATGGTTCGCCAACTAAATTTCCTTATGTTGATTATCCCAATGGTGATATGACCAAAACGGCAATAGGTTTGATTGCTGACAACGTTGCGGATAATAAAATATTTATTGTAAATCGCGGCGTTGGCGTTGGCCCTGCCCCTCTTCCTCAAAGAGGCTGGAAAAAAATAAGGGTCATACGGAATGCTTCGGGCGGTTATACTTTGCAGCATGCCGATATCGCATCGGCTACTTTCACTTCAGTAGATATTCCGAAAGACGATAAATATTTCTTTAAATATGTTTCTTTTGAAAATGGCATAGTGCCTGTGGAACCTGAGAAAACGAAATGGGATATTACCTGGACACATTCAGTTTATATTGGCAATCTCGGCACCCCCTCCGAATATCCTTACCTGTTTCAGGATATAGTATTTCAAAACAGGAATGTACAGGTAGCTAAAGTGATGACATCCGCTAAGACCTATGCAGATTTTTCAGAAGCCGATATTGCCGGGCAAACTTTTACTTTTTTGCAAACTGCCATTGGTTCTGACTGGAGAGCAACATTTCCTTCAGCCTCAGCAAGAACAGACCGCTATTATATAATAAAAGACGGCAACAATAACTATTATAAACTGAAGTTTACAGCTATAACAGACGGAGGCGTCAGGGGTTATCCCGCCGTTGAATATGCACTGGTGAAACGGGGGTAATATAACAATTTTAAAATATGTGAAGCCATTCTGTTCAATCAGGATGGCTTTTTCCTTTTTGCGTAAGGCAATTTTCTGATTGCGTAAGTTTTTGTCATGCTTCTGTCGTTGTTTTGTCAGCAAATTGTAAAATGAAATGAAACGAATAACAGGATTAATGACGGCGACAGCTTTAATTGCAATGTCTGTTAGTGCACAGGCGCCTAAGGATAAACCAAATGTTGACAAGCTTTGTGGTTGCTTTGAAGTGGAATTCAAATATGCAGAAACATTTTCTCCTGACCCCACCTATAAATACCATGACAGGGAAGAAATAAGCGGTGGTGTGGAATTATCATTGCCTATTGAAGTAAGCGATAAGAAAATTGTCATCCAGCATTTATTGGTCATTACTGATTCAATGATCATCAAACACTGGCGGGAAGTATGGACGTATGAAAACCCGGAGATATGGAAGTACCAGGGAAATAAAACATGGGTGAAAGAGCAGTTGAAACCCGAACAGTATAAAGGTAAATGGACACAGAGCGTCTGGGAAGTAAGCGATGAGCCCCGCTACCAGGGAGCAGGAGAGTGGATAACCAACGACGGGAAAACATACTGGCAGAATACTGCCTATGCACCGCTGCCGCGAAGGGAATACTCTGTGCGCAGTGACTATAATATTTTAAAAAGGACCAACCGCCTGAGCATTAATGACAGTGGTTATATTCATGAACAGGATAACCAGAAGATCATACGCCAGGATGGAGCGGATAAGCTGCTGGTGGAAGAGAAAGGGCTCAACAGCTATAAAAGATTAAATGATAAAGAATGCGCTGCCGCAAAAATCTACTGGGAAAAAAATAAAATATTCTGGGGCAAGGTAAGAAGCACCTGGGAAAACTATTTTGCCACGCATTCATCTATAGAGTTAAAAACAAAAGTGGAGGGTAAGGTATTACATGAGTACTTGTTTGAGCTGGCAAAACAATATGCAGCCGGAAAAATAAAGCCTGCTGATATTGATGCCAGGATCAGCGTTTCGGTAGAGAAATTCATTGGCCAGAATCAAACAGTTGCGCAGAATCAATAAATCGCAGTTACAGGATTAAAAACCGTCTGCAGGGGCGGTTTTTTATGTTAATGAGTATAAATTTAGGGAATGAACATCCTTTCGATGAAAAAGAAAGAAGTACAATCCTTGGAGAAAGAGAAAGGAAATTCGCCGTTGGCTGCTTTCATAAATCATATTCACCCCGTAAGTGATGAAGCTACCCGCTATATCAAACATCATTCGTTTTCCCGGCAAATAGAAAGGGGAACTTATTTACTAAAAGCAGGTGAAATATGCGAGCATCTTTATTTTATCTGCAAGGGAGCCATTCGCGGTTATACAAAGCAAGGGACGAAAGAAGTCACTACCTGGGTCAGCGTGGAAAATGAGATGGTGACATCTATCCGGGGACTTAATATGCAACAGCCTTCATTGGAAAATATCCAGGCTATTGAAAAGTGCGAATTAATAGTGGCCCATTATGATGCCCTGCAATACATGTACAAGCATTATATCGAAGTAAATATCGTGGGACGAAAACTACTGGAGAAATACTACAGCGATGCAGAAGAAAGGGCCTTTATTTCACGGATACCCAATGCTGGTAAGCGGTACCATCATTTTATAGAAACAAAAAGTAATCTCGCCAACCGCATTCCTCTCAAATACATTGCTTCTTTTCTTGGAATGACGATCGAAACAATGAGCAGGATACGGGGTGCTAAGTCAAAAGCAAAGTGATTTTTATATTAAGAGACTTTATCTTATCAGTAGAAAAATCCCTTTATCAGTAATGGTATTTCCGTTAATATCTTTTCCTTTTGCTATCCATACAAAAATACTGGCTGGTTGTTCCATTCCTTTGAATCTTCCATTCCATCCTTCATTAACAGTTTTGGTAAAAAATACTTCTTCGCCGTTGCGGTTGAATATCCTGAAATATTCTACATCAATATAGCCGATGATCTTTAAGTTCAGCCGGTCATTGATGCCATCATTATTGGGAGTAAATCCTGAAGCTATGGCAAAAAATGATTTGTCAACTACGGTAATCTTTACATGTACAATGGAACTGGTACAAGCTCCGGATACAAATTTTATATAATAATCGCCATCCGCAGACAATGGGCCAGTCGTAAATACACCGGTTGTGTTTTGCTGAAGAAGTTGCGTGCCGCCGGGATCACTGTATAAGAAATAGGAACCGGGTTGAAAATTCTTTATAATTAATGAAGCAGATGTATTCCTGGGAATCATCTGGTCGTCGTATTGCAGTATTATTCCCGGATCATTCGTATTGATAATAGTAAACGGAGCGGATTGAATGGTACAAAGCCCCCCATCTATGACTGTAAGATAATATTGACCTGCTGCCACATTAAGAAGGTCAATTGTATTGCTGACAATATTGTTATTAATATCTCTCCATGTATAAGTAGTAGCGGGCCCTAACAGACCAGTGATGTTAATGCCTTTTATTTTTCCTTCTGTTCTTGAACATTTATCATTGTCTATTTTCATAACTGAAAGATCAAAGACGGGTTTGGGAAAAGCGCCGATAATCCCTTTGAATATCTGTTTTTCGCAGCCGTTGCTGTCTGTGGCATGAAAAAAATATGTTCCTGCGCCGAGCGAATAAATAGATGTGCCGGTTCCGATTTGCTGGTTAGTAGCACTGTCTGTCCACCGGAAAGAATAATAATTAGAATCGTTATTGAAACTGGTATTACGAAGAATACCATTGTTTTCACCACAAATAGCATTTCGTAGAAATGAACCGGTGACGCCGATCGGGATAAAAACAGATGAAGGTACACTGATTACCGGCGATGTAGCCGAACAACCCAAAGTATTAGTTGCTGTTAATTGGTAATTGCCAGCAGAAAGATTACTAATATCAATCGTATTGCCGGCTGGTGTATTAGTTGTAAGGTTTTGCCATAGATAAGTATCAGCTCCTGTAACATGTGTATTCCGGATACTTCCATTATTTACTCTACAACCCGCTGTTTTAATGATCTTACCCGCTGTATCTATTGTAATCCTTCCTGTTACAGGGATAACATAGAATGGTGTAATGATCGTATCACAACCACTCTGATCTTTGAATTTCAATTTGTATTTACCGGCGGGTTGGTTTAGAAGATCAAGGGAGTTGCCAACCACATTGTTTAATGAGTCAATCCATTGTATAAAGGGTGAGCCCGTTACGTTATTGGTTGTAATATTGGCAATGCTGCCATCAGAATTATTGCAGGTGGCGTCGGTTACCTGCACGTTAGCAGTGTTCAATGATGGTCCGGATTGATTGACGAGTGTGTAAAGTTCCGTAGAATCACCACAGCCATATTCAGTATTCATTACTATTAACTTGTATTTGCCTGGCGCCACATTTAACAGGTTTAAGGAAGTGCTCACAGTATCTCTTGACTCAGATAACCAATAAACTTTATTGTAACTGCCGGTAGCATTAATGCTCAAAATGTTGCCATTTGCCAATCCGCAGGAAGGATGAGTAACAGAAACAAACTGTTCATTAATGACGGGAGATCTGTCTGCCAGGTAAATGGAATAGCTTTTGGTACAGTATGCTGTTTGTTCTACTACGAAAGTGTATAAGCCTGGCCCAATATTAACCAAGTCCAATTGGTTGAAAATGGTGTCGGTATTGCCATTAAGATTTCTAACCCAGTAATACCTTGTTCCTGAAATGAACTGCGTACCAGGTATAGAACCATTATTTTGTCCGCAGGATGGTTCTGTATAATTGAAAGATTGTACAAATTTTGGGGATGAAAATTCACCCGAAACACCGGCAGCAGTGGTAGCTCTCGCACTGACGGCATTATTAAAAGCACCGGTAAAATTCCAGTTGCCATTATTATCTGAAATTGTTTCGCCTAAATAAATCTCCCCGTTATCACACCCTGAGCATTGAGGAGTTTGAAAAAGTTCGATTTTACAATCAGGGGTAGCTGTACCACCTAATTGATCTGTTCCATTCTCACTCATAATTTTTACGTCAGGAATAGCAACTTTTGCGGAAACAGCATTTATACCCTTGAAATTGCAGAAAAGAGAATTTTTCTGAATGGTCATGTTCCTGTTATTGTTAAGCGATATGCCAGTTACAAAATTAACCGATATGATATTCTGATCTTCCGGGTTAGGGCCGCCGATAATACCATTTTCACAATTAACGATACCAATTCCCGTTGTTTGACAGGAAAACCAGTTGGACAAATGGCCTATCTTATTTCCCCTGATCGTGATAAACGCGGCTATATTACTTATAAAAAGCATCCCATGGCATGAATTGCTGCCAACGTAAGCAGGATTATTAAATGTATTACCTGATACAGTAGTTATCAAATCCACCACCGGAGTTGGCCCTAAGTCGGAGGAGCCTGAAATTGATACATAACCGCATTTCAATGGAATTGATTTTGAATAATCAGCTCCAAATGTATTGTTCAGTATTTTCAAAAAACCATTATTAGATGCTGAGTCGGAAGAAAACGTAATCAGGTCTTCCGTGTGTCCCGCAAAATAATTTCCTTCAGCTTCTGTATTTCCCCCAAGGGTAATATTCCTGATTGATTTTATTCTAAAAGCAATACCAGTTAGCGGGGTTGCAGTAGTACCATCTTCACTTAAGCCAAAAAAATTTGATTTGATCTCAACATCTGCAAAACGATCTCCGGGATTAGTCCCCTAGGAATACCTGTTTGCAATACTCATGGCATTCCGATAAAATACATTTCCTTTACCGGAAGCCCCGATCTTTATATTTCTGACAAAACCCGGAATATAAATCACACAGCGTATTTCTGTGGGATTCGGGTCTCCAAAAAGAAAATCTGAAAAATAAAGACCATAGAGTTCGATAGCTTCTACACCCGGAAGGATCAATCCCTGTGAAAAGTTGGAGGTACCGTCATGTACAATCTTTATCCTGCTGTCGCTGACACCAAATTTGTTGCCGGGTTGTAAAGATGCATCAATGGTAATCCTGGATGTTAATGTTAACGGAGAATGTAATATAATGGTTCTTCCGGCTTCACTTAAATCAGTAAGATTGAAATTAATAAAATCCATAAGGGCCGTTCCATTATTGCTCGCCATTGCAATGGCCTCTCTCAATGTCCCCGGTCCGCTATCAGCATTGGAAGTAACAATAAACGTATCAGCAAAAGCCGTTTGCTGAAAAAGCAGGAATGCAGCCAATAGTAAGGATAAGAGTTTGCGTTTCATTAGCCTGATAAGGTTCTTCATCAAATATAATTCTCAATTTCTATAAAGGCAATTTTGAGTTTATAAAGCCGGTTTCCTTCTGTTTTCCCGTACCTTTGCCCCCTTAAAAAAAATCAGCCTGTCCCGCTTTTTGCGGGAGCGGGAAAAGGATTATGGCAGCTAAATACAGGGAATTTACAGGATTGAATCTGCCTGCTTTCGAGCAGGAAATATTAGCTAAATGGGCTGAAGGGCAGGCGTTTGAAAAGAGTGTATCCTTACGGGAAGGCGCAGCCCCTTTCGTGTTTTATGAAGGTCCGCCCAGCGCCAATGGTATGCCCGGCATCCACCATGTTATTTCCCGCACATTAAAAGATTTGGTTTGCCGCTACAAGACCATGAAAGGTTTCCAGGTAAAAAGAAAAGGCGGATGGGATACACATGGTCTGCCCATAGAACTGGGAGTAGAAAAAGAATTGGGCATCACCAAAGAAGATATTGGTAAAAAAATATCCATAGAAGAATACAACCAGAAATGCCGGGAAGCTGTACTTCGCTATAAAGACAAATGGGATGATATCACCCGCAAGATGGGTTATTGGGTGGACCTGAATGACCCATATATCACTTTCAAAAATGAATACATTGAAACACTCTGGTGGATATTGAGTGAGTTGTATAAAAAGGGATTGCTGTATGAAAGTGTGAGTATCCAGCCTTATTCGCCGGCAGCAGGAACGGGATTGAGCTCGCATGAATTGAATCAACCGGGTACGTATAAGGATGTGAAGGATACGAGTGCGGTGGCGATGTTTGAAACGCTGTATAATCATGAGTTATTTCATGACTTAATGAGGGAGGGAAAAGGTCCTGCATATTTAATGGCCTGGACAACTACTCCATGGACTCTTCCTTCTAATCTCGGACTTGCAGTGGGTGCAAATATTGATTATGTATTGGTGGAAACTTTTAATCCCTATACACATTTACCCATTTCAGTTATCCTTGCAAAATCACTATTGCACAGATATTTTAAACCAGAAGGGGAAAATGAGCCACTTATTGCTCCCTCAGAAGGAAGCAAAGTCCCAATGCCCTGGAAGATCTACAAGGAATTTAAAGGAAATCACCTTGAAGGGATAAAATATAAGCAGCTATTGCCTTTTGATGCTAACAGCTTAGAAAAAATAAAAGAGGTAACGCCTGATGCAGAGCCATTCAAGGTGTTGCTTGGTGATTTTGTTACAACTGAGGATGGTACTGGTATCGTTCATATTGCACCGGCGTTTGGAGCAGATGACTATAAAGTAGCAAAGAAATATGGCATCGGTATTTTAACGATGGTTGATAAACAAGGAAAGTTTGTAGATGGGATGGGAGAGTTTAGTAACCGTTATGTAAAGAATTACAAAGATGATCCAAATTATGTGGATGTAAATGTTGACATCAGTGTAAAATTAAAAAAAGAGAACAGGGCTTTTAAAGTAGAGAAATACGAACACAGTTATCCGCATTGCTGGAGAACTGACAAACCCATTCTTTATTATCCATTAGATGCGTGGTTTATCAAAACAACCGCTGTTAAAGAAAGAATGGTAGAGTTGAATAAAACCATCAAATGGAAACCTAAATCAACAGGTGAAGGAAGATTCGGTAATTGGCTGGAGAATATGGTGGACTGGAATCTCAGCCGCAGTCGTTTCTGGGGTACACCATTGCCAATATGGAAAACAGAAGACGGAGATGAAGAGATTTGTATTGGTTCCATTAGTGAATTGCAGGAAGAATTAAAGAAATCTTTTGATAGTGGAATTTCAAAAGTCCCTCCTTCCGATGGATTTAGGGAGGCTTTAGATCTTCACAAACCTTATGTTGATGAAATTGTACTGATAAGTAAATCAGGCAAGCCTATGAAAAGGGTTCCTGACCTGATTGATGTTTGGTTCGATTCCGGCGCCATGCCGTATGCACAATGGCATTTTCCTTTTGAAAATAAAGAGACATTCAAGCAAAGCTTCCCGGCTAATTATATTGCTGAAGGTGTTGACCAAACCCGTGGTTGGTTCTATACGCTTCATGCTATCGCTGTTATGTTGTTTGACAGTGTGGCGTATAAAACCTGCGTGTCGAACGGACTCGTATTGGATAAGAATGGCAATAAAATGAGCAAGCGCCTGGGAAATGTGGTGGATCCGTTCAAAACGATTGAAACCTTCGGCGCTGATGCTACCCGGTGGTATCTCGTTACCAATGCATCCCCCTGGGATAACATGAAGTTTGACCTGGATGGCATCAAAGAAGTACAAAGAAAATTCTTCGGCACACTATATAATACCTACCAGTTCTTTGCGCTGTATGCCAATGTTGACGGTTTTGCATTTAAAGAAAAATATATTCCGGTTCAGCAGAGACCTGAGATAGACCGCTGGATACTTTCTTCATTAAATACATTGGTGAAGAAGGTAACTGAATACATGGATGATTACGAACCCACACAAGCGGGTCGCCTGATCGAAGACTTCGTGGATGAACATTTAAGCAACTGGTATGTTAGATTATGCAGGCGGCGTTTCTGGAAAGGGGAATATGAGCAGGATAAGATCTGCGCTTACCAGACATTATATGAATGTTTGGAAACAATCGTAAGGTTGATTGCACCCATCTCACCATTCTTCAGCGATGCTGTTTTCCAAAACCTCAATGCTATCACTAACCGTTATAAAGCGGAGTCGGTACATCATATTGATTTTCCCATAGCTGATGAATCAGTGATTGAGGAATCGCTGGAAGAAAGAATGCAACTGGCGCAGGATGCTTCTTCTTTGATATTATCGCTGCGCAAAAAAGTGAATATCAAAGTTCGCCAGCCCCTGCAGAAGGTGCTGATACCGGCAATGAGTCCTTCTATGAAAGAACAATTGCAAAAAGTAGAGGATCTGGTAAAAGCGGAGGTGAATATAAAAGAAATAGAATACCTCAATCCGGATAACACGTTTATCAGCAAAAAAATAAAGCCCAACTTCGTTGCATTGGGTAAAAAGCTAGGCCCGAAGATGAAAGCAGTATCCACAGCTTTGGCACAATTTACACAGGAGGATATCGCAAGGTTGGAAAAAGAGGGTGAATATAGTTTGTCAATTGATAATGAACCTTTAATATTACAGGTTACAGAAGTGGAGATCAGCAGCGAGGATATTCCGGGGTGGACAGTAGCCAATAAAGGAAGTTTGACCGTGGCCCTGGATGTGACCGTGACCCCTGAACTGGAATCCGAAGGCAATGCCCGTGAGTTTATAAACAGGATTCAGAAAATACGAAAAGACCAGGGTTTTGAACTGACAGACAGGGTGGAAGTAAAAGTTATCGCCGCTAATGGAATGAAAAATTCTTTGGCTCAGTTTAAAGACTATATTTGCGCCGAAATTCTGGCCGATAAGCTGGAAATTGTAGCCGAAATACCCGATGGAACAGAAATTGATATTAACGATGTTTTGCTAAAAGTAATTGTTTCAAAAAAAGGCTAATTGTATGGCTAATAAAAAATCTGTTCCGCACAAAGCGGGAAAGCCGGCCCCGAAAAAGCCGGCCGCCAAACCAGCGCCTAAAAAAGTGGCTAATAAGCCCCATGCTAAACCCGTGGCCAAAAAAGCCGCACCTAAAAAAAAGGAAATTCCCGTGCCTAAAAATTCTGCTGCCAAGCCAGCGCCCAAAAAAGTTGAACCGGTAAAGAAACCTGTTGCCAAGCCAGTAGCTCCTGTTGCAAAGGGTGCTCCTAAACCAGAAGTAAAACATGTACCCCCTGCGCCTGCCGCACCTGTACCTGTAGCGGCAGCTAAACCCCTGGTTAAGAAAAATGGTGTGGTGGACCCTAAATCATTAGTGTCTATTAAACCCACAGCTAAACCAGTAATAAAGAAAGAGCCGCCGAAGCCAACAAAAGTGGTTATTCCAAAAACAACCATTAAGAGTGCGGTAAAATATGAACCCGAATTCACTAAATCTGTATTAGATACCCCTATGTACGAATATAATGGACCTTCAATGAGATATTCAGATGCTGACCTGGTGGAATTCAGGGAAATTATTTCGAAAAAACTGGATGCTGCTAAAAAAGAGCTGGCATACCTGCAGGGTTTGATCACACGGAGGGATGAAGGTGGTGATGTGGATGAAGCCCGCTACATGACCATGGAAGATGGTAGTGTGAGTATGGAAAGAGAGCAACTGAGCCAGATGGCCAGCCGCCAGATCACCTTCATTGATCATTTGGAAAAAGCTATGATGCGTATTGAGAATAAAACCTATGGTATTTGCCGTGTTACAGGTAAGTTGATTGATAAAGCCCGTCTGCGTGCTGTCCCCCATGCTACTTTAAGTATTGAGGCCAAGCAACTGATGAATAAATAACCAGGATTTACAAACTTAACAGCATAAAAAAATCCCGGACCACATGATCCGGGATTTTTTTATACCGGCATCATCATTATTTCTTCTTTTGTTTTTCAAGAAATACCTGGAAGCCCAGGCCTATAATAAATTGATGATTGGTGTATTTAGTCATTGTTTCATTGAGCCTGGTTTCATCAATACTGCCATCAATTCCTATATCTCTTAAAGTGGTTTTATTTACAGTGTGCCTGGTGTAATAAAAATTATATCCCAAATAAAGATCAAGGCCCGTATATTCTCCAACCATTTTGGTAATTCCCAGGTTAAAGAGGGCATTAGTAAAGAATCCACCGGAGGATTTACCATCGTAAGTTTCTTTATAAGTATTGGTACCACTACCACCATAAAAGAAACCATCTGTTTTAGTGTTTACAATTCCGGCATCCAGGCTAAATTGCGCGTAGGGAAGTAAAGAACCTGAACTTTTAAAATAATTACGGGCAAAACCACCTACGCCAATATTAAAATTGCTTGATTTATCCATTTGGAATGTACTCCCGTTTTCTTTAAACCTTAATTTGTCACCTGATGGGTTAATGCTTAAAGAAAATCCAACTGCTGTATTATCTGATATAAACCATCCGAGTGAAGGGGTGAGGTTTATATTGTACCCGGTGGTTTTTCCAGAGAGGCGGCCAATAGAAGTGACCGTCTGATCAGAACTGCCGGAATTAATGAAAATACTACCCACAGAAGCACCTGCCATCCGGGTACCTTTGGAAAACTGGCTATTTGCATGCATTGAAAAAAGAATTGCAATAACTAAAAAGAACCAGTTAGTTCGCAGCATATAAAATGGTTTGTAACTGAAACAAATGTAGTGGTTAGCTGCTGGTTTGCAAAAACACATCAGGTTGAAATTTTTTTAAAAAAACCGAAGGCAGGTTGACATATTTTCCCCTACCTTTAATCCTGTTGGACAACCGGACACTCCGTTCATATTTTAAAGAAACTATTTTAACTGCCAAAACAAACATTATGAGAAAGTTTAGACTTCTTTCCTTCTCCCTTTTAGTTATTACACTAATAACACTAAGTTGTACTAAAGAAGGCCCTGAAGGTCCGGTTGGCGCTTCTGGTCCGCAAGGTCCTCCTGGTACCGCTGGTGCTCCCGGCACTCCCGGTACTCCTGGCGCTCCCGGGGCTACAGGTACTGCTAATGTGATTTATTCTTCATGGTATACTACTGTAGAGGCAGACTGGGCAGGTGTATTCGGAACAGTGAACCCTCCTTACTGGGATCATTTTAATTTTACAAAAGCCGCTCCCGGAGTTACTCAGGCAATATTGGACAATGGTGTTGTTCTGGGCTATGCAAAAAACCTGATCTATGATTCGGATGGGTTTGGTACTCCGGCGCGTAAAGCGGATGTCGTTCAACTCCCCTATTTAGCGGATGTTTTCTTCATGGATTATTATGATTTTTCGCTCCCTGTCGCAGGTTCAATAAGGTATTCATATAAGACACAAGTACCCTGGCTGGATGCTACAAACCTTGCCGGTAATACGTACCGTTATGTCATTATCCCTGGTGGCGTGGCCGGTGGCCGGCTAATGAATGGCGCACCAGCAACATATACGGCTGATCAGCTAAAGAAAATGACTTACGAAGAGATTGTAACAATGTTTAACATCCCTGCCGACGGGACTAATATCCGGTAGGGCTTTACTATAATCATATTACTACCCGGGTTCATTAAAGATGGACCCGGTTTTTTATTTTTTGAATTGCCCTGTCCTGAAATTGGTTGTACGTTTGCGTCTCCTTTTTTGTAAAATAATTCTTTAATCAATAACCAGGCAATGACCATTCATTTCGGATATGAAAAAGGGCAGGTATTACAGGCATTACGCTATCATTTTATCAGTCGGCCAGAGATAAAAACAATGCTTATAGTGGTAAATATTTTTGCTTTGGCATCTGTTACACTATATGCGTTGCATAAAATAACACCCCTGGCTTTCCTGGTGGGCTCCGGTCTCTGGATAGTATTAATGATCAGTTTCTGGTTCATATTACCGGGCATCGTATATAAACGGGCGGAAACATTCCAGCATAATTTCACGATGCATTTTAAGCAGGATGAGTTTACGGTTGCTCACGAAAATGGCTCACGTTCCTGGCCCTGGAAGGCGTTAAATAATTTTATAGAAAGCCCGCATTTTTTTCATTTATATTTCGACAGCCGTTCTTTTTTCCTGGTACCCAAAAGCGGGTGCAGGGATAAAGATGAGGTGTTTGAGCTAAGAGAAATATTAAAGGAGAAATTAAAGAAAAAGTGAATGATAGGGAATGAACAATGAATAGTTAGGGAAGCTGAAGGCATAATTAATATTCTTTCAAAGGTAATATGGCCAAATAAAGACCCGGTAATAAAAAAATGCTTCCACGATAATCACGGCATTGACCATTCACAACTCACCATTCATAATCATAGCTGTTTCTCCATCACATAATGCGGTATCGTTACTTCAAAAAACTGATCACCGCGAACCTGGTATCCTACTTTTTCATAAAAACCAATTGCATTAGCCCGTGCATGCATTCGTAATATTTTATAACCCCGGTCCCTGGCTATGTTTTCCGCGAAATTCATTAAGGCCCTTCCGATACCTTTTCCCTGCACGTCATTTAAAACGGCCATCTGGCGCAGACGGACTGTTCCCGGTTGTTCTTCTACCAGCATACAACAACCGAGTATCCGTTCATCTTCGAAAGCGGCAATAAGCATATTGTCTTTTTCGGATTCCAGTTCGTCGGGAGTAAATATAAGTCCGAGAGGTTTGCGCAAAATATCATCCCGCAATTTTACCATTTGCCGGTATTCTGCCGATCCATGATCAATGATTTTTAGCGCCATCGTTAGAGTAATAAGCGTGAAGGCTTTCAAATTACAAAGAACCTGCGATACAGCCAACCGTTTGCATTTATAATTTTATTTCTGACGGTATGCCAATTAAGGATTATTATCCTCTCGTTTTCAGATTGTTGGCCTAAAATGGGAAAAAATAGGGATTACGATGTTGGTTTACTCAAAAAGTATATTTTTGCACCCAATAACTAAAATAAATAAGACATGTCAGACATTGCATCAAGAGTTAAAAAGATCATCGTTGACAAACTGGGTGTTGACGAAGCAGAAGTAACTAATGAAGCTTCTTTCACCAATGATCTCGGAGCCGATTCTCTGGATACGGTAGAACTCATTATGGAATTCGAAAAGGAATTCAATATCTCTATTCCTGATGAGCAGGCTGAGACCATCACTACAGTTGGTCAGGCAGTTGCTTACCTCGAAGAGCATGCTAAATAATGCATCCCGCTTAAGCGTGATTGGAATGCCTGTCCCGCTTCAGGCGGGAGAATAAATGGACTCCGCCTTCTGACTGTTACTATACAGGGAAGGCGGTTTTATCTTAACAACGAATACGACTCGCATTATGGAACTTAAAAGAGTAGTTGTTACAGGAATGGGTGCTTTGACACCATTGGGCAATTCAATAAATGACTATTGGACAGGACTGATCAATGGTGTATCCGGAGCGGATATGATCACACAATTTGATGCCGGTAAGTTCCGTACAAAGTTTGCCTGTGAAGTAAAGAATTTTGATCCTGTTCAACACATGGACAGAAAGGAAGCAAGAAAAATAGACCGCTTTACCCAGTTTGCTTTAGTAGCCAGTGACCAGGCAATGCAGGATGCTGGTTTAAATAAAGACAATATTAATCCTGACAGGATAGGAGTTGTTTTTGCCAGCGGTATCGGCGGATTAATAACTTTCCAGCATGAGGTGACTGAATTTGACAAAGGAGATGGTACTCCCCGTTTCAACCCTTTCTTTATTCCCAAAATGATATTGGATATAGCAGCAGGGCAGATATCTATGCGCCACAATCTTCGCGGGCCCAACTTTGCCGTAGTAAGCGCCTGCGCCAGCAGCACCAATGCCATCATGGAAGCGCATAACTTATTACGCCTCGGCAAGGCCGATATCATCGTTACCGGTGGCAGCGAAGCTGTGATCAGCGAAGCAGGTGTTGGTGGTTTTAATGCCATGAAAGCCATGAGCGAAAGAAATAACGATCCTAAGACAGCCAGCCGTCCTTATGATAAGGACAGGGATGGTTTTGTAATGGGAGAAGCCGCTGGTGTGGTGGTATTGGAGGAATTAGAACATGCAAAAGCAAGAGGCGCTAAGATATATTGTGAAGTAGTGGGTGGCGGCGCTACTGCGGATGCTTACCATATTACCGCGCCGCACCCGGATGGACTGGGTGCAAAAAATGTAATGCTTGCTGCACTGGATGATGCGGGCATGAAGCCATCAGAAATTGATTATATCAATACGCATGGTACATCAACGCCACTGGGTGATATAGCGGAAACAAAAGCTATTACTCATGTTTTCGGGGAACATGCGTATAACCTTAATATCAGCGCTACCAAGAGTATGACGGGTCATTGCCTCGGAGCTGCAGGTGTAATAGAAGCTATAGCCTGTATCAAGGCGGTGATACATGATATTGTTCCTCCTACTATTAATCATTTTACAGATGACCCTGATCTGGATCCCGGGTTAAATTTCACTTTCAATAAAGCGCAAAAGCGGACGGTGAATGCCGCGTTGAGTAATACATTTGGTTTTGGCGGACACAATGCCTGTGTTATTGTAAAGAAATTTAAAGCTTGATTGCTTCAAATCAGTTCACCAATTTCGGCTACCTTCCTTTTAAACTTTTCTACTTTTTCAACCCATCAATCTTTTTCAACTTTTTTTCGTAGCTTGAATACTGTGGATTTTCTGACTAACCTTTTTAAGAAACACGCCGGTACCTCTTTTAAAAAAGAGCTTAGAAATATTTTAGGCTTTAAACCGGGCAATATATCACTTTATAAAACGGCGCTTACACACCGGTCGGTCCGGGAAGGAGCCGACGAGAATAATGAAAGGCTGGAATACCTGGGTGATGCAGTTCTCAGCGCTTTGATCGCCGATTATCTTTTCAAACGATACCCCTATAAAGAAGAAGGATTCCTGACTGAGATGCGCAGTAAAATGGTGAACCGCCAGCAATTAAATGAAATCGCTGTCAGGATGGGGTTGAAAAAAGTTACACTTTACAATAAAATGGATGGCTCTTTAAAAGTGAGCCAGATATTTGGGAATACACTGGAAGCGTTGGTGGGCGCCATCTACCTTGATTTCGGGTATAAAAAAACCAGTAAATGGGTGCTGGAATGTATCATTCTTCCTCACATGTTCATGGATGACCTGGAGATACTGGAGATCAATCATAAGAACAGGCTGTATGGCTGGGCTAATAAAAATGGGAAAGTATTAGAGTTTGAGACCATTAATGAAAAATTAGAAAACGGCAGACGGCTTTTCACCGTAGCGGCTGTCATTGACGGAAAAAACATTGCCGAGGGGAAGGCATTCAATAAAAAAGATGCTTCACAAATCGCGGCACAGGTGGCGGTAGATAAATTGGGAATAATAAATTCTGATTCGCTGGTAGAGCAAAATGGCTTGGATAATTTGCCAGAGTGACCCCATCATTTTTTTTCCATACACAATTCGATCAGCACGCCATTTGTATGCTTTGGGTGTAAAAAGCATACAAGTTTATTATCAGCTCCGGGTTTGGGTATTTCATTTAGCAGAACAAATCCTTCTTTTTCCAGGCGTTTCATTTCAGCTTCTATGTCGGCTACATCAAATGCAATATGGTGCAGGCCTTCCCCCTTTTTTTCAATAAACCGTGCCACCACGCCACCAGGATCGGTACTTTCAAGCAGCTCAATCTTAGTTCCTCCTGTCTGAAAAAAGGCTGTATTCACTTTTTCGCTTTCTACCTGTTCCGTCTTATAGCACTGGCTATCCAGCAATTTTTCGAACAGGGGAATGGAAATGGCTAAGCTCTTGACGGCGATACCTATATGTTCAACTTTTTGCATAACAGGGGATTAAGAGAAATCTTGCGAATTCAGTAAAATTAGCATTTAGCCTGAAAATAGGCCCGGTAAATAGAACCTTTTGAGCTAATTTCGTGTTTATACTAAATTATAACGACAAAGATTTTATGCTGAATTTCCCGATTTATCTTGATCACAATGCTACCACGCCCTGCGACCCAAGAGTGGTAGATGCTATGATACCTTATTTTACCAACAATTTTGGTAATGCGGCAAGCCGTAACCATCCTTTTGGCTGGCAGGCAGAAGAAGCTGTTGATTATGCCCGTGAGCAGGTAGCTAAATTGATTGGCGCCGATCCCAAAGAGATCATCTTTACTTCAGGCGCTACTGAGGGTGATAATCTTGCTATTAAGGGTGTGTTTGAAATGTATGCCAGCAAAGGCAATCATATCATCACCTGCAATATTGAACACAAAGCGGTTCTGGATACCTGCAAGCATATTGAAAAAGAAGGTGGAGAGGTTACTTACCTGAAAGTAAAAGATAATGGTCTTATTGATTTGGCAGAATTGGAAGCGGCTATCAAACCGACAACTATTCTCATCGCTATCATGTATGCCAACAATGAGATTGGTACCGTGATGCCGATGAAAGAGATCAGCGCTATCGCTAAAAAACATGGTGTACTTGTTTTTACAGATGCCGTACAGGCAGTGGGAAAAATACCAGTGAATGTAAATAAAGATGGTATTGACCTGATGGCTTTTACCGCACATAAAATGTATGGGCCAAAAGGCGTAGGTGCATTATATGTTCGCCGGAAAAACCCACGAGTAAAAGTAACTGCGCAAATAGATGGCGGTGGTCACGAAAGAGGCATGAGAAGCGGCACATTGAACGTACCCGGTATTGTGGGTTTTGGAAAAGCCTGCGAGATATGCATCAATGAGATGGAGGAAGAAACAGCCAGGATCAGCAAGCTGAGGGATAAATTACAAACCGAATTACTGAAGGTGGAAGAATCTTACCTGAATGGTGATAAGGAACATAAGCTCCCTCATGTAACCAATATCTCTTTCAAATATGTGGAAGGAGAGGGGTTGATGATGGGCTTTAATAAAAATATCGCTGTTTCCTCAGGTTCGGCTTGTACTTCTGCTTCATTAGAGCCTTCGTATGTTTTAAAGGCTTTAGGCCTGGGAGATGATCTGGCACATAGTTCGCTGCGGTTTGGTTTAGGAAGGTTTACTACGGAAGAGCAGATTGATTATACGATTGAACAGGTAACGAACACAGTAAATAAATTAAGAGAAATGAGCCCGCTGTGGGAAATGTATAAAGAAGGAATTGATATGAACAGCATCGAATGGGCGCATCATTAAAAATATAAAGTCAAAGAATTTTTATTTTTGACTGGTTGATTTAAAATTTTAAACTTAAGATTATGGCATACTCAGAAAAAGTGATAGATCACTACCAGAATCCTAAAAACGTAGGAACGCTGGATAAAAGCAAATCAAATGTTGGTACCGGCCTGGTGGGTGCACCGGAGTGTGGCGACGTTATGCGCCTGCAGATAGAAGTGGATAATGCAACGGGCCTGATCACCGATGCCAAATTCAAAACATTTGGCTGTGGTTCCGCCATTGCGTCTTCATCACTGGCAACAGAGTGGCTGAAAGGCAAATCTGTTGACGAGGCCATGACGATTGACAACATGACCATCGTGGAAGAGCTTAACCTGCCACCGGTAAAAATTCACTGTTCTGTACTGGCCGAAGATGCCATTAAAGCAGCGGTAAATGATTATCGTAAAAAGAATGGTTTACCAGAGTTGAAATTTGAAGAAAGTGTAGTTCATTAATAAGTAATAAGTAAAAATTCAAAATTAAAAAGCTTGGCCGGGATGACCCGGTTTTGGTTTTTAACTTTTGACTTTAAGGATATGAGTACAGCATTAGCAAACGCGATATATGTAAGTGATAAGGCTAAAAGCAAGGTAGAGCAGTTACTGGAGGATGCCGGGGTAGGCAGTGATCCTTCTTATTTTCTCCGGGTGAGTGTGGTAGGCGGAGGATGTTCCGGTCTTAGTTATAAACTGGATTTTGACAATGAACAAAAACCCATGGACCAGTCTTTTGAAGATAATGGGGTAAAAGTGGTGACTGACCTGAAAAGTTTTTTATACCTGGTGAATACCACATTAGATTTTTCAGACGGATTAAATGGCAAAGGATTTTATTTAAGTAATCCCAATGCCAGCCGCACCTGTGGCTGTGGCGAGAGTTTCGCGGTGTAGGCAGGAGGCCGGAACTCTGTTCCGGCACAGCATAAAGAACATCTGTATTAAAATACTTACGATAATCATAAAGACTGAACATAGTTCGGTCTTTATCATTTTACCCGACTAATTTCCTCTTTTAAATTACCGGAACAGAGTTCCGGTTTCCTTTAGTATTTTGCATCTTTATCCAATCTATGTGGGCCGTTTGTAAAAAAGAACTCCGTCAATATTTCAGCAGTCTTACAGGCTATATCGCCATTATCGTTTTCCTCTTAGCGAACGGGCTGGTATTATTTGTCTTTGAAAATAATATTCTCGATTTCGGGTATGCTACGCTGGATAAATTTTTTCAACTGGCTCCCTGGATATTATTGTTACTTATTCCAGCCATTACCATGCGCAGCTTTTCCGACGAATTTAAAGGCGGAACTTTTGAAATATTGCAGACAAGACCATTAAGCCGCTGGCAGATCGTAGCGGGAAAATACATTGGCAGCCTTTTCGTGGTTATTATAGCATTGCTCCCAACGATTGTTTACTTCTTCTCTATTCAACAGCTTTCGTCCAATGAAGGGATTGATACCGGCGCCACGATGGGTTCTTATATCGGCTTATTCTTCCTGGCGGCTGTATTTACGGCTATCGGCATCTGCACCAGCAGTTTTACCAATAATGCAGTAGTAGCGTTTATCATTAGCCTGATCGCCTGCGCATTATTATATTATGGATTCAGCGCTATCAGCCGCCTGCCGGGACTGGAAGGAGGAGCTGATTATTATATTGAAATGCTGGGGATTGATTTTCATTACAGCAGCATTAGCCGCGGCGTAATTGATACAAGGGATATAATTTATTTTGTAAGCGTGATCTTTCTTTTTTTGACCATCACCAACCGAAACCTGTTAAAACGATAAATGAAGAACCTGGTAAATAAACTATTCGCTTCACGATACTGGTGGGTATTGCTGCTTGTGATGTTGATGGCTATTAATTTCCTGGCCTCTGTTTTTCATTCCCGTGCTGATCTTACCAAAGAAAAAAGATATACTCTCAGCAAAGCCACTAATGAATTATTGAATAACCTTGATGATAAGGTTCAAATAGATGTTTTTCTGAAAGGCGACTTTCCTTCCGGGTTTCAGAAATTAGCGAACAGCGCCAGCGATTTTTTACAGTTAATGAAAGACCGTAACAGCTCTAAGATCAGTTACCGGTTTATTTCCCCTAAGGAAGAAATAGTAAGCGGAGTAAAATATGGCGACTCACTGGTTTCCCTGGGCGCCAGCCCTATTAACCTGACGGTTCAATTAAAAGAAGGGCAGCAACAGAATTATATTTTCCCGGCGGCGCTTATTCATTATAAAGGTCAGCAGCAATTAGTGAACTTGTATGGCGGCAGCAACCGTATCATTTCTCAAAATGAAATAAACGAAGCGGAAGCTTTACTGGAATACCAGTTTGTAAGTGTGTTGAATAAAATGATCAGTGATAAAAAACCGTCGGTAGCTTATACTATCGGTAATGGTCAGCCGCAGGATGCAAGGACCTATGATCTGCAGCAAACGCTGCAGCAGGATTACCGCTTTTATTTGTTTAATATCAATACACAGCCCGTCATCCCGGATGATCTGAATGCGCTCATCATTGTAAAACCTTCTTTGCAATTTTCAGAAGAAGAAAAACTGAAACTGGACCAGTACATCATGCGGGGAGGGAAACTGATATGTTTTATTGATAATCTTTTTGCAGAGCCTGATAGTCTTGCATTCAAACCTGAGACGGTAGCGTATGACCGTAACCTGAACCTTACGGATATGTTTTTCAGGTATGGCGCCCGTATTAATACCGACCTGGTGATGGATCTGCAGTGCGAAGCTATTCCTTTTGTTGTAGGGCGTAATAACAGTGGTCAGCCACAACAGGAGTTTTTACACTGGAATTATTATCCTTTGTTTCAACCGGGAAATAATCATCCCGTCAACAGAAATCTTGGATTGATCGGTTCCAGGTTTGTAAACTCAGTAGATACGATCAATGTTCCGGGGATCAGCAAAACCATTTTATTATCATCATCGCCATCATCACGCACTATCAGTACACCGGCATTAATCAGTCTGAATGAAAACAGGAATGCCCCTGAAGATGATAAATTTAAAAAAGCCAATATACCTGTAGCCATGTTGCTGGAGGGCAAGTTTACTTCACTATTCAGGAACCGGGTGTCCAAAGCAACAATGGATAGCCTGGCGGCGAATAAAACCCCTTTTCTTCCATCTTCCCAGGATAATAAGATCATTATTGTTGCGGACGGAGATATAGTGCTGAACGATCTTGTTTCCATGGACGGGCCTGGTAGTCCGCCTGTTCCCATACCGATGGGATGGAATAAGTTCACCTATTTTGCCTATGAACAGCAAAACGAAAACGGAAAATATTTTATTCCTGTCGCCAACAGGCAATTTCTGCAAAACTGTTTGGAGTACCTTGTCGCTAATCCGGCTATTATTGAAACACGCAATAAGAATATTGTTCTCCGCCTGCTGGATTCAACAAAAGTAAAAGAGCAAAAAGCCACCTGGCAATTCATTAATATCGCCCTGCCCGTATTACTTGTTATCTTATTTGGATTTATTTACCAGCAGATACGAAAAAGAAGGTATGCCGCATAACCGATGTAGTATTCGTCTCTTGTTCCTTGTCCCTTGTGTCTTGCACCTTGTTCCTTGAATCTTGTGTCTTCTCCAGTATCTTTGTACATTAAATTAGTAACCCGGTAATGACGACTGATCAGATCACCTATCTTGTATTTGGCGCTGTTTTAATTGTAGCATTGATCCTTGATCTTGGGCTGTTAAGTAAGAAAAATCAGAAAGTAAGTATTAAGCAGGCTTTGTATCAAACCTTTTTCTGGGTGGGCCTTGCGCTGGTCTTTTTTGTTTTTATGTGGGTGGAAAAAGGACAGGTACTGGCATTGGAATACCTCAGCGCTTACCTGATGGAATGGAGCCTTAGCATTGATAATATTTTTGTATTCATACTTATTTTCGCCTCTTTTAGTGTAAAGGAAAAACATTTTGGCCGGGTACTGCTTATCGGGATACTCATGGCGATTGTTTTTCGTGTGATTTTTATTACAGTCGGCGTTGCATTGGTGAACGAGTTTGAAAAGATACTTTTGGTCTTTGGCGCTTTTCTTGTTTATACGGGGTATAAAATGTTCAGGGCAAGCGCCGATGAAGAATTTGAACCGCACGATACAAAGATCTACCGGTTTTTAAAAAGGGTATTGCCCCTGGTGCCACATGATGGGGATGGAAAATTTGTGGTGCGGGAAGAGGGAAAGAGGAAATATACTACATTGTTCATTGTAGTGATGATGCTGGCGGCCATTGACCTGGTATTTGCACTGGATTCTATTCCTGCCGTCATGGGAATATCAAGAGATAAACTGGTTATTTATACCTCTAATGTTTTCGCTGTACTTGGCCTGCGTTCACTTTTCTTCCTGTTGCGTGGCGCCGTCAGCAAATTTGATTATCTGCAGCAGGGTATTGCCATCGTGTTGGTGTTTATCGGGTTGAAGATGCTTGGCGAACACTGGATCAATCAATGGATTGATAAGACCATACAGGTTTTCATTTCCCTGGGTGTGATACTGGTATGTATATCCGGTTCCATTTTCTATTCTATTTTTATGGTCAAAAAAGGTGAGCCGCCCGATGTGACAGATGAAGGTGTATATTAGCGACATACTTTCCTTTGAAAGGCGTATTTTATTTGAAGTATTCACTTGATCATATAGCCCGTATTGTTAACTCTTCTTCAAAAGTTGGTGATAGCCCTGTTGATTATCTCCTGCTTGACAGCCGAAAAATTTACTCCCCGGCCTCTTCCTTGTTTTTTGCTTTAAAAGGTAAAAGAAGAAACGGCCACCGGTTTATTGCGGAAGTATATAAGAAAGGAGTCAGGAATTTTATTGTCAGTGAAGTAACAGATGCTGCTGCTTATCCGGAAGCCAGTTTTATACTGGTAAAAGATACATTAGAAGCGTTACAACAATTAGCGGCTCATCATCGTCAACAATTTAATATTCCTGTTATCGGTATTACCGGAAGTAATGGAAAGACAATCGTAAAGGAATGGTTGTACCAATTGCTGCATGAAGATTATAACATTGTACGCAGTCCTAAAAGTTATAACTCGCAAATAGGGGTGCCATTGAGTGTATGGCAAATGAGTGAACAGCATACCCTGGCCATATTTGAAGCAGGTATTTCCCAGGCTGGTGAAATGGAAAAGCTGGAGAAGATCATTCAGCCCACTATTGGGGTGTTGACGAATATTGGTGAAGCACACAGTGAAGGATTTAACTCTGCGGAGGATAAGGCCAAAGAGAAAATAAAACTGTTTGCCCGTTGTCCTGCTATTATTCATAGCCGTGATAATCTCCCGGGGGAGTTTAATCTTGAATTTTTTCATATTGAAACCTGGTCGAGGGACGATATTTCTTTCTATCACTGGAGCAAAGAGAGAACCGCATGGTTGAGCATTACCGGTATTAATAAAACAAAATTCTCATCAACCATTCATGCAATGCATGAGGGGAAAAATATTTCCATTACCATACCCTTTACCGATGACGCCTCTGTTGAAAATGCTGTCAGTTGCTGGGCTGTATTGCTGGTATTGCATGTTGATCAAAGAAAGATGGAAGCGCGGATGAAAAACCTGCAACCAGTCAACATGCGGCTTGAATTGAAAAAAGGGATTAATCATTGCAGTATTATCAATGATAGCTACAGCGCTGATCTCAGTTCACTGGAAATAGCATTGAATTTTCTTGACCAGCAGAAAGCAGGGTCACGGAAGACCGTTATTCTTTCAGATTTTTTGCAAAGCTCTTTAAAGGATGAAGAATTATATAGTATCATTCTTGAAAACCTGAAGAAGCATCATGTAAACCGCCTGGTAGGAATAGGAGAGAAAATATCAAAAACGCTTAATGAAATTTTATCGGCGCCTGCTTCTCCTGTTAAGATCGAACTACATGCTACCACAGAAAGGTTTATACAGCAATACCTTTCTTCACAGTTTAAAGAAGAAACGATCTTAATAAAAGGGGCGAGGGTTTTTGAATTTGAAAAGATCGTTCAGTTGCTGGAACAAAAAGTTCACCAGACATTGCTGGAAATAAACCTAAATGCCATTGTCCATAACCTGAAAGTATATCAAAGCTATTTGCAGCCGGATACGAAAGTGATGGCGATGGTCAAAGCATTTGCGTATGGCAGTGGTGGCGCGGAGATAGCAGGTATTTTGCAATACCACAAAGTAGATTATTTAGGGGTGGCTTATGCTGATGAAGGAGTTGAATTAAGAAAAGCTGGGATCACATTGCCCGTTATGGTCATGAATCCTGAAGAATCAGCATTTGAATTATTGGTGGAGTACAATCTTGAACCCGATATCTGGTCTTTTGATCTTTTATATTCTTTCGATGCATTTTTACAACACGAAGGATTGCAGCAATATCCTGTTCATATAGAAATAGAAACAGGGATGAACCGGCTTGGGTTTTCTTTGGAAGAAATAAATGGCCTTGCTGATTATTTACAGAAAACTTCTTCTTTAAAAGTACAGACTGTTTTCTCTCATTTAGCTGCCAGTGAAGATTCTCAACAGGATGAATTTACTATTCAGCAATTTAACAGGTACAAGCAGGCTGTCTCGGTGATCAAAGAAAAACTTGGCTATTCTTTCACAGAACATATAGCTAATTCAGGAGCCATTTTCAGGCTTCCACAGTTACACCTGGATATGATAAGGCTTGGTATAGGTCTGTATGGAATAGATAGCGCCGTTACTCACCAGCAGGAGCTGCAACCTGTCGCTACATTAAAATCAACTATTGCCCAGATCAAACACCTTAAAGCAGGTGAATCGGTGAGCTATAATCGCAAAGGCGTTGTAAAGAAGGATTCTGTTATTGCTACTATTCGTATCGGTTATGCAGATGGCTTTTCAAGACGTCTTGGAAATGGTAATGGAAAAATGTGGCTGAAAGGAAAACTCGTTCCTGTTATCGGCTCTGTTTGTATGGATATGACAATGATTGATGTAACCGGTATTGAAAATGTAAGGGAAGGAGATGAAGTGGTCATTTTTGGAAAAGAACTGCCTGTTCAGCAGCTCTCAGAATGGGCGGGTACAATACCCTACGAAATAATGACAACTATTTCCCAAAGGGTAAAGCGGGTATATTTTGAAGAATAAAGGGCGGTAATTGGTTGAAGGTTGATTGATCAATGTAGAATTGCCAGGTGAAACTTTTAAGATTTGTTAATTTATCCCGGATGGATAGCCGGTTTTAATGCAGATCAACCCATGACCTGATCAACTTTTTATCCTTTTCACCCTGCTGTACTATATTTGCTTCCTAAATTACTCCGGTGAAACTCAGATATGTCGTTCTCATAATTGCCCTGATCATTTTTGGAGACCAGGCGCTGAAGATATGGATCAAAACTTCGTATCCGTATGGCAATACCGGCGTTACAGGTTTGAACTGGTTCCAGCTTTATTTTATTGAAAATAAAGGAATGGCATGGGGCTGGGAGTTTGGCGGTAACTGGGGTAAAATGACACTCACGCTGTTCCGCCTCGCTGCTGTAATATTCGGTACTTGGTATCTTGGAAAAATAGTTAAGAAAAATTACAGCCGTGGGTTTATTGTTTGCGCAGCGTTGATCTATGCCGGGGCATTAGGCAACCTGATAGATAGTATGTTCTACGGTTTGTTATTTGAAGAGAGTGATTATTCGCATGTAGCCAAAATGTTTCCCGCTCATGGTTATGCAGGGTTTTTGCATGGATGGGTCGTGGACATGTTATCTTTCCCGATTATCAAGTCAACCTTTCCGTCATGGCTGCCTTTTGTAGGCGGAGATGATTTTGTATTCTTCAGCCCTATTTTTAATATAGCCGATGCTTCTATTTCAACAGGAGTTATTACACTGCTGCTTTTTCAAAAAAGGTTTTTCAAAAAACATAAAGCAGAAGAAAATACCCCGGTTGTTACCAACGCTGAAATAAGTGATAAAGTAGAAGTGCTTTAAGAGGGAATTGCTTCTTTATACAGATCAATGATTCTGTTTCATTACTTTCTTATAAATTACTTTGCCTTCCAGTTGCAGCCTGAGTATATAAATGCCCACAGGCAATGCGCCGGTATTATCAAAGGATAACTGGTTTACTCCTTCCCTGATATCAAATGATCTTCTTTTTATCGGATTGCCGAACTGGTCTGTTAGTTCTGCTTTAGCCAGCCCATCCCTTGCTGAAGAAACATCAAATAACAGTTCGTGGCTAAACGGGTTGATAACAGATACAAAAGCGAAATTATCAATACCGGTGGATAACTGTAACGTTCTTGAATAGCTAAACAGGTTGTCAGGGTTCCGCATTTTTATGCGATAATATACTTTACCGTTTATATCTTCAGGATCAGTGAACGTATAATTGTTTTGTGAAGCGCCGGGATTGGTATAACCACTTACCGTTGCGATTTGGCTGTAAGCTGTACCGTTGATGCTTTTTTCTATATCAAAAGATATGGGTCCGTTCTCAAGCGTTGTCGTCCATTTGAGCATTGCTTTATTATTGATGACATTTCCGTTGAATGCTATAAGCCGGGTATCTAAAGGCACCCCACAGTCTATCACGGTAAGTGTCACGATTGTACTTGGGTCTGTGGACCGGCAGTTCGGGTCACCGAGATTAGTTATGGAAGTAGCGACAACCACCCGGTACAGATCTCCTGAATTTGCCACGGTAGTATTGGCCGGTGGGATGGTATAGGAAGTTACATATTGCCAGGCAGTTCCATTCCAGGACAAGCCAGGAGGAATAACCGGCCCTATGGGTGCGGTTACATCTGTCCATGATCCTCCGCCATTGGTGCTTCGCTGCCATTTATAAAATACATAGTTATTAAAAAAAGATCTCACCGTATCATATATAGTCAGGGAACCACCCCGGCATACACTAGGAGTAATGGAAGGAGAATATTTCATATTAGGCAGACAGGTGGATACGCTGATATCATCAATGGCCCAGTCATTACCACCGCCGCCGGGTGCATTATTCCGGATGGTTACGGTCATAGAATTTTGCCCGGTCTTTGTTTTATAAACAAACCCTTTTTTTACCCATTGACCGGAATAAGCGATGTTGCCACTGGTGTACAAATCTTCATTGTTTATCTGGAAAGTAAGATTGGGTCTTACCCCGGAAGAATCATTGCCGGGGCTGGGTATAAAGCCAGTCTGCCCAGCTCCTTTTCCGCTGGAATCGCAGCCACAACGCCGGCATATATTCCTGAACCAGGCCGAGAACTCATAATATGTTTCTTCACACAAACCGGTAATGTTTTGTGTAAAGGCCCTGTTTGTCTGGTAGCTGGCATTAATAATAACAGCATAGCCTGTATTGGTGGGAGGATTTCCCTGTGAAGGAATCGCAGCGCCGGTATGATCACCGATAATATCCCATACTCCAAACACCCTGGCGGCATTGGGATAAGCAATATTGGGGTTAGTACTTCCATTGGCACTGGTGCGGTTAGCCAGGCCATAGAAATTATCATTAGGAGCATTGGCTCCAAAGTTTACGAAAGTATAAGGAAGAGGAACAAACGTAGTTCCGCCAGCCCGGTTTTGCGCAGCACCTGATCCAAATGTACCACCTGACTCCCCCAGTATAGCATTGCCTCCAATAGAATTACTGCATAAACCGTAATCAGGGGAAATTTTGATCAGGTACCGGGGAAAATTAGAGATCGAGTCCACAGCAAGATTGCCTATGCGGTACCTGAAATTGCCGGCGCTCAAAATCACAGTAGTGTCAATAGCAACAATAGCAGGCGTATTTCTGATTTGCGCTCTATAGACATATACTCTAATGCAGGTACCACCATAAAAGCTGGGCCACAGGGCACCCCATAAAAATCCTGAATTAACAATGCCATTGCCCTGGGTAGTTACATTGGCGGCTCCCGAAGTGGCCCCAATATTGAAACGCAACCGTCCTGTAGCAAGGTCAATATGAGCGGAATCAGTATCAGCGGGATCGGCAAATGATCTTTGCACACGCCCTTCGTTAGACAGCATTTTTAAGGAACCCGGCAAATATGTTAATTTGGCGAGGTTGATCGTATCGTTATAACGGATTGAATTAATCCTGGTGGCCGCTGTATTGCTTCCTCCTGTGACAGCGATGGTAGCTCTCACTTCTATTGTATCGCCTGGTAAAAAAGTACCGCCATTCGGGCGTGATATATTAATATAACTTTTACCTGTCGTTACTGTTTGAGAGAATGACTGGGTTGAAATAATAAGAAAAGAAATGAATATTGAGAAAAAAAAATACCTCAATAAAGCAGCACGATCCGGTATGTTTATTACAGCAGGTATAATTGTTTTCAAAAGACGAATTTTTGGTAGTACTAAAATAAACTACCCACCCATTCATGTCAATAGATGTTTACCTTCGTATTACTACCAGCCATGGATGATTACTCATTGATTTCCAATAGGAGATATCCAATTCATCCAGATCGCGATAATGCTTGTTCTGAAGAAAAAAAAGTGCCCCGGACAGGGCACCAGGTCTATATTTATGCTCAGCGGTTTTACTCGTAGTTTTTGAACCAGTCTTTTTCTGTCAATTCAATATCCCCGGGCAATTTGTCTGTGTCAAACGGAACCTGGACGGACAGTCCCTTGTATGAATTGTTTATCGAAAACACCCTTGCCTTATTGCTATTGCTGCTTTTTGTTTTTCCTGAAAGCAATGCTCTTAAATAAGGTGAGTCAGGAAGGTTGTTGGTTGTGGAAGGTTCTTTGATAGCCTTTAATGGATAGGCAGAAAAATAAAGAGATGGCTTCGCCGTACTTTTCATAGTGTATGGATTAGTTGTTTTTAAAAGAAAAAGAGTATCCAGATTACAAGCACTAAAATAGCATGATGCCGGGCAGTATTGCAAGTTTTAAGAAGTAAAAAAGAGAAATACTGCTGATTCTCCTTTTTTACGATAGGAATTTTACGGATTGACCCGTATTTATAGTAAGATCCCGGCAGGTCATTTGATCTTACCCACCATATTCGCCGGCACCACCCATTCATCAAATTGTGCAGGGGTTACATAGCCGAGCTTAACCGCCATTTCTTTCAGCGTTGTTCCTTCTTTGTGCGCTTTTTGAGCTATCTCCGCGGCTTTATAATAACCGATCTTAGTATTGAGGGATGTTACCAGCATCAGCGAATTATCAACATGTTTTTTAATATTGGCTTCAATAGGCGCAAGACCAACAGCACATTTATCGTTGAAGCTTACACAACCATCACCAATTAATCTCGCGCTATGTAAAAAATTATAGATCATGACAGGTTTAAATACATTCAGTTCAAAATGACCATTTGAACCACCGATGCCAATGGTAACATCATTACCCATTACCTGTGCGGCGATCATCGTCAGCGCTTCACATTGAGTAGGATTTACTTTTCCCGGCATGATAGAAGAACCCGGTTCATTATCCGGGATAAAGATTTCTCCAATGCCACTTCTTGGCCCGGAAGACAACATGCGGATATCATTGGCTATTTTCATCAGGCTTACTGCTATTGTTTTTAATGCACCATGAGCCTCAACAATTGCATCATGTGCTGCCAATGCTTCAAATTTATTTTCTGCAGTAACAAAAGGAAGTCCTGTCAACGATGCAATATGTTTAGCCACTTTTTCTGAGTAACCGGGAGGTGTATTGATGCCGGTCCCGACAGCGGTTCCGCCTAATGCCAGTTCACTTAAATGCGCTAAGGTATTTTTAATGGCTTTTAACCCATGGTCCAGTTGAGACACATAACCGCTGAATTCCTGTCCCACTGTTAATGGCGTAGCATCCATGAAATGCGTTCTTCCGATCTTCACCACTTTCATGTATTGCTTGCTTTTCTTCGCCAGCGTATCCCTGAGTTTTTTGATTCCCGGTATCGTTACTTCCGCCAGTATTTTGTAAGCAGCAATATGCATCGCTGTAGGAAAAGTATCATTTGACGACTGGGATTTGTTCACATCATCATTCGGATGAAGAAATTTTTCTTTATCCGTCAGCTTCCCGCCTTTTAATACATGGCCGCGGTAAGCGACCACTTCATTCACGTTCATATTGCTTTGCGTACCACTGCCGGTTTGCCATACTACCAGTGGAAAATAATCATCTAATTTTCCTTTTAATATCTCATCACATACTTTACCGATCAGGACCGATTTATTTTTTGGCAAAACACCAGCTTCATAATTGGTAATCGCCGCCGCCTTTTTCAGGTAGGCAAATGCCCGGATGATCTCTTTTGGCATCCGGTTTATATCCTGGGCTATTTTAAAATTATCAATGCTGCGCTGGGTTTGAGCGCCATAGTAAGCGTCAGCAGGCACTTTTACTTCTCCCATCGTATCTTTTTCGATCCTGAATTCCATAACCAGAAATTAATATAAGTTGAATGATTTTTTTGCTCCGCAAATGTACATTCATACAGGCAAATGACTGCCCTGTTTTATATGATAAATGTCATGTTGCCGGTAAGGTTTACTTTTAGCTGAATATTCCATAAATACGTTGCCTATGCGCCGCCGCGATTTTATCAAACAAGCCTCTTCCGCACTGCTGGTTTTAAGCAGCGGCAAGATCATATCTGTAACTGACGGGTACGAAGAACTAATGGCCAGGAAACCTTTGATTCGGTTTGCCGTAGCTTCCGATGGTCATTATGGACAGAAAGATACTGACTCTGCAAAAAATTTTGCAGACCTCGTAGAAACTATCAATCATAATCACCAACAAAAGGTTTTTGACTTTTGTGTTGTCAATGGCGATATTATTCATGATGACAAAAAATGGTATAGCGAGGCGAAGATGGCATTAGACAAATTAGCCGTTAAGTATTACGTAAGCCAGGGCAACCATGATCATGTTACAACTTCAGAGTGGGAAGCAATCTGGAATATGCCGGTAAACCTTGATTTCAGTATTAAGAAAAATACGATACTTATCGGTACAACTTCTGATGAAAAAGGGACTTATCTATGCCCCGATCTGGGCTGGCTTTCACAAAAACTCGAAGAACACAGGGAGCAGAAGAATATTTTTATCTTCATACATATCAACCCGGTGAAGCAGACGAAGAATGCAGTGGATTGCCCTGAATTTTTTGATTTGCTTTCAAAGTACAAAAATGTACGTGCTGTTTTCAACGGGCATGATCATGATGAAGACAACATTAAAATGAAGAATAACATTCCTTTTATTTTCGATGCTCATTTTGGTGGTAACTGGGGAACGGATTACAAAGGTTTCCGGGTGGTTGAGTTAAGAAAAGACAATAGCCTGCTAACATATATTCTTAATCCATTGGATAAACTAAACGAACAAACTTTATAACACATGAGAAGAAATATTACCCTTTGTTTATTACTGGCGGTGCTTTATGCTTCAGGACAGCCATACCAGCCTAACTGGGAAAGCCTTGATGCAAGACCTACGCCCCAATGGTTCAAAGATGCAAAGTTTGGTGTTTTCATTCACTGGGGTGTGTATGCCGTGCCGGGCTGGAGTACCAAAGGCAATTATGCGGAATGGTACCAGAATGGTTTGCAAACCACTGATTCAGCCAGGATGAAATTTCATAAAGCGAAATTTGGTGACCGCAGCTATTATGACCTGGCCAATGATTTCAAAGCAGAATTATTTAATCCTGATGAATGGGCAAAAGTTTTTGAACAATCCGGTGCGAAATATATTGTGCTGACGTCCAAACATCATGACGGTTATACACTATGGCCCAGTAAAGAAGCTGATAAAACATGGGGTTTTAAATGGAATGCCGTGGATATCGGCCCTAAAAGGGACCTGTTAGGCGATCTTTTCAAAGCCGTAAGAAAAACTTCTGTTCATGCAGGTATGTATTATTCATTGTATGAATGGTTCAATCCATTGTGGAAAAGCGATCCGGAAAAATTTGCAGCCGAACATACCTGGCCGCAGATGAAAGACCTGGTCAATAATTATCAGCCGGATGTTTTTTGGACGGATGGCGACTGGGATGCAACGGCAGAAACCTGGAAGTCGCAGGAATTTCTTACCTGGCTATATAATGAAAGCCCGGTGAAGGATAAGATTGTCGTGAATGATCGCTGGGGATCAGGTATCCGTTTCAAACATGCGGGAATCTATACACCCGAATACCAGCCTGATCTTGATTTTGAAGATCATTACTGGGAAGAAAGCCGGGGAATGGGATTCAGCTATGGGTATAACAGGGAAGAAGATTCCTGGGATTATAATTCTACTCAATCATTGATACTGCAGTTGATTGATAAAGTAAGTCGTGGCGGAAATTTTTTACTGGACATTGGCCCGGATGAACATGGAAAGATACCCCCCATCATGCAGGAACGTTTGCTGGAGATGGGCGAATGGCTGAAGATAAATGGTGAAGCGATATATGGCACTTCAAGATGGAAGGAAAGCAGCCAATGGAGTAAAGGCAGAAAGGACTATAAAGACCGGAGTGGTGATATGCTCCTGAAGATTACAGTTGATCCTGATCCGGGTTTTGCAGTGAAAGAAGTTTTTTATACGTATAATGCGGCAACAAATTCATTGTATGCGATCTTACCCAAGTACCCGGATAATAAAGAAATAGTATTACAGGGTATTAACTTGCCTGCGGATGCAAACATCCATTTTTTATCAACTAAAGAAAAACTGAACTGGAAGACAGATGGTAACAACACGGTAATAACGTTGCCGGAATACAATCCTAATAAAATAAAAGCTCCGTATGCTTATGCTCTTAAGGTCAGTAATTATGGAATGTTTTCCCAAAAGCCGGTAATCAAAGTGGAGTATAGTAAGAACGGGAAAGATCCGGTTATTTCCCTTAGTGCGACAAACAATGAAGCTATACGATATACTACTGACGGAACAGAGCCATCTGCAAATTCTGCAGTATATACAGGGCCATTTACCGTTAATACGACCAGTATTGTCAAAGCAAAAACTTTTCTGACCGGCAGTTTGCCAAGCGGTAGCGCCATGCAACAAGTAATAAAATATGACTGGATGAACGCGGTTAAAACCAATAATCTCAAACCGGGCATTGCTTTTAAATATTATCAACCGGAAATGAATATCAATTTGATTTCTTCCTTTACAACAGCGATGGTTAGTGAAGGTATCACCGGTGTAATTTCCCTGGCCAAAAAACAACGGAATGAAAAATTCGCTTTTGAGTTTTCAGGGTATATAAAAATAAATAAAGATGGCTTTTATACTTTTTATACAGTATCAGATGATGGAAGTAAATTGTATATAGAGGATACAGAAGTAGTGGATAATGATGGCAATCATGGGGCAGAGGAAAAAAGCGGTAAGGCGGCATTAAAAAAAGGCTGGCACAAAATAAAAGTAACCTATTATGATAGTGGTGGTGGTAATGACCTGAAAGTGTTACTGCAACAGGAAGCGGGAAAAAAAGAAGAACTTCCAGCCTCTATTTTATTTCATTGATTATAAAATACAATATCATCCATGCGTAAAATATTTCTTGCGGTTTTTGTTTTAGTGAGCTGCCTTTTGCAGGCACAAAACAAAACAGAGAATATAATTATCATCACAACAGATGGCCTCCGCTGGCAGGATGTTTTTAAAGGAATGGATTCTGCTATTGCTAACAATAAAAAATTCAACCAGGGGGACAGTGATTATATTTATAAAACCTATTGGAGCGATAATGAAAGTGAGAGACGAAAAAAGCTGATGCCTTTTTTATGGAGTACTATCGAATCAAAAGGACAGATCTATGGCAACAGGGTATTGGGCAATAAAGTAGATAATGCCAATCCGTATTGGTTCTCTTATCCCGGCTATAGCGAGATCATGACAGGCTATGCAGACACAGCGATCAATTCAAACAGCTATCCTCCTAATCCTAATGTGACAGTACTGGAGTTTTTTAACACGCAACCAAAGCTGAAAGGAAAAGTGGCTGCCTTTGGCGCCTGGAATGCATTTGACAGGATATTAAATGAGCAACGCAGCGGTGTGCCGGTTATATCAGCTTTTGATACTGTCGGCGGCAAAAGTCCAACTGATAAAGAAAAACTGATCAATGCGATGCTGAAAGACTCTCATAAGCCCTGGCTGGAAGATGAGTGTCTTGATGTATTTACTCACTATGCTGCTATAGAATGGCTGGAGACAAGAAAGCCTAAAGTATTATACATCGCTTATGGTGAAACAGATGAATGGGCTCATGCAGGAATGCACCGTTCTTACTTGGATGCAGCGCGGCAGGTAGATACATGGATAAAACAGTTATGGGACTTTGTGCAAAGCGATCCTCAATACAGGAATAAAACTTCCCTTTTTATTACAGTGGATCATGGCAGGGGCGATGGTAAAAAAGAAGAATGGACAAGTCATGGCAGCAGCATACAGGATTCCCATGAAATTTGGTTTGCCGTGTTAGGCCCGGATACAAAAGCAACAGGAGAAGTAAAAGATAATACGCAATTGTATCAAAAACAGTTTGCTCAAACAATGGCTAAAATATTGGGGTATATTTTTAAAGCGGATCATCCCATAGCTGAAGAGGTAAAATCTGTGATTAAGTAAAGACAGGCTTGTTCAGGCTTGTATTAGAATAACAGGTATCAGAAAAAACTACGGGGCACAATGTTTGCAGTTTAACAGGATTAAGCCGGTTGTCCCTATGTATTACCATGAGATCATTATCAAAAATATTTTTTTACCATCTGCTCTTTGGATCATTTTTGGCAGTTGCCTTCATACTGAAAATGAATCAACGATTTCAACTGGTATAGACACAATACCTTCGGTAAGCAGGCGTGTTTCTGCAAATATTGATAAGCCCATCCCGCAAACTGTAAAGAACCAGTTGGCAGGAATAATTGAAACGGGCAAAACGAAACCTGCGGACCTGGTGGGTTATTCAAAAACACTAATAGGAATTCCCTATAAATATGCTTCCATTGATCCTGCGGCGGGGTTTGATTGTTCAGGATTTATTACGTATGTATTTAATCATTTTAAAATTGCTGTTCCCCGGTCATCGGCAGATTTTACGGATGTAGGTGATGATATATCTTTCACTAAGGCTAAACCGGGAGACCTGATCTTATTTACAGGCACTGATAGTACTATACGAACAGTAGGTCACATGGGTATTGTTGTGAGTAACAGAAACGGCGAACTGTCATTTATTCATTCTACTTCCGGCAAAGCAAGGGGTGTTGTGATCACGACCTTTGAAAATTATTATAAAAGCAGGTTTGTAAAAGTGATCCGTGTTTTCCCCATTCATTCTTTTTAAGCAAGCTTTTATTTGCCTTTAAAATCCGCTTTTCTTTTTTCTAAGAAAGCAGCCGTACCTTCTTTCATATCTTCTGTGGCAAAAGCGTTGCCGAATTCTTCAATCTCGGCATGATAACCATCTTTTGTTTCATCAAATACAGCATTAGCAGCTTTGATGCAAGCTGCAACAGCTAAAGGAGCTTTGGAGTTGATAATGGTAAGAATCTCTTTTGTTCTTTGCAGTAAACTTTCTGGTGTGGTTACATAGTTAACAAGCCCGTATTGTTTGGCTTCATGGGCATCTATCATCTGCGCCGAGATCAATAGTTCCAGGGCTTTACCTTTTCCCACTAACTGTACTAAACGTTGTGTGCCGCCATAGCCGGGGATCAAACCTAAATTGACTTCCGGCTGGCCAAACTTTGCATTGTCTGATGCTACACGAAAATGACAGGCCATCGCCAGTTCGCAACCACCACCTAATGCAAAACCATTTACCGCAGCCACTATAGGTTTGGAGGAAGTTTCAATTTTGAAAAATATATCCTGTCCCCGTTTAGCCAATGCTTTGGCTTGTTCTTTGGTAAACCCGTTAAACTCTGTTATATCTGCCCCTGCTACAAATGCTTTTGTACCAGCGCCGGTAATGATCACGGATTTGATATCGGGGTTATGCTGTATGTCGTCCACTATCGTATCCAGGTCGTCAAATACAGCTTTATTCAGCGCATTCAGTTTCTCAGGGCGATTAATGGTAACGGTGCAGATACCATTTTCCGTTTGAACAAGCAGGGTAGTGTACATACCTATTTTTTTTCAAAAATAGGTAATACGATCCTGTTTGAAACTATGCGGCTTTTTTATAACGCTTCATTCTTTCAAATGCCCGGTACAAACCGGCGCAGCCTACAGTGGCGAGCGACATCATAAAAGTTCCGGTAAAAGTAACTTTGATAAAAAGCATGATCTCTTCTATCCACGACATGGGAAATTCGAAAGAAAACACACGGATGATAATGTAAAGAAATAAGGAGATCGTGGCGGAAGAATACAGCGCCTTTGCCAGGATGCTGTTGCGGTGCTGTACTAAAAATTGTTTCATGGTTTAAAATTTCTGGTCTTTTTTTTTGATTGGAAGACGAAGATAAAAAGGAGAGACCGGCTGTCACGGGCACGGTTAGTGAATGGCAGGATTTGTTAAACGAACTGCAGAAATCAGGAGATGGAGTGATGGAATAAAAATGCACTACCGGCTTTTAGCCTGTAAACCGGAGCCAGTTGATGATTTCTGTGGATTGGAACGGGAATTATCTGTGTAGTTAGAAGGAGCGGTTTTCTTTTACCCAAGCTGTTATATAACCGGCTATTTCACCGGTAGGAGTGCCGGGAGGAAAAAGTTTGCCGACACCTTTTTCATTTAATTGCTGCATATCATCTTCAGGGATAATGCCACCACCGGTCAGCAACACATCATTCAGTCCCTTTTCTTTCATCAGGTGAATGATCTTGGGGAAAATGGTCATGTGCGCACCGGAAAGAATGCTGATCCCAATTGCATCAACGTCTTCCTGTAAAGCAGCATTCACTACCATTTCAGGAGTTTGCCGCAGACCGGTATAGATCACTTCCATACCGGCATCTCTTAATGCTGTAGCGATAACCTTGGCGCCGCGATCATGGCCATCCAATCCTACTTTAGCAACTAAAACTCTGACGGGTCTGTTCATATCACCTGCTGTTCTGTATTCAAATGTAAAGAATTCACTGGTTGAATTCTTTCTTTAATTCTCTCAATCCTTCTGTGGCTATTCTCAATCCGGCAGAATCAATATTTTCAAAGAAAATAATTTTGTTTCCTAATTGCCTTGACAGCGGATAGGTAACTGAATCAATAACCGTTACCTTTTCAAAATGCTGAAATACTTCATCGTCGTTGTCAGGCATTTGCTTACCTATAAAAAGAAGATGTTTCATCCATAGCCGGCCAGGTATCCAGAGAAGAAAGGAACCATTATCACTAATGACTTTATTTTTAAAGTACAATTCTTTTCCATAAAATTTCAATGAACCTGCCTGTCCGTAATTCCTACAATAAATAATAGTATTGGATTTTGTTGAATCAGGAAGGGTATTGAAAAATGTTTCAGACTTTTCTGCCAGTTCTTTCCAACCCAGCATGTCAGCAAAATCCTGTGGCAGCTCATGATCTTTCTGATCTTCCCATTTATGTTTGATGCCATTTCGCTTATAGAAATCAGCCAGCTTTTCCGGTTGCCAGGTGGGTAACAGCATTGGAAGAATTACCCATGTAAATCCAATGATCAGGATGCTGACAGTATAGCGTATCCAATATCTTTTTTGTGTCCACTGTTCCCAGATCACGGCACCCGCAGCCAGTAGCATAGGATAAATGCCGAGAGAATAATAATTTTTACCCCTTCCCAAAATAAGCAGGATGATTACAAAGAAATACGTGTAAGCAAGAAAGCGCCATTGTTTTTGTTTCAGTAACCACACAAGACCTGCTATCCAGACTACTGCGACTGCAATCAGCATCATCAGTTGACTTTTCAAAAAGTCAAACGGGTTAGTAAACCTGAGTTGTGTTTCCTGAAGTTCCTTCATGTGGTGTACCAATGGCCAGTTATTCGAGTATTGCCACCACACATTTGGTAGTATAATCAGCAAAGTGATCAGTGCAGCGAAGTAAAACTTTTTTTCAGCAAAAATTTTCCTGTGTGGTGATAACAACAGCGATAGCAGAATGCTTCCTGTAATAAATATAACTGAGTATTTGCCCCAGAAACCCAGCCCAATACTTATAGCAAACCAGTATAGACAATTTATTCGCTTGTTATTGATATAGCGGATGATAAAATATAAAGACAGAGTCCAGAAGAAAATATCCAGGAAATTGGGTTGGAAAAGAAAATGGACCCTCATGTAGGCCCCGGTTATTATCCCCAGGCTTGCAAGAAACTGTGCAAACCTTTTGCCCCCCAGTTCTGCCGTGATAAGGCAGGTAATAATCAAAGTAGCTGAGCCAAACAGGCAGGGCCAGAACTTGATCCAGAAGATGGAACCGCCAAGCCATGACGAGATCATGCCGAGATAGGAAAGAAGAGGCGGGTTTTCTAAATAGCCAAAGTCAAAATGCAAGCCCTGCTGGTAATATAAATATTCATCCCGCTGTAATTCAAAAATCGGGGATTGTAAGAAAAATGGGAGGGTAAATTTGATACAGGCCAATGCAAGTATTAATGGCCAGTAAAGCGAAGCTTTTTTCATTGCATTTCAAGATACAACCGAAATCACTATTGTCCGACTAAATTATAAATAAAAACGGGCAGTTCGTTAGAACCACCCATATTAGTTATGTTTGAGTTACCACACTACAAACATAGCAGATGAGTAAAGATAAAAATTTTGCCGGACAGCCGGTATTATCAC